>NZ_VIWT01000001.1:5605000-5905000 GCF_007829815.1 Kitasatospora viridis | reverse complement strand
GCACGGCGTGTTCGGCGAGCACCGGGTGGGTGGCGCGCGAGACCCGCCCGGTCAGCAGCACCTCGTCGGAGGCGGCCAGCCGGATCCCGGCGCCGACCAGCGGGTGGTCCACCGGTGCCTGGCCCAGGCTGCCCGGGTCGCCCTTGGCGGCGGGGGCGTCCAGCCAGAACCGCCGGTGCTGGAAGGCGTAGGTCGGCAGCTCGACCGCCCGGCCGGTGTAGTCGCCGTACAGCGCCTGCCAGTTCAGCGCGGCGCCACGAGTGTGCGCCAGTGCGACGGCGCCCAGCAGTTCCGCCGCCTCGGGCTTGTCCTTGCGGGCGACCGGGGCGAAGACCGCCTGCGCCTCCTCCGGCAGGCAGTCCGGTCCCAGTGCGCTCAGCACGGCGTCCGGGCCGAGCTCCAGGAAGGTGCTGACGCCCTGTTCGGCCAGCGCGGCGACGGCGTCGGCGAAGCGCACGCCCTCCCGGACGTGCCGGACCCAGTACTCCGGCGTGCACAGCTGCGCCGGGTCCGCCGGGCGGCCGGTCAGCGTGGAGACGATCGGGATGACCGGCTCGGCGTAGTCGAGTTCGGCCAGCACCGCGCCGAACTCGGCCAGCATGCCGTCCATCCGGGGCGAGTGGAAGGCGTGCGAGACGGTCAGCCGCTTTGACCGCTCGAACCGGGCCGCCAGCTCCAGCACCGCCTCGGTGTCGCCGGAGAGCACCACGGAGCGCGGGCCGTTGACCGCCGCGATGCCGACCCGCTCGTCCAGCAGCGGCCGCACCTCGGCCTCGCCCGCCCGCACCGCGACCATCGCGCCGCCCTCGGGCAGCGCCTGCATCAGCCGGCCCCGGGCGGCGACCGCCTTCGCCGCGTCCGCCAGCGACCAGACGCCGCTGACGTGCGCCGCGCCCAGCTCGCCGATCGAGTGGCCGGCCAGGAGGTCCGGGCGCAGGCCGAAGGACTCCAGCAGCCGGAAGAGCGCCACCTCGACGGCGAAGAGCGCGGCCTGGGTGTAGGCGGTGCGGCCCAGCAGTTCGGCGTCCGTGCCGAAGACCACCTCGGCCAGCGGCCGGTCCAGCTCGGGGTCCAGCCGGGCGGCGACGCGGTCGAAGTGCTCGGCGAAGACCGGGAAGGTCTCGTACCACTGGCGTCCCATGCCGGGGCGCTGCGAGCCCTGGCCGGAGAACAGGAACGCCAGGCCGCCCTCGTCGACGGTACCGGTGACCAGGCCGGGCGCCTCGGAGCCGGCACTCAACGCGGCCAGCGCGGCGTCGAGTTCGGCGCGCTCGCCGGCCAGCACCACGGCGCGGTGCGAGTGCCGGCTTCGGGTCGAGGCCAGCGCCAGCCCGAGATCGGCGAGGGCGGGCCCGTCGATGTCGGCCAGCCGCTCGGCCTGGGCGGCGAGCGCCTCGGGGCTGCGGCCCGAGAGCGGCAGCGCCACCAGGGTGGGCGGGGTGCCGGTGGCCGGGGAGTCCTCGGCCACCGGGGCCGCTTCGAGGATCACGTGGGCGTTGGTGCCGCTGATGCCGAAGGAGGAGATCCCGGCCCGGCGCGGCCGGTCGACCTCGGGCCAAGGCTGACTGTCCGTCAGCAGCCGCACCTCGCCCGCCGACCAGTCGACCTTGTTGGAAGGTGCGTCCACGTGCAGCGTCCTGGGTAGCACACCGTGCCGCATCGCCTGCACCATCTTGATCACCCCGGCCACACCCGCCGCCGCCTGGGTGTGCCCGATGTTCGACTTGACCGACCCGAGCCACAACGGCCGCTCCGCCGAGTGCTCCTGACCGTACGTCGCCAGCAGGGCCTGCGCCTCGATCGGATCACCCAGCGTGGTCCCGGTCCCGTGCGCCTCCACCACGTCCACCTCGGCCGCCGACAACCCCGCAGTCGCCAACGCCTGCCGGATCACCCGCTGCTGCGACGGACCGTTCGGTGCCGTCAGCCCGTTGGACGCACCATCCTGGTTGATCGCACTGCCCCGCAGCACGGCAAGCACCCGGTGCCCGTTGCGCTCGGCGTCCGACAGCCGCTCCAGCACCAGCATGCCGACGCCCTCACCCCAACCGGTGCCGTCGGCCGCGTCCGCGAAGGACTTGCAGCGCCCGTCCGGGGCCTGGCCGCGCTGGCGGCTGAAGTCGATGAAGGTGTCGGGGGTGGACATCACGGTGACACCGCCCGCCAGCGCCAGCGTGCACTCGCCGCCGCGCAGCGCCTGCGCGGCCAGGTGCAGGGTGACCAGCGAGGAGGAGCAGGCGGTGTCCACGGTGACCGCCGGCCCTTCGAGGCCGAGCGCGTAGGCGACGCGCCCGGAGACCACGCTGCCGAGGGTGCCGTTGCCGACGTACGCGGCCACCTCCTCGGGGGCATCGGTGAGCCAGCTGCCGTAGTCGTGGTACATCACCCCGGCGAACACCCCGGTGGCGGTGCCGCGCACGGTCGCCGGGTCGATGCCCGCGCGCTCGAAGGCCTCCCAGGAGACCTCCAGCAGCAGGCGCTGCTGCGGGTCCATCGCGACCGCCTCGCGCGGCGAGATGCCGAAGAAGTCGGCGTCGAACTCCGCCGCCCGGTAGAGGAATCCGCCCTCGCGCGAGTATGTCCGGCCGGGCGTGCCCGGCACCGGATCGTAGATCGCCCCGGTGTCCCAGCCCCGGTCGGCGGGGAACTCCCCGATGGTGTCGACGCCGTCGGCGACCAGCCGCCACAGGTCCTCGGGCGACTCGACGCCGCCCGGGTAGCGGCAGCTCATCCCGACGATCACGATCGGATCGCCTTGAACGGTCGCCGCGACCGGCGCTGCTGGCTCCTCGGGCGCGGCGCCGAACAGGGTGTCGCGGATGTGCGCGGCCAGCAGCTTCGGTGACGGGTAGTCGAAGACCAGGGTGGCCGGCAGCCGCAGCCCGGTCGCCGAGTTGAGCCGGTTGCGCAGCTCCACGGCGGCCAGCGAGTCGAAGCCGAGCTCGGTGAACGCCCGGGTCGGGCTGATCGCCGCCGCGCCTTCGTGCCGCAGCACGACCGCCACCTCGGTGCGCACCAGCTCCAGCACCGCGCGCTCCCGCTCGGCGGCCGGCAGCGCGCCCAGCCCACCCAGCCCGCCGTCGGCGGCAGCCAGGTCGCGGGTGCCGCGGGCCGCCGAGGTGCGGCGGCTGGCGGGGCGCACCAGGCCGCTGAGCAGCGCGGGTATGCCGTCGGCCCGGCCGCGCACCGCGGCGGCGTCCAGCTCGACGGGGACCACCCTGGCCTCGCCGGTGCGCACGGCCGCGTCGAACAGGCGCAGCGAGTGCGCCGCGTCCAGTCCCGGCAGCCCGTAGCGGGCGATCCGGGCCAGCGCCGCCTCGTCCAGCGCGGCGCCCATGCCGGCCCCGCCCGTCCACAGGCCCCAGGCGAGGGCGGTGGCCGGCAGGCCCACCGCGGCGCGGTGCTCGGCCAGTGCGTCCAAGAAGGCGTTGGCCGCCGCGTAGTTGCCCTGCCCGGCGCCGTCGAGGACGGCGGAGAGCGAGGAGAAGAGCACGAACCTGCGGATGTCCTGATGGAGCGTCAGCTCGTGCAAGTGCCAGGCGCCGTCCACCTTGGCCCGGAACACCTCCGCGAGCGCCTCCTCGGTGAGCGAGCCGATCACCGCGTCGCGCACCGTGCCCGCGGCGTGGACCACCGAGTCGACCGGGTGGGCGGCCAGCAGCGCGGCCAGCGCGGCGCGGTCGCCCACGTCGCAGCCGACCACGGTCACCTCGGCGCCCAATCCGGCCAGCTCGGCCTGGAGTTCGGGCGCCGAACCGCGGCGCCCGGCCAGCACCAGGCTGCGCACACCGTGCTCGGCGACCAGGTGCCGGGCCAGCAGTCCGCCCAGGCCACCGGTGCCGCCGGTGATCAGCACCCGCCCCCATTCGGGGGCCGGGGCCGCCGCCGGGGGCAGCACGGTCAGTCGAGGAGCCGTCAGCTGATCGCCCATCAGGGATAGTTCCGGCTCACCCGTGGCCAGCGCGGCGGTCAGCTCGGCATCGGTGGGCAGGTCGGCGTGCTCGATCAGCACGAACCGTCCGGGGTGCTCCGCCTGCGCCGAGCGCACCAGCCCGCGCACCGGGGCCTGGGCGAGCGCGGGCGAGGTGACCACCACCAGCGTGGTGTCGGCGAACCGGTCCTCGGCCAGCCAGTCCTGGAGCACCCGCAGCACCCGGGCGGTGGCGCTCCTGGCCGCCGAGGGCAGGGCCCCGTCCCCAGCGGGTGCGCGCAGCACCACGACCTGAGGCAGCGCGCCGTCGGCCGGGGCGATGGAGGCGAGCTCGCCGTCCAGCACCGCGATCCGCAGCGGCTCCGGCTCGCCCGGCACGGCCAGCGGCGACTGCCGCACGGCGTACAGCAGTTCACCGTCCGGCACCGGCCGGGAGACCAGGCCGCGCACGGTGGCCAGCGGCGCCCCGGCGGCGTCGGCGAAGTCGAGCGCCAGGGTGTCCCGGCCCGGGCGGGTGATCCGCACCCGCACCGCGGCGGCCCCGGTGGCGTGCAGCGACACCCCGGTCCAGGCGAACGGCACCAGCACCTCGGCGCGGGGTTCGGCGCCCAGGTCGGCGGCGTGCAGGGCAGCGTCCAGCAGCGCCGGGTGCAGACCGAACTCGGCTGCCTCGGCGACCAGTTCGGCGGGAAGCTCGACCTCGGCGAAGACCTCGCCGCCGTGCCGCCAGGCCGCCCGCAGCCCCTGGAAGGCCGGGCCGTAGCCGTAGCCCTGGGCCGCCAGGCCGTCGTAGACACCGGTGAGGTCGATCGCCTCGGCGCCCTGCGGCGGCCAGCTGTCCAGCGGCTGCGGCAGCGGCTCGGCGGCCGGCGCCAGCACTCCGCTCGCGTGCTGGGTCCACGGTCCGGCGTCCGCGCCGTCCGCCCTGGAGTGGACGGTCAGTTGGCGGCGCCCGGTCTCGTCCGGCTCGCCCACCGCGACCTGGACGCCCACGCCGCCCTCGGCCGGCAGCACCAGCGGTGCGCCCAGGGTGAGTTCCTCGATCGCGCCGGCCCCCACCTGGTCGCCCGCCCGCACGGCCAGCTCCACGAAGGCGGTGCCGGGGAAGAGCACCCGCCCGGCGATGACGTGGTCGGCCAGCCACGGCCGGGCCCGCAGCGAGAGGTGTCCGGTGAGCACCACACCGTCCGCGCCGACCGCCACCACCGCACCCAACAGGGGGTGACCTGCCGGTAGTTGGCCGAGGTCGGCGAGGTCGGCGCGGGCCGAGCCGGGCTCCAGCCAGAACCGCTTGCGCTGGAACGGGTAGGTCGGCAGGTCGATCCGGCGCCCGGCGCCGCCCGCGTGGAAGCGGGCCCAGTCCACCGGCACCCCGGCGCAGTAGGCCGCAGCCAGCGCCAACAGGGCCTGGCGCGGTTCGGTGTGGTCGCGGCGCAGCAGCGGCGCGAAGACAGTCCCAACCTCAGCATCAGCGTCCGCCAGGCACTCCTGGGCCATCGCGCAGAGCACGCCGTCCGGGCCGATCTCCAGGAAGGTGCCGACCCCGGCCTCGGCCAACCAGTCCACCGCGTCGGCGAACCGAACCTGCGCCACCACGTGCTCGACCCAGTACTCGGCCGTCGCCATCCGCTCGCCGCACAGCTCGCCGGTGACCGTGGAGACGATCGGGATCTTCGGCGCGGCGTAGGCCAGCACCTTGGCGATCCGGCGGAACTCGGCGAGCACCGGCTCCATCAGCGGCGAGTGGAAGGCGTGGCTCACCCGCAGCCGCTTGGTCCGGTGCCCCGCCTGCGCCAACTCCCCGGCGATCCGCAGCACCTCGGGCTCGGCGCCGGAGAGCACCACCGCGCGGGGGCCGTTGACCGCCGCGAGGCCGACCCGCTCGGTGAGCAGCGGCACCACCTCGGCCTCGGCGGCCTGCACGGCGACCATCGCGCCGCCGGGCGGCAGCGCCTGCATCAGCCGGCCGCGCGCGGCCACCAGGATGGCCGCGTCCTCCAGCGTGAGGACCCCGGCGACGTGCGCGGCGGCCAGCTCGCCGATGGAGTGGCCGGCCAGGTAGTCGGGGCGCAGGCCCCAGCTCTCGGCCAGCCGGAACAGCGCGACCTCGATCGCGAACAGGGCCGGCTGGGCGTACTCGGTGCGGTGCAGCAGCTCGGCCTCGGCGGAGCCCTCGGCCGCGAACAGCACCTCGGTCAGCGGCAGTTCCAGCTGGAGGTCCAGGTAGCCGCAAGCCTGCGCCAGGGCCTCGGCGAACACAGGTGAGGCGTCAACGAGTTGACGTCCCATCGCGAGCCGCTGGCTGCCCTGCCCGGTGAACAGGAAGGCGAGCTTGCCGGGTCCGGCCACGGCCGTGGGGATCGTGCCGGCGGCGATCGCGGCCAGGGCGGCGCGCAGTTCCTCCCGGTCGGCGGCGACGATCGCGGCCCGGTTCACCAGGCCGGCCCGGGTGGTGGCCAGCGAGTGGGACAGGTCGGCGAGCCGCACCTCGTCACGGTCCAGCAGCGGCAACAGGTCTGCGGCCCGATCGCGCAGCGCCTGCTCGCCGCGGGCCGACAGGACGAAGGGCAGCACCCCGGGGTCGGCAACCGCGGGCTCCTCGTCGACCGGCTCCGCCACCTCGTGCTCCAGCAGCACGTGCGCGTTGGTGCCGCTGACCCCGAAGGAGGAGACGCCGGCCCGGCGCGGCGCCCCGGTCCGCGGCCACGGCCGGCCCTCGGTGAGCAGTTCGACCGCGCCCGCCGACCAGTCCACGTGCGGGCTCGGGGCGTCGATGTGCAGGCTCTTCGGCAGGAAGCCGTGCCGCATGCTCAGCACCATCTTGATCACGCCGGCCACCCCGGCTGCGCCCTGGGTGTGCCCCAGGTTCGACTTGGCCGAGCCGAGCAGCAGCGGCGCGTCCGCCGGCCGGTCCTGCCCGTAGGTGGCGATCAGCGCGCTCGCCTCGATCGGGTCGCCGAGCGTGGTGCCGGTGCCGTGCGCGTCGACGGCGTCCACCTCGGCGGCCGACAGGCCGGCGTTGGCCAGGGCCTGGCGGATCAGCCGCTGTTGCGAGGTGCCGCTGGGCGCGGTGAGCCCGTTGGAGGCGCCGTCCTGGTTGACCGCCGAGCCGCGCACCACGGCGAGCACCCGGTGGCCGTTGCGCCGGGCCTCGGAGAGCCGCTCCAGGACCAGCACGCCGACGCCCTCGGCGAAGCCCGTGCCGTCCGCCCCGGCCGCGAAGGCCTTGCAGCGCCCGTCGGGGGCCAGGCCGCGCTGCCGGCTGAAGGCGGTGAAGACGCCGGGGCCGCCCATCACCGCGACGCCGCCGGCCAGCGCCAGCGAGGACTCGCCCGCGCGCAGCGACTGGCAGGCCAGGTGGATCGCGACCAGCGAGGCCGAGCAGGCGGTGTCCACGGTGACCGCGGGGCCCACCGAGCCGAGCACGTAGGCCACCCGCCCGGAGATGACGCTGGGCGCGTTGCCGGTCATCAGGTAGGCGTCGAGGCCGTCGGGGGCCTCGTGCAGGCGCGGGCCGTACTCCTGCACCTCGGCGCCGAAGAACATCCCGGCCTCGGTGCCGCGCAGCGCCAGCGGGTCGACGCCGGCGTGTTCCAGGGCCTGCCAGGCGGTCTCCAGGACGAGCCGCTGCTGCGGGTCCATGCCCAGCGCCTCGCGCGGGCTGATGCCGAAGAAGTCGGCGTCGAACCGGGTCGCGGTGTCCAGGAACCCGCCGGTCCTCACGTAGCTGCTGCCGGGGGTCTCGGGGTCCTCGTCGAACATCCGGTCGAGGTCCCAGCCGCGGTCCTCGGGGAAGCCGGAGAGCACCTCGCCGCCGTCGCGCAGCAGCTGCCACAGGTCGTCCGGCGAGTCCACGCCGCCCGCGAACCGGCAGCCGATGCCCACGATCGCGATCGGCTCGCCCTCGACCGCACCGGTGGCGGCTGCGGTCGCCTCCGGTTCGACGGCGACGGCGCCGAGCGCCCCGGCGAGCAGCCGGTCGACCAGCGCGGCCGGGGTCGGGCACTCGTAGACCACGGTGACCGGCAGGTCGAGGCCGGTGGCCGCGACCAGGCGGGCCTGCAGGTCGACGGAGGCCAGCGAGTCGAAGCCGAGCTCGGCGAAGGTCCGCGCGGTGTCCAGGGTGTCGCCCGCCTCCGGGCGCGCGGCCTTCAGCGCCCCCACCGCCGTGCGGCTCACCAGGTCGAGGACCAGCCTCCGGTGCTCCGACGGCGCGGTGGCGGCCAGCAGCCGGGCCAGGACTGAATCGGAACGTGACGCCATCATCCGCACATCTCCCACAACTCGGCCAAGACCCTTCAGCGAACGGACAGTTGCCCGGGGAACCGGCGCGCCCGGACGGCGCTCGGGCCGCTCCGGCGGCCCAGACAGCTCAGACACCTCAGACACCTCAGACGCCTCAGACAGCTCAGACAGCTCAGGCGGCTCAGGCGGCTCCACCGGCGAGCGCGTGGCCCGGCCCGGCGGCGATCGCCCCGTCGTCGTACTTCCAGCGGATGTGGGACAGCGCCCCCAGCAGCTCCCCGGAGCTGACGGTGCGTGACTCGCCCGCCTCCACCACCCCGGCCAGCGGCAGCCTGCCGATGTCCGCCCAGCGCAGCCGCCCCTCCCCGTCCAGGTAGCTGCGGGTGCGCCCCTGGTTGTCGGGGTGCAGGCAGTAGGGGATGTCCAGGTACCCGCGCTGGAAGGCGAGCAGCATCGCCCGCCCGACGTCCGGGTCCAGGTTCAGCACCGCGGAGACCAGCGCCGCGGCCTCCGCGTAGGTCTGCGAGTCGCCGCCGCCGTCGGCCACCCGCTCGGTGCGGGCCGCCCGGGCGGCCGCGTGCTCCAGCGCGGCGACGTTCTCCGCCACCGTCGGGATCCGCACCGACTCGGCGACGGTCTTCACGATCAGCCGCTCCGAACCGGTAGCGGCGGCCAGCTCGGCCGCCTCGCCGAGCAGGGCCAGCGCCCCGTGCGGCGTGGTCGGGTAGACGCCCATGTAGGCGTAGACGACCACGTGCCAGTCCGTCCCGGGCAGCAGTTCGGCGCAGAGCCGGCGCAGCGCGAACACGGCTTCCAGGTCCTGCTCCCGGTGCGTCTGCTGGGCGTAGCTGGCCGAGATCGAGCGCAGCCCGTGCTGGTGGAAGAACAGCGCTTCGAGTGCGCTGATCGCCACCAGCTGGCTGGGCGGGCAGAGTTGGCCGAGCATGCAGCCGCCGAAGGTCTCCAGGTGCGGCTCCCGGCCGAGTTCGCGCAGCCGGCTGAACAGCTCGCAGGAGCGCGACCAGTTCCGCACCGACTCGCGCAGCGGGATCCGCCCGTACGGCAGGCAGTAGGAGACCGGCCCGCCCTCCGAGGCGTCCAGCCCCACCCGCAGCAGTGCCCGGAAGATGTCCAGCGGCGCGGCCGAGCCGTGCCGCACCTGCACCGGGAAGTCCGGGCCGTGGATCCCGTCCAGCACCCGCCGGGTAGTCTCCAGGTCGTGGCTGACGATCGGGTAGCCGTTGAGCGGAACGCCTTCCAGCAGGGCGAGTCCGGCCGACTCAAGGTCGTTCACCCGGGTGTAGCTGTCCAGGGTGACGGTGCCGACCGTGCGCCCGGCGGCGGCCTTGGTGGCCAGCAGTCCGGCGCGCATCAGCGCCGGATCGCTCATCCCCATCCGGGGCTGCACCACCAGGTCGCCCGCCAGGTGCGCCCGGCGCACGTACGAGCCGAACCCGCCCCCGCTCACGTCAGCACCCGCTGCGGGAGCGAGTCGAGCAGCCGCTGGAAGGAGGCGATACCCTCCGCTCCGTCGTCGAAGACCGCGTCGTAGCCGGCGGCGATCAACTCGGCCAGCTGCTCGGCGCTCTGGGCGCCCTCGATGCCCAACTTGCCGCCGATCACCGCCGGGACGGCGCGCAGCTCGGCGCGCTCGCGCACCTTGCCGATCATCCGGATGCCGTCCTGGTAGCCGTGCCCGTTGACGCTGCTGACCACCAGCAGCGCCGGGCGGTGGGCCAGGCTCTCGCGCACCAGCAGCTCGGTGGGCACGCACGGCCCGAGGTTCACCACGTCGAACCCCAGCTCCTCCAGCAGCAGTTGCAGGAAGACCAGGTTCCAGGTGTGCGAGTCGGAGGTGCCGCCCGCGACGATCACCGTGGCGTCCCGCTTGGCCACCGCGGGCGCCTTCCGTGCGACGGCCGCCCCGGATCCGCCCCGCTCGTCGGGCACGGTTTCGCCCCGCTCGACGGGCGCCGGCTCGTCGGGCAGCGGCATCACAGCTCCCGGCCCAACTGGTAGGCCCGGCTGTGCTCGATCCGGGAGACCGAGAGCAACTCCTCGCCGCGCACCACGATCTCGGTCGGCGCGGGCCGCCCGAGGAACATCAGCAGGCTGGCGGTCGGCCCGTAGGCGCCGGCGTTGGGGATGCTCACCACGTCCCCGGGCGCCAGCGCGGGCAGTTCGATGTCGCGGCCGAGCACGTCGCCCGGGGTGCAGAGCGGGCCGACCAGGCTGGCGATCTGCTCCAGCGGGATCCCCTCGTCATCCAGGCGGACCGAGACCGGCATGATCCGGCCCAGCCCCGACATGCCGCCGAAGGTGTTGATCCCGCCGTCCAGGATCACGAAGCGCCGGCCGCGGCTCTCCTTCAGGTTGACCACGCCGACCATCAACGTGCCGCTGTCGCCCACCAGGTAGCGCCCGGACTCGACCGCGATCCGCACCTCGCCGGTGCGCCAGCCGGGGAACCACTCGTCCAGCGCACCGGCCATCGCCGCGCGCAGCCCGCCGTACACCGGCCGCTCGCCGCCGACGGCGTACGGCACCGAGAAGCCGCCGCCGATGTCGACGAACCGGAAGCGCGTGCCGAGCTCCTGCTGCACCCGGGCGGCAACCTCGACGGTGTGCCGGAACTCCCCGATCAGGCTGGCCTCGTCCTTGGCGTTGCTGAGCGGGAAGAAGTGCGCGCCCGCCACCTCCGTGCCCGGCACGTCGAAGAGCTGCTCGCGCAGCTCGGGCAGGGTCTCGCTGTCGAAGCCGAACTGGGACGGCACCCCGGTCATCCGGATGCTCGAAGTGGCGCTGGCGCTGGCGCTGTTGACCCGCAGCAGGCAGGTGGCGACCACCCCGAGCCGGCTGGCGGCCGCGCCGATGCCGTGCAGGTCGCCCAGCGACTCGACCGAGAAGAGCCGCACCCCGGCGCTGAGCGCCTCGGTCAGCTCCCCCGCGGTCTTGCCGGGGCCGGTGTAGAGGATCTCGCCGCCGTCGAAGCCCGCGCTCAGCACTGCGGCGAGCTCGCCGGTGGAGCTGATCTCCGCCCGGCACCGCCGGCCCTCGCCGGCCCGCAGCTCGCGCAGCAGCTCGGGGTGCGGGTTCGCCTTCGCCGCGTAGAAGAGCTCGACCTGCTCGGGCAGCGCGTCGAACAGGTCGCCGCGGGCGGCCGCGACCCGCTCCAGGTCGTAGACGTACGACGGGGTACCGAAGCGCTTGGCGAGCTCGGTGTGGCCGGTCACGGGGTGGTCCCTTCGAAGAGCAGCGCGAGTTGCTTGCGGTCGTGCTTGCCGTGCAGGGTGAGCGGCAGTTCGTCGACCACCCGGCAGTGCCCCGGCACCTTGGCCGGCTCCAGGCGCAGCGACAGCTCGCGCAGCACGGTGTGCGGCGCCAACTCGCCGACCACGCAGAGCGCGAGGTCGCGCTCCCCGGTCGGTGGCAGCACGGCGGCGGCCTGGACGCCGGGGATGTCCATCGCGGCCGCCTCGATCTCGATCGTGCTCATCCGCACGCCCTTGCGCTTGAACATGTCGTCCCGGCGGCCCTGGTAGTAGAGGAACCCGTCCTCGTCCACGCTGCCGAAGTCTCCGGTGTGCAGGCGCCGTTGCCCGCTGACCGGGTCGGTCCGGAAGGCCTTGGCGGTGAGTTCGGGCTCCCGCCAGTAGCCGGGCATCACGTGCGGGCCCTCCACCACGATCTCGCCGGCCGCGCCGGTGGGCAGCTCGTTGCCCTCCTCGTCGAGGATCAGCACCCGGGTGCCCGGCAGCGGGCGGCCCACCGAGGTGGGCTTGCGGTCCTCGAACTCGGGCGGCAGCACCGAGATGCGCTTGCACTCGGTCTGGCCGAACTGGCGGATCACCTCGGCGCCGGGGAAGGCCGTGCGCAGCGCGTCCACGGTGGTCTTCGGCAGTGCGGCACCGGTGTTGGTGAACATCCGCACCTTCGAGTCGCCGCCCGGGTCGCGCTCGGCGAGGGAGCAGATCATCGCCGCCAGCGAGGGCACGATCGGCACCACGGTGGCGCCGCTCTCCCGGATCCGCTTGAGCAGCACCAGGTCCGATTCGGTGTCGGCGAGCACGAGTTCGCAGCGGCCGAGCGCGGCGAGCAGGATCTTGTAGAGCCCGTAGTCCCAGGAGATCGGGAACCGGCAGAACACCACGTCGTCGGGGCGGTAGCCGAGTTCCCGGTTGATCGCCCGGGAGGCGAAGACCATCTGGCGGTGCGGGCAGATCACGCCCTTGGGCGCGGCGGTGCTGCCGGAGGTGTAGACCAGGACGGCGACCTCGTCGGCGTCGACCCGCTGGGCCGGGCCGCGCGCGCCCGCGCCGTGCAGGGCCGTCACTTCGGGCCAGACCTGCCCGATGCCCAGCACCTCGGCCGGCGAGAGCCCGGCGACCCGTGCCACCGCGGCGTCGTCGACGATCACCAGCCGGGGTTCGGCGTTGGCGAGCACCGAGCGCAGGTGGTACTCCTTCATGCCCGGGTTCAGCGGCACCAGCACCGCGCCGCGCCGGGCCGTGCCGTAGAACAGCGCCACCAGCGCCCGGTCGCTGGGCAGTTGGACCAGCACCCGGTCACCGGGGCGGACGTCGCGGGCGGCCAGCCAGGCGTCCACCGCGTGGCTGTGCTCGCTGAGCTCCCGGTAGGTCCATCGCCCGTCCCGGTCGCCGACCGCGACGGCGTCGGGCGCGGCCTCCGCCGTCGCCTCGTCGAGCACCCCGTGCACCAGCACGGCGGGCTCGGCCTGCGGGATCGCGTTACGACTCACGGCGTGTGTCCGTCCTCTCCATCGTGGGCCTCACTCGGCTGTGGTCGCGGCCTGGAGTGCGAGCTGCTTGCGGTCGATCTTGCGGTTGGGGTTCAGCGGGAACTCGGCCAGGTGCCGGTAGCGTTTGGGGACGACCGCCGCCGGCAGCACCCGGCGCAGTTCGCGGGCGAGCCGGACCGGCGGCACGGCCTCGCCGGTGTGGAAGACCACCAGTTCCACCGAGCCGCCCGCGGCCACCGCCACGGTGACGGCGTCCTGCACGCCGGGGCAGCCGCGCACCGCGGCGTCCACCTCGGCCAGTTCCACCCGCACCCCGAGCACCTGCACCTGGGCGTCGTCCCGGCCCAGGTAGAGCAGTTCGCCGCCGTCCGCCCGCCGCACCCGGTCGCCGGTGCGGTAGAAACGCCGCCCGAGCCGCTCGAAGAACCGCCCCGCGTCGTCGCCGGAGTCGAGGTAACCGGCCGTCAGCTGCGGTCCGGCGATGCAGAGTTCGCCCTCCAGCTCGCTCTCCGCTCCGCTGGGATCGAGCAGCAGCACCTGGTGCCCGGCGTGCACCGCGCCGATCGGCACCATCGCGTTGAGCGCGTCCTCGCCCGCCCAGCGGTGGGCGGCGACGGTGATGGTCAGCTCGGTCGGCCCGTACAGGTTCTCCAGCGTCGAACCGGGTGCCGCCGCCAGCCAGTCGCCGGCGTCCTGGCAGCTCAGCGCCTCCCCGGCGAAGAAGCTCCAGCGCAGCGAGGGCAGCCCGCCCGGCCCGAGGCCCCCCATCCGCCGCACCAGCGCGATCGCACTGGGGGTGGAGAACCAGACGGTCAGGCCGTGTTCGGCGGCGAACCGCGGCAGGTCCCGGTAGGCCTGCGGCGGCGGGACGACCAGCGTGCCGCCGGCTCCCCAGGCGCAGAACAGGTCGAACACCGCGCAGTCGAAGTTCAGGTCGAAGGTCTGCGAGAAGACGTCCTCGGGGCCGAAGTCGTACCGCTCGTCGAGGAGTCCGAAGTAGTGGCGGGTGTTGGCGTGGGTGACCGGCACGCCCTTGGGCCGGCCGGTCGAGCCCGAGGTGAACAGGACGTACGCGGTGTCCTCGGCGCGCACCGGCACCGGCGCCGACAGCGCGCTGCCGGCCGCCGGCGGGATGGCCGGCTGCGGCTGACCGCCCGGCGCGAAGAGCACCGGCAGGTCGACGCCCTCCTCCCGCAGCGCGACCAGCGCCGGCAGCGAGTCGTCGTCGGCGATCAGCGCGCCGACCCCGCTCGCGCCGATCATCTGCCGGGTGCGGGCGGCGGGGAAGGCCGGCTGCAGCGGGACCACGGTGATCCCGGTGTACAGGCCGGCCAGGATCGACGCGTACGCCGAGGGGCCCTTGCCCGCCAGCACGCCGATCGCCCCCGGCCGCGACGGCAGGTGGGCCAGCAGCGAGCCGGCCAGCAGCAGCGCGCGCTCGTGCAGCTCACGGTAGGTCAGGCTGGTCCCGCCCGCGAGCAGCGCGGGCCGGTCCGCCGACCTGGCGAGTCCGCGCAGGAAGCGCCCGGACAGCGCGAGGTCCACGGCGGGGTCCGCAGCGAGGACCGCGGCGAGGTCCACGGTGTCGTCCATCGTGGCGGCCTTCTCCTGTCCTTCTCCCGTCCCTCTCCGTCCCGTCAGGCCACGGTGCCGGGCAGCAGGCCCGCCACGGTCTTCCAGAGCACGGCGGGGGTCTCGAAGGTCTCCCGGGTCAGCGCGTCGTCCAGGAAGCGGATGTCGTAGGCGTTCTCCAGGGTGCCCAGCAGCTCGACGGTGCCGAGCGAGTCCAGGCCCAGGTCACGCAGCGGGGCGTCGTCCGCCAACTGCTCGCCCGGGGCGAGGAAGGGCAGGAAGCGGCGCAGCGTCTCTTCGAACTTCTCGTCCCACATGGTGACTCCCTCATGGTCGTTGATGGTGCGTCAGATGTGTGTCGGGGCGGCCCTGCTCAGCCGACGGCGGCCCGGCGCCGGGGGATCATCGCCAGCCGGGGATTGGCCGGCAGCACCTCGAAGTTCCCGGTGGTGCACGGCACCCGGCCGAACAGGCTGTCCGGGCCGGCGACGCAGACCCGCTCGATGCCGAACCGCTTGAGCCCGGCCACCGCCTCCGGCCAGCGCAGCGGACGCACGATGCTGTCCAGCAGCATGGTGCGCACCTGCTCGGCGGTGGTGAGCAGCGCGCCGTCCTGGTCGGCCACCACCGGCAGCTTCGGGTCGCTGAAGTGCAGGGTGTCGATCACCTCGCGCTCGGCCTTGTCGCGCAGCCCGGCGAAGGCGCCCGAGTGCAGCGGCGGCCGCATGGTGTAGAGCGGCATCCCGCCGATGGCGCGCAGCCGTTGGGACAGCCACTCCACCCGGGCTTCGCGCAGCGAGAGCATGTAGAAGCCCTCGTCGACGTAGCAGGAGATGTCGTGCCACTCGCCCTGCGCGTCCAGTTCGGCGAGCAGCTCGGCCAGCTTCTCCTCGGGGGTGCGGACGAAGGAGAGCACCACGATGTCGGTGTGCTCGCGGTTGAAGTACTCGTCCATGCAGCGGGCGAGTTCGGCGGTCATCCGGACGGCCTCGGGCAGCGGGAGCGCCTGGGCGAAGGCGACGGCGGCCTTCTCGCCGAAGCTGGGGCCGAGCACGGCCTCGGCCTCGACGCCGAGGGTTTCGTGCGCCCACTGGGCGCTGGCCAGGCAGTTGACCAGGAAGGCCACCTGGGCGGCCTCGGAGTAGTCGCCCTCGGCCTCGCGGAAGGCGTCCACCAGGGAGTAGCCGAGCACCTCGTCGGCGACCGAGACCAGTTCCCTGGCCTGGCGGTTGGCCACCATGAACCGGCCGACGTCGTCGAAGGCGGCCGGGCCCATGCCGGGGAAGACCATCGCCGTGCGCGGCGCCGTCACCGGTCCTCCCCCGCCCGCGGCTGCGCCAGCTCCCCGAGGAAGCCGAGCATCACCTCGGTGAAGCGCTCCGACTCCTCCAGGTGCGGGCAGTGGCTGGAGTTCTCGAAGACCTCCCAGCGCACGTTGGGGATCCGGTCGAACCAGGGCTGCATGGTCACCGGGGTGGCCTCGTCGTACCGGCCGCTGATCAGCAGCGTCGGCGTCCGGATCGCGTCGAGCTCGTCGATGATCGACCAGTCCTTGAGGGTGCCGATCACGTGGAACTCGTTGGGCCCGTTCATCGTGTAGTACACGGTCGGGTCGTTGTAGATCTCCATGAAGGAGGAGAGGAAGTCCCGTGGCCAGGGCAGGATCCGGCACACGTGGCGGTCGTAGAAGACCCGCATGGCGGCCAGGTACTCGGGCGAGTCGAAGGTCTCGGCCGCCTCGTGCCGCAGCAGGGTCTGCTGCACGTCCGGCGGCAGCTGCGCGCGCAGCACGGCCATCTCGCTGAGCCACAGCGGGTAGGAGGCGGGCGAGTTGGCCACCACCAGGCCGCGCAGCCCGGCCGGCCGGCCCATCGCGTGCTTGGCGGCGAGCGGGCCGCCCCAGGACTGGCCGAACAGCACGTAGTTGTCGGCGATGCCCAACCGGTCGACCAGGTTCGCCAGTTCGGCGGCGAAGAGGTCGACCTTCCAGAACTCGGCACCCTTGTCGGGCAGGTGGGTCGAGCCGCCGTTGCCGATCTGGTCGTAGTGCACCACCGGCCAGCCGTGCTCGGCGAGTTCGGTGAGCTGCAGCAGGTAGTCGTGGGTGCTGCCGGGGCCGCCGTGCAGCACCACCACGGCCGGCTTGTCCGCCCGCAGGTCGCCGGTGACCCGGTACCAGGTCCGGTACTCCCCGAACGGGACGGTTCCCTTGCTGCTGGGCTCCAGGGGCACGGTAACCACCTCGGTAGACGGGCGTGTTCGGGGTGCACGGGATCGTGGTCCGGCCCCGACGCTAGCCCGCCGCGCCGCCCCGGCTGGACCCCTAGCGGCCCCTAGCCGACCAGGGGTGCGGACCGCCCGGAGCCGGGCCGCGCGGTAGGGGTCGACAGGGGGTGTGGTGCGGTGATCGAGCCGCCTAACGTGCGATCAGCGGCGTATCCGAGCGCGTACGAATGCGTTCGCGTACGAGTGCGTTCGAGCGAGTCCGAGAGTCCGAGAGTTCGAGAGGGCACCATGACCCAGACTGCCGACCAGGACCGTCCGGCCACCGAGCCGCCGGCCTTCCCGATGCCGCGCGCCTGCCCGTTCAGCCCGCCGGCCCGGTACGCCGAGCTCCGCGCGGACGAGCCGGTCTCCCGGGCGGTGCTCAAGGTCAACGGCAAGCCCACCTGGCTGGTCAGCACCTACGAGGGCATGAAGCAGGTGCTCGGCGACTCCCGGGTGAGCGCCAACCTCAAGCTGCCCGGCTACCCGCTGCAGGTGCCGGTGCCCGAGGAGCTGCTGCAGACCGTCCCGCTCACCTTCCTCTCCATGGACCAGCCCGAGCACACCGTCCAGCGCCGCCTGCTGGCACCCGAGTTCAGCCTGCGCCGGATGCGCGCGCTGCGCCCCCGGATCCAGCAGATCGTGGACGCCCGGATCGACGCGATGCTGGCCGAGGGCGGCCCGGTCGACCTGGTGGCCGCGCTCGCGCTGCCGGTGCCCTCGCTGGTGATCTGCGAGCTGCTCGGCGTCCCCTACGCGGACCACCCGCGCTTCGAGCACTGGGCCGGCCAGATCATGAACCAGGACATCAGCGACGCCGAGCGCGGCCTGGCGCACTACGAACTCGACCAGTACGTCGACCAGTTGGTCACCGCCAAGGAGACCGAACCGGGCGACGACATGATCAGCCGGCTGATCGCGGCCAACCGCGCGGAGCCCACCGTCGAGCACTCCGACATCGTCAGCATGGCCCGGCTGATGCTGGTCACCGGCCACGAGACCACCGCCAACATGATCGCGCTGGGCACCCTGGCCCTGCTGGAGTACCCGGAGCAGCTGGCCGCCGTCCAGGCCGATCCCGAGCTGCTGCCCAAGGCGGTCGAGGAGTTGCTGCGCTTCTTCAGCATCTCCGACGCCGGCACCGCCCGGGTCGCGCTGGAGGACATCGAGGTCGACGGGGTCGTCATCAAGGCGGGCGAGGGCATCCTGCCGCTGAACAACTCCGCCAACCACGACAGCAGCGTCTTCCCCGACCCCGACACCCTCGACATCCGCCGCGCGGAGGCCCGCAGCCACCTCGCCTTCGGCTACGGCATCCACCAGTGCATCGGCCAGAACCTGGCCCGGATCGAGCTGGAGATCGTCTACGGCACCCTGTTCCGCCGCATCCCCGGACTCAAGCCGGCCGTGCCGATGTCCGAACTCCGCTTCAAGGACGACGCGATCGTCTACGGCATGTACGAACTGCCCGTCACCTGGTGACCCGGGCGCACCGCTCCGACCGTCGCACCCGAACCCGAGAGGGCACCATGACCCAGCACCACCCGGCCGCCGAAGTGCCGAGCTCCCCGGCCCTGCCCGACTTCCCGATGCGGCGCACCTGCCCGTTCAGTCCGCCGCAGCGGTACGCCGAGCTGCGCGAGCACGAGCCGGTCTCCCAGGCGGTGCTCAAGGTCACCGGCCGGCCCGCCTGGCTGGTCACCACGCACGAGCACGTCAAGGCGGTGCTCGGCGACTCCCGGGTGAGCTCCAACCTCAAACTGCCCGGCTACCCGCACCAGTTCCCGATCCCCGAGGAGATGCTGCGCGAGGTCCGCCTGATGCTGCTCTCCATGGACCCGCCGGAGCACACCGCCCAGCGCCGTTACCTGATCCCCGAGTTCACCGCCCGGCGGATGCGCGCGCTGCGCCCCCGGGTCCAGCAGATCGTGGACGCCCGGATCGACGCGATGCTGGCCCAGGGCGGCCCGGTCGACCTGGTGGCCGCGCTGGCGCTCGCCGTCCCCTCGCTGGTGATCTGCGAGCTGCTCGGCGTCCCGTACGAGGACCACCCGCAGTTCGAGGAGTGGTCGGCGCTGATGATGAACCACGACATCAGCCCGCAGGAGTACGGCGCCGCGGTCATGGCCCTGGACAGTTACCTGGACAAGCTGGTCACCGCCAAGCAGGCGGCGCCCGGCGACGACCTGATCAGCCGGTTCATCGAGAAGAACCGCGAGGACCCGATCGCCGACCACACCGACATCGTCACCATGGCCCGGCTGATGCTGGTCGGCGGGCACGAGACCACCGCCAACATGATCTCGCTCGGCGTGCTCGGCCTGCTGGAGCACCCGGAGCAGCTGGCCGCCGTCCAGGCCGACCCGGAGCTGCTGCCCGGCGCGGTGGAGGAGCTGCTGCGGTTCTTCAGCATCTCCGACTCCGGCACCGCCCGGGTCGCACTGGAGGACATCGAGGTCGACGGGGTCGTCATCAAGGCGGGCGAGGGCATCCTGCCGCTGAACAACTCCGCCAACCACGACGAGAGCGTCTTCCCCGACCCCGACACCCTGGACATCCGCCGCGCGGAGGCCCGCAGCCACCTCGCCTTCGGCTACGGCATCCACCAGTGCATCGGCCAGAACCTGGCCCGGATCGAGCTGGAGATCGTCTACGGCACCCTGTTCCGCCGCATCCCCGGACTCAAGCTGGCCGTCCCGCTGTCCGAGCTCCGCTTCAAGGACGAGGCCCTGGTCTACGGCGTCCACGAGCTCCCGGTCACCTGGTGACCGCCCACCCCCGAGAGCGAGGTGCCATGCGCGTCAGCGTCGACCCCGACCGGTGCGTGTCGGCCGGCCAGTGCGTCATGCTCGCCCCGGAGGTCTTCGACCAGGACGAGGACGGCATCGTGACGCTGCTCCAGTCGGAGCCGCCCGCCGAGCTGCACGCGGTGGTCCGGCAGACCGCCTCGCTCTGCCCGGTGCGGCTCATCCGGATCACCGAGTAGCCGGGGGTCCGTCCGCGCAGACGGCGACAGCGACGGCCGCACGAGGCACACCCGAAAGCCTCGTGCGGCCGTCGGCACGTCAGCCCGGAAATGTCCTACATGCACCATTTCTGACGTTCAGTCTGCCAAGCTCTTCCCGATGACTGACAAGCTGACCGCCCTGCTGAGCCGGTGGACCATGCTGGTCCCGGCCCTGGCCTTCCTGCTGCTGGCCGTGGTCTGGGGCCGCTCGCTGGACGCGGTGGCGGCCGCGGTCGCCGGGCTGGCCCTGGTCGGCGCGGTGCTGGCCGCGGTGCACCACGCCGAGGTGGTGGCCCACCGTGTCGGCGAACCGCTCGGATCACTGGTCCTCGCGGTGGCGGTGACGGTGATCGAGGTGGCCCTGATCGTCACCCTGATGGCCGACAACGGCGCCAAGAACGCCACCCTGGCCCGGGACACCGTCTTCGCCGCCGTGATGATCACCTGCAACGGGATCGTCGGCCTCTGCCTGCTGGTCGGCGCGCTGCGCTCCCGGGTGGCCGTCTTCAACCCGGAGGGCACCGGCGCCGCACTCGCCACCGTCGCGACCCTGGCCACCCTCAGCCTGGTGCTGCCCACCTTCACCACCAGCACCCCCGGGCCGAGGTTCTCCACCACCCAGCTGACCTTCGCCTCGCTGGCCGCCGTGGTGCTCTACGGGCTCTTCGTCACCACCCAGACGGTCCGGCACCGGGACTACTTCCTCCCGCCGGACCTGGGCGGCGGCCCGATGGAGAGCGAACCGGCCGAGGCCCCGGGCGACGACGGGCAGCACGCCGAGCGCCCGTCCGCCCGGGCCGCCGTCGCGAGCCTGGGCCTGCTGCTGCTCGCCCTGGTCGCGGTGGTCGGGCTGGCCAAGACGGTGTCGCCGAACATCGAGTCGGCGCTCACCTCGGCCGGCCTGCCGGCCTCGGTGATGGGCGTGGTGATCGCGCTGCTGGTGCTGCTGCCGGAGACCATCGCGGCGGTCCGGGCCGCCAAGCGCGACCAGGTGCAGATCGGGCTCAACCTGGCGCTCGGCTCGGCCATGGCCAGCATCGGGATGACCATCCCGGCGGTCGCGCTGGCCTCGATCTGGCTCAGCGGCCCGCTGGTGCTCGGCCTGGACGCGACCCACCTGGTGCTGCTCGCGCTGACCGTCGCGGTCGGCACGCTCACCGTGATCCCGGGGCGGGCCACCCCACTGCAGGGCGGGGTACACCTGTCGGTGCTGGCCGGCTACGTGATCCTCGCCGTCAGCCCCTGACCCACCGTCACCCGCCCACCACCACCCACCCGCCGCGAGGAGCCGCCGATGTCCAAGATGACCGCCTACCGCGAGGGCATGCCCTGCTGGGTCGACCTCACCTGCACCGACATCGGGAAGGCGATGGCCTTCTACCAGGGGCTGTTCGGCTGGGAGTACACCGACACCGGCGAGGCGGGCGGCCACTACCGGCTCGCCTCGATGCGCGGCACCCGGGTGGCCGGCCTCTCCCCCGAGCCCACCGCGAGCCACCCGCAGTGGACCACCTACCTGGCAGCCGACGACGCGGACGCGGTCGCCGAGCGGGTCCGGGACAGCGGCGGCGAGGTGCTGCTCGGCCCGCTCGACGTGCTCGACCAGGGCCGGATGGCGATGGCCCAGGACCCGGCCGGGGCACTCTTCGGCATCTGGCAGGCCCGGGCGCACGCCGGATCCGGGCTGGCCAACGAGCCTGGCTCGTTCACCTGGAACGAGAACCTCTCCGACGATCCGCGGACCGCGCGCAACTTCTACTTCCAGGTCTTCGGCTACGCGTACGACGAGGTGCCGGGCCTGGACTACACCGTGATCAAGCTGCACGGCGCCCCGGTCGGCGGCATCGGCGACCTGCCGCCGATGCTCCCGCCCGGCAGCCGGTCGTTCTGGAGCACCTACTTCCAGGTCAGCGACACCGACCTGGCGGCGGCCCGGGCGGCCGAGCTGGGCGGCGAGGTCGTGGTGCCGCCGACCGACTCCCCGTACGGCCGGATGTCGGTGCTGCGGGACGACTCGGGGGCCGGGTTCTGCATCATCTCCCCGCCGCGCGGCTGACCTGCCGCCCCTTGGGATCCGGGTTTCGGCGGGCTCGTCCGACGCGGTAAACTCGCCCAGATTGGTCTAGACCTCTAAATACATGCTTTCGGACGGTGGGTCAAGATGGAGATTGTGATCGTTCCCGACGCCGCGGCGGGCGGTGAGCTGATCGCCACGGCGATCGCGGACCTGCTCACCGGCAAGCCCGACGCGCTGCTCGGCGTGGCCACCGGGTCCACGCCGCTGCCGATCTACCGCGCCCTGGAAGCCAAGGTGCAGGCGGGCACGCTCGACGTCTCGCGGGCCCGGGTCTGCCAGCTGGACGAGTACGTCGGCCTGCCCGACGGCCACCCCGAGTCCTACCGCGAGGTGCTGCTGCGCGAGGTGCTGCAGCCGCTCGGCATCCCGGGCGAGCGCTTCATCGGCCCCGACGGCGCGGCCGAGGACATCGCCGCCGCCGCGATCGCCTACGACCGGCAGCTGGCCGAGGCCGGCGGCGTGGACCTCCAGCTGCTGGGCATCGGCACCGACGGCCACATCGGCTTCAACGAGCCGTGCTCCTCGCTCGCCTCGCGGACCCGGATCAAGACCCTGACCGAGCAGACCCGGGTGGACAACGCCCGGTTCTTCGACAGCCTGGACGAGGTCCCGCACCACGTCCTGACCCAGGGCATCGGCACCATCCTGGAGGCCCGCCACCTGGTGCTGCTGGCCACCGGCGCGGCCAAGGCCGAGGCGGTCGCGCAGACCGTCGAGGGCCCGCTCTCCGCCCTGGTCCCGGCCTCCGCGCTGCAGCTGCACCCGCACGCCACCGTGGTGGTGGACGAGGCCGCCGCGACCCACCTCAAGCTGGCCGACTACTTCCGCGCCACCTACGCCGCCAAGCCGTCCTGGCAGTCGATCTGACGCACCGTCCCCCGTGGTGGCGGGCGCCGGCCCCGGCCGGCGCCCGCCACGGCGTTCCCGGACCGGGCGCCGCAGCCGCGATCATGGACTTGAAGAATTCTTCATCTCCAGTGGATGATGCCGGTGCGATGACGCCGGTGCACCGCACCGCCGCGGTGACGGAGGACACAGTGCCGGTTCCGCTCTACCAGGCCAAGGCGGAGTTCTTCCGCACCCTCGGCCACCCCGCCCGGATCCGGGTGCTGGAGCTGCTCCAGGACGGACCGCGTCCGGTGCGCGAGCTGCTGGAGCTGATCGAGATCGAGCCGTCCAGCCTCTCCCAGCAGCTCGCGGTGCTGCGGCGCAGCAACCTGGTGACCGCCACCCGCGCGGGCAGCACCGTGGTCTACGCGCTCAGCACGCCCGACGTCGCCGAGCTGCTCCGGGCCGCCCGGCGGATCCTCACCGAGATGCGGCCCGAGCTCGACCGGGACGCCCTGGGAGCCGCCCTGTGACCGCCGCGAAGGACGCTGCGGAGGACGCCGTGCAGCCCGTCGGGACCCCCGCCCAGTCCCCTGCCGTGCCACCCGTCCTCTCCCCGGTGGACGGCACCGTCCGGGACGAGAAGAGCAAGCGGAAGGCGGCGCTGACCCGCGCCGCCATCTACATCGCCGGCACCCACTTCTTCGCGTTCTTCGTGATGCTCCTCTTCTACCTGGGCAGCCACCGGCACTGACCGACACCACCACCGAGCAACACCGAGGGCCGGGACTCCCGTCCCGGCCCTCGGCATCCCACTCGGCGCCCCACTCGGTGGACCCGCCTCAGTGCGCCACCCGCCGGTGCCTGCCGCCGTCCCGATGCTGACGCTCCGTCAGCATCCGGGCCGTCAGCACCAGGGTCGCCACAACGGTCAGGCCCCAGAAGATCGCGAACAGCACGACCACCCAGGTCGTCGCCACCTGGGCGCCCACCAGGCCGAGCCCCATCGACGCGCCGATCATCACCAGCACCGTGATCGGCCGGATGTGCCAGGCCGCGTCCACCATGTCGCGCACCGGGTGCGGCTGTGCCGACCGCCCGCTCCCGGTGCCGTTCCCGCTGCTGCCCCGCTGCTGCTCCGTCGCCATCGAACGACCTCCTCGGACGGGCCTCCCGGACTACTCCATCCTGCTCCCGGGCGCGTGTGAGTGCGCGTTCGACTGGGGAGTGAGTGCTGAGAGTGCCCGCCCGGGTGCTTGCCGTACCCAGAGGAGTGCGAATGACCAGCAGGAATTCGGCCCACGTGATCGTCGGCGCCAGCCTGGCCGGGGCCAAGGCGGCCGAGGCGCTGCGCAACCAGGGCTACCGGGGGCCGCTGGTCCTGATCGGCACCGAGACCGAAATGCCCTACGAGCGGCCCCCGCTGTCGAAGGGTTACCTCGCGGGCAAGGACTCCCGGGAGAAGATCTACGTCCACCCACGGGAGTGGTACCAGGAGCAGGAGATCGACCTGCGCCTGGGCACCACGGTCACCGCGATCGACCGCGCCGCGCACGAGCTCGAACTCTCCGACGGCAGCCGGCTCGGCTACGCCAAGCTGCTGCTGGCCACCGGTGCCTCGCCGCGCCGGCTGCCGGTGCCCGGCGCCGACCTGGCCGGCGTGCACTACCTGCGCACCGTCGAGGAGAGCGACCGGCTGCGCGAACTCTTCGGCACCGTACGGCACCTGGTGGTGGTCGGCGCCGGCTGGATCGGCCTGGAGGCCACCGCCGCCGCCCGCACCGCCGGGGTCGAGGTCACCGTGCTGGAGGCGCTGGAGCTGCCCCTGCTCCGGGTGCTCGGCCGCGAGGTCGCCCAGGTCTTCGCCGACCTGCACCGCAAGCACGGCGTCGACCTGCGCTTCGGCATCGGCGTGCAGTCCTTCGAGGGCACGGACGGCCGCGTCACCGGCGTCCGCCTGGCCGACGGCACCCTGGTACCCGCCGACGCGGTCCTGGTCGGCATCGGCGCCGCCCCCAACACCGCCCTGGCCGAGGCGGCCGGCCTCCCGGTCGACGACGGCGTCCTCACCGACTCCGGCCTCGCCACCGACGACCCCGACATCTTCGCCGCCGGCGACGTGGCCCGCGCCCAACACCCCCAGTACGGCAAGCCGATCCGCGTGGAGCACTGGGCCAACGCGCTCAACCAACCGCAGACCGCGGCCAAGGCGATGCTCGGCGAGGAGGTCGTCTTCGACCGGATCCCGTACTTCTACACCGACCAGTACGAGCTGGGCATGGAGTACGTCGGCTACGTCGAACCGGACGGCTACGACCAGGTCGTCTTCCGCGGCGACCCGGGAACCCTGGAGTTCATCGCCTTCTGGACCCGCGACGGCCGGGTGCTGGCCGGCATGAACGTGAACGTCTGGGACGTCACCGACCCCATCCGCGACCTGGTCCGCACCGCCCGCCAGGTGGACCTGTCGAAGCTCGCCGACCCGAACGTGCCGCTCGGCTCGCTCTGACGGAGTCAGGGCCCCGGTCGACACACCCACCGGGGCCCTGGGGAAGGTCGCTCTCGCGGAGGAGCGGATCGCCCGGGTGTCGGGCCTGCGGGTCACGGGTGGCGCGGAGCGCTGCGCCGACCCGCGCTGGCATCTCGCTCTAGCTCGACCCTCCCGTGCCCAGGAGGCGAATTCCCACAGGTGGCCGTCGTAGCCGCTGTCGCCCCCTCCCCCTCGCAGGTGGTCAGCCCGCGACGGTCAGCTGCATCAGCGCCTTCGCGGTGTGCATCCGGTTCTCCGACTGGTCGAACACCCGGCTCTGCGGGCCCTCGAAGACCTCGTCGTCCACCTCGCAGATGTCGGGGTGGTCGATCGCGGTCTCGGTGTCGAGCCCGTGGAAGGCGGGGAGGCAGTGCAGGTAGACGGTGTCGGCGCGGCCGGTGCGGGCCATCAGCCCCGCGGTGACCTTGAGGTCGCGCAGCAGGGCGATCCGCTCGGCGGTCCGGTCCTCCTCACCCATCGAGACCCAGACGTCGCCGTAGACCGCCGCCGACCCGCGCAGCGCCGCGGTCGGATCCGAGGTGACGGTGATCCGGGCCTGGTCCGACTCGGCCTCGGCCAGTAGGTCGGCGACCAGCCCGGGGGTGGGCCGGAGCTGCTCCGGCGCGAGGATCCGCAGGTCCAGGCCGAGCTTGGCGGCGGCGATCGCCAGGGTCGTCGCCGTGTTGTTGCGGCCGTCGCCGACGTAGGTGACGGGCAGTCCGGCCAGCTCGCCGAAGGACTCGCGCAGCGTCAGCAGGTCGGCCAGCACCTGGGTGGGGTGGTAGCTGTCGCACAGCCCGTTCCAGACGGGGACGCCCGCGTACTCGGCGAACTCGGCCACGGTGCCGTGCTCGAACCCGCGGAACATCACGCCGTCGAAGACCCGCCCGAAGACCCGGGCGATGTCGCGCACCGACTCCTTGATGCCGAAGCGGATGTCCTCACGACCGAAGACCTCGGGGTGGGCGCCGGACTGAGTGGCCGCCACCACGAAGGAGACCCTGGTGCGGCAGGACGGCTTGAGGAATATCAGCGCGATGTTCCGGCCGGCCAGCACCGGCGGGTGCTCCCCGCGTGCTGCCCGCTCCTTCAGATCGCCCGCGTGCTCCAGCAGTTCGGTGATCTCGGCTGCGCTGAAATCCCGCAGCGAGAGCAGGCTGCGGCCCTTGAGGGTCGAAACCGCCATCGTCCACCTCCGGTTCCAGAACGATTAGTAAAATTGCATTGATGTTCGGCTCGGCACATTATCATGCACGCCTGATACGCTCCGGCAGGCCCATCACCGAGGCACGAGGCACGAGGCACGTGCATTGGGTCGCCGTCGAGACGCTCGGCCAGGTCCCACACCTTCACGATCAGGGGAGCCGGCCGCGCGGCGGGCAATGACCAGGAGCTGTCCGCCCGCCCTCAGCCGAAAGCGCGCGGCGTCCACGAGTCGGTCCGGAGCGATCCCTCCCACTGACGGACTGGGCCCTGCGGGGGCGTTCTGGCAGGAAGATGCCCGGCAGGATCTTGAACGACCTGGCTGCGGACAGGGCCCGCGGTCGGGTGGTTTGCTCGTTGGCACGGGGGAACGCACCAGAACCCCTGCCCCCCACGAGAAGCATCCGACTCCCAAGGAGCTCCCGAACCATGCAGCCTTCCCGTCGCCTGGCCGCCTTGCTTGCCTTCGCCGCCCTGGGCACCGGCCTGCTGACCGCCGCCGCCGAGGCCGCCGCGCCGACCTCGACCGTCCCCACCGCCCCGATCGGGGTCACCACGCCCACTCCCGCGCCGACTTCGACGCCGGCCGGCCAGCCGGGCCCGGGCAACCCGTCCACCGGCCCGACCACGCCGCCGAGTTGCCCGGTGGACTTCATCTGGGAGGCCGGCGTCTGCGTCCCCGTCAACCCGTCCCCGAGCTCGGGCACCTCCTGACCTGCCGGGCCCCGGCCCGCGTCCGGTCAGATCCACTCCAGCCGCGCCGCCTGGTAGCCGGCCTCGAACCGACTGGACGCACCCAACCGCTCCATCAGCTCCGCGACGATCCGCCGTTCGGTCCGCAGGCCGATGCCCAGCGCCCGGGCCACCGCCTCGTCGGTCATCCCGGTCGCGAGCAGCTTGAGCAACTCCCGTTCCTGCGGCCGTAGTCCGCTCTCCGGCGCGGCAGCCGACCCGCCCAGCGGCGTGGCCTGCTCCCAGTACGCCTCGAACAGTGCCCGCAGCGCGTGCACCACCGGCGGACTGTGCAGCACCAACGCCGTCGGCGACCCGTCCGCCGCGCCGGAGAGCACCGCGGTCGTCCCGTCCACGATCAGCATCCGCATCGGCAGGGTCGGCGCCGTCCGGATCTCCCCGCCCCTGCGCACCAGCCACTGCGTGTAGTCCCGCGTCGTCCGGTCCCGCCCGAGCCCGTCGAGGAAGATGGTGCGGAACCGGACTCCGCGGTCCAGCGCCCGGTCGTTGAGCGGCTGGCCCGCCTTGATCGCGGTCTCGCTCAGCGTGTTCAGCGGCTGGAAGGCCAACGACTCCTGCCGGCAGGAACTCGCCAGCGCCTCCAGCCGGGTGCGGATCTCGTCGATGCCGGTCAGTTCCTCCAGCGCACCGGTCCGCGCGCGGACCTCGCACTCCGCGACCAGCAGCGACAGTGCCGCCTGACTGCGCTCGATCCGGTACCGGCGCTCCGCCGACTCGCGCTGCTCGCGCTGGCGCAGGATCTCCATCCCGCGCTCCGGGCTGACCGCCCGGAAGGTGCCCGGCAGTTCCCAGGACGGCGCCAGCAGCGACAGCGCCACCAGCCGACCCGCCACCTCCCGCACCTGCGCCGGCGCCAGCCCGGTCCGCTCGGCCACCTCCGCGTGGTCCGCCTGACGCGCCAGCAGCACCGCCCGGTAGACAGCGAGCATCTCGTGGTCCATCTCGCCAGCGCTGTGCACGTGACCTCCCCCGTTCTCGGCAGTGCAATTGTACCGAGCTGGGGCGGCGCCACGGCCCACGCGGTCCACACGGCACCGTGCTCGCCACTGCGGGAGCAGCTGGTCATCCAGCCGAGCCCACTGGCAGGAAGGTGCCCGGCATGATGTTGAAGTTCCAGGCTGCGGACGGGGTCCACGGCGCGGTGGTTTGCTTGTCGGCACGGGGAGCCCACGGAATCCCCCATCCCCCAGCGGGCGCATCCACGGCAACCAGCAGAAACAATGTGGGAGTAGTTCTGCCGGTGAAAGTCCCTCTTCTCGGACTGGATTTCCGTGGCTTTTCGACCAACGCCGACGAGCGGGCAACGGAAGGGTTTCGGCTCGCCCGCCCGTGAACTCCGGCGCACCATTCGGTTCGATCCAGCGGAGGAGGTGAATGAAATGAAGAACCCCCAGTGGACCACGCCAGAGATCTCTCCCGTCGACTTCTCCGCACTTCTGGGCTGCAGTTGTGACTGCCAGGGGGCCGGTGCGGGTGCCGGCTCCGGAAACGGCATGGACCTCGGCTAGCCGACACCGTTCCGTTCTTTTCCACCAATGACCAACAGGAGGTACCGAGCGATGACGAACACGACCTGGATCACCCCCGCGATCACCACCACGGAGATCACGGCCGAACTCGGCTGCAGCTGCCGCTGCGACTCGGCAGCGGGCGCGGGCGCCGGCGGCGGCGACGACGCGTAGTCGGCGGAGCCACGAGGACGAATGAGTGGGCCGCCGCCGAACCCACCGGTCGGCGGCGGCCCCGCGGAACAGAGGAGGCTTTCGATCAATGGGGCTCATCGACTCATGGGACGACTTCATCGTCCCCCCGGACCTGGTCCGGTTTCACTCCGAAGGCCGAAGGCTGCTGGTCAACCCGGAGATCTCCGCATGGTGCACTCCGGACGACGTCCAGTACGCCGTCCTGGCCGCACTCGTGGACCGCGAGCGGGGAGCGGGTGCAGCCGGGATCTCGCCCCGGGACGTGGAGCGCAGCCTGGCCTACCTGCTCCTGCACTACGTGATCTACCTGCCCGGCCGCGAGCCCAGACCGGTCATGGCGGCGCCGGGACTCAAGCTGGTGTACTACGCCATCACCGACGGCTGCAATCTGCGCTGCCCCTACTGCTACGCGTCGTCGGAGAAAGCTCTCCCCGGGGAACTGGACACGGCCGAATCAATGGCGCTCATGGACGAAATCGCCGACCTGGGCGCCACCACGGTGATATTCACCGGCGGTGAGCCCATGATGCGCCGCGACCTGTTCTCGGTGGTACGCCATGCCCGGTCCCTCGGACTGCGGACGAACATCATCACCAACGCCACACTGGTACGTGATTCCGCCGTTGCCGAGGAGATGTCGGAGATTTTCGACCTGGTGACGGTGAGCATGGACGGCTCCACCGAGGAGAGCCACGAGCGCACACGCGGCCGGGGAACCTTCCGCAAGACGCTCCACGCGCTGAAGCTGTTGAACGAGCACGGCGTCCGACCGGTGATCAACCATGTGGTGGGCAAGGACAACGCGGCCACGATGGAGCAATTCGCCGAGTTCGCCAGCGGATTCGACATCAGGATGGTCCGCGTCATGCAGCAGAGCGCCTTGGGTCGGGGCAAGGAGGACGACGCGACCTACGGCTGGCAGGAATACCTGGCCGGCCATGCGTTCACCTGGACCCACCCCGCGGCCAAGCACCTCCTTCCCGAGGGGCCGAAGGCGGCCAAACCGTGCTCGGTCAAGGGCAACTGCGGCATGGGTGGCGTCGAGATCTACGTCAACTCGCTCGGCAATGTCTATCCGTGCAAGCTGATCACCGCCCCGCTCGACATCGCCGGCAACGTGCGCACCCAGAAGCTGGCTGAGATCTTCGCCGATCCGGTGCTGGCCGAGATGCGGGAGAGCAGCGCGGTCCTGGGTGGATCGGTCCACACCGACTGCGCCGAGTGCTACATCCGTGCCGCCTGCGGCGGCGGCTGCCGGGCCTACCACATGGCGGATTCCGGCAGTTACCGGCGCAACTCCCGGCAGCTCTGCCGCCAACTGCGCCACCAGATGATCTCGTCGATCTGGGCGGCGGTCGGAGCGGGGCCCAGAACGCTGGTCGAGGATCCCGACGCCTTCTCCCCCTACCTCGTCCGGACCGGTGAGCTCCATCCCGTCCACGAGGACTGGAAGGCCGAGCTGACGGTCCGCAAGTCGCTCCCGCTCGTCGCCACCCGGTCCGCCGGCAAGGGATGTGCATCATGACGTACGAGATCAGCGAGTCGGTCGTGTGGACCGGGGCCGGGAACGAGGTCCGCCTGTACGACACCGACTCGGGGGAGTTCCGGACCCTCAACGACAGCGCCGCGCAGATCTGGCACCTGATCACCGACGGGGCCTGCGAACAGCAGGTCAGCGACGTCCTGGTGGAGAAGTACTCGGCCGGTGACGCCGACGAGGGCGCTGTGATCGCCCGCGACGTCCACCGGTTCCTCGCGACCCTGGTGGAGGGCGCCATCCTCGTGCGCACCGACACCGCCGGCGATGACTGCTGACCCGGCCGCCGTCGCGCTGCTGCGCACCGCGCTGGCGGTCAGGGGCCGTGCCCGGGTGACGGTGTCGGGTGACAGCATGCTGCCGGCACTGGCCACCGGGGGCCGCGTGACGCTGGTCGCCGCCCCGTTCGACGAGGTCGAGGTCGGCGACGTCATAGCCTTCGAACAGGCAGGACGCGTCCTGGTGCACCGGGCGGTGGACCGCGCCGAGCGTGAGATCCGGACCGCCGGCGACAACCACTGGTTCGTCGACCCGGTGGTGACGCCGGCGAGTTTCCTCGGCAAGGTCCCGCTGCCCGCCGGCCCCGGGGCCAGGACCTGGCGGGTGCCCGGTCCCCGCGCGGCGGACCGGCCGGACGGACAACCGATCCGGGTCCAGCCCTGGATCTTCTCGGCGGTCCCCCGGCCCGGTTTCCCGTGCCCCTGCCACGAGGTGCGGGTGATTCCCGTGGCAGGAGTCGGCTCGGACCCGGGTGCTCTCCGGCTCCTGCGCGACGAGCTCGCCGGCTTCGACCTCGTGGTCGCGTGCAACCCGCTCGCGGTGCGCGACTTCTCCTCGTTGACCGAGATCGAGTGGCCCCGGTTCGCCACTGTGGCCCTGCTGATCGGCGGAATGATCGGCGAGGGCGCGGCCGGGACCCACGACTTCATCCCCAGTGCGCTGACCGATGTCCAGGTGCGTCCGTCGGGCTTCGGCGAGGCCGTGGCGGCGGATGGCGTCGTTCCCCTTTTCCTCTCCTTCCTGTCTGGTGTGGTGGACCCGTGCCTGAAGCCGTAGCCGTTTCGCAACTGGTCAAGCGCTACCGCGGTGCTGCCGGCAATTCCATCGACGACATCAGTGCCACGCTGGAGGAGGGGCAGTCGGTCGGGCTGCTCGGCCCCAACGGCGCCGGCAAGACCACGCTCGTCAAGCTCCTCTGCGGCGTGACCCGACCCACCAGCGGGACCGTCAGGGTGTTCGGAGGAGACCCCTTCACCGACGCCTCGGGGACCAAGCGGTCGCTGGCGGTCGTGCACCAGTCCTCCCCGATGGACATGATGCTCAGCGTCCGCGACAACATCAAGATCGCCGTCGCCTTCCGCGGACTGACCTGGCGTCAGGCCCGGGGCCGGGTGACCGAGCTGGTCGATGAGTTCAACCTGGGGTCCTGCATGGACAAGGTGGCCTTCACCCTCTCCGGCGGCCAGCAGCGCCGGGTCCAGATCGTGCGCTCCCTGGTGGTGGCACCCAGGCTCTTCCTCCTCGACGAGCCGTCGATCGGACTCGACCCCACGGGGCGTCGGAGGCTCTGGGACCACCTGGGCAGGCTCCGGGCGGAGCACGGCGTCACGCTCGTGCTGACGAGCCACAACATGGACGAGATCGAGCAGAACTGCTCGCAGGTGATCGTCCTCAAGGAGGGGCGGATCATCCGGAACGCGCCGCACGGGGACATCACGGCCGAGTTCGGCGGCACTTCGGCGGTGGTCACCTTCGCCGAGGAGGTCGGCCCGGACGAACTGCGGGAGATCGCCGGAACCCACGGGGTGGCCCTGAAGTCACTGGACCGGATCAGGATCGAGGTCATCGGCGACGATCTGGAGGGATTCGTCTCCACCCTGCTGAAGTACTGGGCCGGCCGCGCCGGGGCGATCCGCAGCATCGCGTTCTCCTGCGTCTCCCTGGAGGAAGCATTCATCCGACTCACCGAAAGGGCATGAGCCCCATGGCACTTCCCGTCCAGCGACGAGGCGGCGGCTTCCGCGCGACCGTCTACCGGGAGGCCGTGCTGCTGACCAGGGACCGGGTCAATCTCGTCCTGTCCATCGCGCCGACCGTGGTCTACCTGCTCATCCTCTCCGCCTCGATGGGGCGGATCATGCCCTCGGTCGCCTACGACGGGCACGAGGTGCCGTACGGCGAGTTCATCGTGCCGACGGTCATCATGTCCGCGATCCTCAGTTCCTCGCTGACGGTCGGCACGGCTCTCTTCCAGGAGGAGATGAGCCGGATGTCTTTGGAAATATGGTCCTACCCGCTGCGGCGCACCGCCTACTTCAGCGGGAAGATCATCGCCGGCATGTCCATGGTGCTCGTCCAGGCGTTCGTGACGATGACGCTCGCAGCCCTGGTGTTCGACGTCGGCTGGAGCGGGACCAGGTGGCTCGCGCTGCTGCTCGCGGGCGCGTCGGTCGGGGCCGCGGTGAACTGCGCGTACCTGTTGGTGGCAACGCTGATCCGGGAGTTCCGGCGATTCATGATCCTCGGGAACATCTCCCTCCAGATCCTGCTCTTCGCCAGTCCGTCGTTCTACCCACAGAACGGCATGGCTCCGCTGGCCCGCTACCTCTCCTACGTGAACCCGGTGACCTACGGGCTCGACTGCATGCGCGCCGCAACCCTGTCACCACCGGGCACCTCGCTCGCCTGGTGCGCGCTCATGCTGTGCGTCGCCTCGGGGTTCGCATCCGTGGTGCTCCGCTCGCTGATCAAGCGAGCCGACAACCTCTGAGCCCGACTCCGGCGAACCCGCAGGGCATCGTCACGACGCTCCACGACCTCGGTCTGAGGGCGGGCTCGGGTCCGACCCGGCAGATCCCGGACTGCCGCGCCGTCGTCTCAGCCGTGCTGAGGATCGCCGCTCTCCCGGCCGAAACCCACCTCACGCGCGAGCCGGCCTCATGGGCTGTCAGCGAGCGTCGGCCTCGGGCCGGGGCAGCTCGTCCAGGTCGAGAGTGTAGGTCCGCCCGTCGGCCAGCTCGATGGGCAGCTTGCCCGAACCGTACTTGTGCGTGTGGGCCGCGATGTAGCCGGAGCCGGTGGGCTGGGTGTGGACGACGACCTCTGCGGCGTACGGGTCCACGACCACGTAGACCGGGATGCCGTAGCGGCCGTACTTCGCCGTGCAGTCGTCGTAGTCCTTGCGCGCGGAGGAGACCGACACCACCTCGGCGATCAACAGCACGTCCTCGAAGCCGTAGCGCTTGCCCTGCCGCTGCGCGTCCTCCCGCAGGATCGCGAAGTCCGGGGCCGAGTTCTCGTCAGCTGGGAAGTCCAGGTAAACGTCGGAGACAGTCTTCGCGTGCCGGCCGAGCGAGAGCGAGTCGATCTGCATCGACTTGATCGTGCTGGAGTGCTCGAAGCTCCGCGGGGTCATGATCACCTTGCCGTCGGCACCGAAGAAGACCACGTGCCCCGCGGGGAACTCGGTGCGCATGACCGCGTCGACGCTCATCAACGGCTCCTTCCTGGCGCCTCCCAGGATAGGGGCCACCGCCCAGCAGTGAGCCCGCGCCGGCCGTCTCGTCGAATGGGTGCGGGCCGCTCGGGGGCTCGGCGGGGACGCCGTGGTTCGCGTCCCCGCCGACGTGTGCGGCCTCTCAGGCGGTCAGGCTGCTTGAGCGGCCCGGGCCGGCCGGGTGGTACGGGTGGGTCAGTTCGAGCAGATCTGCGCGGTGTACTGGATGTCGTTGGTCACGGCGATGGTGCCCAGCGAGCACATGTACTGGCTCGGGGACACCCGCAGGTAGGGCGTGAAGTTCTGGGTGGCGGTGTCGTTGGCGATCGCGCTCGGGGTGTAGTCGGCGCCTTCGCCGATCTCGGCTTCGAGGTGGTAGGAGCCGATGTAGGAGGTGACGCGGGTCCAGTTGCCCGAGCACGCGGCGGACCAGCGCATCTCGACCAGGCCGACGACCGCGCCGTTGTAGTCGTGGATGGAGGTGGAGGCGACGGTGTAGCCGCCGGGGCAGTCGGTGGCGGGGTTGCCGTCGCCGCCGCTGTCGGTGGCGGAGGCCGCGGGGGCCGCGCTCAGTGCGGCGGCGCCGATCAGTGCTGCGGCGGCCAGGACGGTGGCCGTCTTGGTGTGGGTGCGCATGTCGTGTCCTTCCTCGGTCGGTGGCCCGTGTTCGTGGCCTGGTGCTGGTCTACCGAGGTGGCGGCCGGTCTTGTGGCGGTCCGTACCGGTCTCGTACAACCCCGTACACCCGGGCGCTGACGGTCCATCAGGGCACCGGGGCCGCTCAGCCGGTCAGTGGCAGGGGGGATCGAAGGGTTGGTCGGGCAGGAAGCGGTGCCATTCGGCCGGGGTGATCGGGTCACCGCCGTGGTCGCAGATCCGGGCGGCGACGGAGCCGGGGTCGGTGTCCCACAGCTGCACGGTGCCGGCGCTGCCGCCGCCGGCCAGGGTGTGCCCGTCGGGGCTGAACGCGACGGTGAACAGTCCGCCGGCGGCGGCCTGCAGGGTGGCGAGGAGCACGGGCGCCGCGAGGCGGCCGTTGGTCCCGGTGCCCAGTTGCCAGAGCCAGATGCTGCCGTCCGCGCTGCTGACGGCGAGCCGGTCGGTGCGGGGGGCGAAGGCGAGTTCGTAGACCTCGCCGACCGGTCCGACCAGGAGGGTGGGCAGCAGGACCGGCCGCTGAGGCCGGGTCAGGTCGACCAGCCGCACGGAGGAGTCGGCGGTGCCGAAGGCCAGCAGTCGGCCGTCGGGGCTGAAGGCGGTGGCGTAGGCGGCGGCCCCGAGTCCGGTCACGGTGGTCAGCAGCCGGGGGTGGGCGCGGTCCCGGACGTCCCACAGGTAGCCCCTGGCGTCTCCGCCGGCTACGGCCAGCAGGTGGCCGTCCGGGCTGAAGCGGACTCCGTAGGCGGTTGCGGTGGGCCCGGTCAGGTCCGCCGTGACGGTGGGGTGGGCGGGGTCGGTGAGGTCGAGCAGGTGGACCGAGCCGTCGTCGCTGGAGATCGCTGCCGTGCGGCCGTCGGGGCTGAGCGCGATCGCCTCGATCGTGGCGCGGGCGAGCGGGAGTGGGCCGCTGAGCGGGCGGGGGTGGTCGGGGTCGGTGACGTCCCAGCAGCGGACCGAGCCGTCGGTGGTGCCCGCGAGCTCGGTGGTCCCGTCGGGGGTGAGTGCCGAGGCGCCGGCGAGCGGCGCACCCGGTCCCTGGCCGGTGACCGGTGCGGCGGCGCGTGTGGGGTGCGCGGGGTCGGCGGTGTTCCACAGGGTCAGGCTGGCGTCGCCGGCTGCGGCCAGCAGGCGGGTGCCGGAGGCGTTGAAGGAGACCGAGAAGACCTGCTGGGCGCTGTCGGCCAGGGCCGGGCCGGGTACGTCCCAGGTCCGCAGGACGCCGTCGCCGGCCAGGGTTTGGAGGGTGTGCGCGTCACGGTAGACGGCTGCGGTGACGGGTGCCGGATGCGGCAGGGTGGCGATCAGGCGTCGGGAGGCGAGGTCCCACTGCCAGCTGAGCGTGTCGGAACTGCCGGCGGTCAGCGTGCTCCCGTCGGGGCTGAACGCGACGGTGTTGATCCAGCTCGCCGGCCCGGTCAGCGGTGCGCCGAGTGTGCCGGGGTGCGCGGGGTCGGCGATGTTCCAGAGGTAGACGGCGTGGTCGGCCGCGGTGCCGGCGGCCAGGGTGCGGCCGTCGGGGGAGACGGCGAGTGCGAAGATCTCGCCGGTGGGCCCGTCGAGGGTGGCCAGCGGTTCTGGCGGGCCGGTCGCGGGCAGGTTCCACAGGTGCGCGGTGCCGTCGTCGCCGGCCGCTGCCAGGGTTCGGCCGTCGGGGGTGAAGACGACGCTCTTGACGGCCTTGCGCGCGCCGGTCAGTCGGTCGGGCGGGGAGCCGGTTCCCAGCTGCCACAGGTAGGTGGACGCGTCGGCTGCTCCGGCGGCGAGGAACGTGCCGTCGGGGCTGAACGCGAGTGCGAGGACCCGGCCCCCGCTCGCCGGGGGCAGCGGCAGCGGCACGGGGCCGTCGGTGTCGCCGAGGTGCCAGACCCGTACGGAGCCGGCCTGGTCGGCCGCGGCCAGGACGGTGGCGTCGCGGTTGAGCGCCAGGGCCGCGACGGCGTGACCGGTCGTCAGGCGCGCGCCGGTCGGTGCGGGCGCGCCGTTCGGTGCGGTGCGCCACAGGCGTATCTGCCCGTTGTCGTCGCCGGTTGCCAGCAGGTCTCCGGCCGAGGCCAGGACGGCGGTGCCGGCCGGGGCGGCCAGGGTGCGCCGGGGCAGGGGTGCTGCCGAGGATCCCAGCAGGGCCGAGCGGGCCTCGGGGGTGGGCGCGCTGCGGTAGGCGGCGAGGGCGAGTTGGGCGGCCAGGGCCGGGTCCTTGGCGCGCAGCCGCACGGCGGTTGCCGCGATCTGCCGGGAGAGCGCCAGTCGCGACTGGCGGCCGGCGCCCGCGGCGATCTGGTGTGCGTAGAACGCGGTGCCGGCGCAGACCAGGACGAGCACCATCAGGGCGCTCACCAGTTGGTAACCGCGCCGTAAGCGCCGGCGTTCGACGGCCGCGCGCGCGGCGCGGGCGGCCTGCGAGGCGGTGAGGAACTCGCGTTCCAGCGGATTGAGCGCCTCGGCCGGACCGGGCTCCTGGGCCCACTCCAGCGCGCCGGCCAGCGCACCGCCGCGGTAGAGGCCCTCGGCCGGGCGCCCGTCGGCCCGCCACTCGCGCGCGGCGGCGGTGAGCCGGCCGTGCAGGAGGTGGCCCGCTCGGTCCTCGGCCAGCCAGCCGGCCAGGCGGGGCCAGGCGGCCAGCAGCGCCTCGTGCCCGATCTGCGCGGTGTGCGGGCCGGTGATCAGCAGGCGGTGGGTGACGAAGACGTCCAGCATCTCGGCCAGTTCGTCGGCCTCGTGCGCGGGCCGGCCCTCCGCCAGTTCGTCGAAGGTGACCTGCCGTCGGGTGTCCGCGGTGCTGTCGTCGGTGCGCACCAGCCGCAGGAAGAGCCGCCGGGCGGCCTGACGCTGCGTCACTGGGAGTGACTGGTAGGCCTGTTCGGCGGTCCTGGCGACGGCGCCGTGCACGCCGCCGACCGCCCGGTAGTGCGCCAGGCCGATCTCGGCGGTCGGCGGGTCGCTCTGCCGGGCCAGCTCGACCATGGTGTGCAGGGTGTGCGAGAGCAGCGGCAGGGCGGCGGGCTCGCGGGCGGTGTCGCGCAGCAGCAGTTCCACCAGCCCGCTCTCCAGCAGCAGGCCTGCGGAGCGCGCCGGTTCGACCACGGCCTCGCGCAACTGCGGCTCGGTCATGGGCTCCACGACGATCTGCGAGCGCTGGAACAGCTCGGCCAGCCGGGGGTGGCGCAGCGCGTGGCCGTAGAAGTCGGCGCGCAGACCGACCACCACCGGCGCCCGGCGTTCCAGCAGCGCGGTCACGAAGGCGGCCCGCTCCTGCTCGTCGGTGCACAGGGTGAACAGTTCCTCGAACTGGTCGACCACCACCACGGCGCCGCCGTCGGCGTCCGGCATGTGCCGGTGCCACTGCTCCAGCGGTTCGGCCCCGGGCGTGATCAGTACCGCCGACTTGACGGCCGCCAGCAGTCCGGCCCGCAGCAGCGAGGACTTCCCCGATCCGGACGGGCCCACGACGACCAGTGCTCCGCCCCGCGACCGGCAGCGGTCCAGTTCGTGGACCAGTCGCGCGGTCAGCTCCGCGCGGCCGTGGAAGACGGCTGCGTCGCTGCTCTCGAACGCGCGCAGGCCCCGGTAGGGGTTCCAGGCCGGGCCGGTGCCGGGCGCCGGCTGGGCGCGCAGGGCCGCGAGGGCCTCGGACCAGGCTTGGCGGGCCGGGCCCGGGGGCACTCCGAGGGCGGCCAGCAGCAGGTGGAACTGGGGGCGGACCGAGAGCTGCGGCAGGTGCCGGCCGGCGCAGTATCCGGCCACGGTGTTGAACCCCAGGCCGCATTCGCCGGCCAACTGCCGGTAGGACTTGCCGGACGCCCTGCGCAGCGTGTCGAGCTCCCGAGCGAAGTCGGCCGGCGTGTCGATGGCTGCCTCCTGACGTGCGGCCCGGCCAGGCTAGCGGGACGGCGGGCCGGACGCGGGCAACTCGGGTGATCCGACGGACTTTCCGCGAGACGGTGGGTCGGCGTCGCCCCCGCCCACTCCCGGAGGCCGGGCCGGGCCCCGGCCGCGGCTCACTCCGAGTCGGCCGGGTCGGCCGGCGCGGAGGTGTCCTTGAGACCGAGCTTCGCCTCCGCCGTGGTCCAGTCGGTGGCGATCGCCTGCTGGGCGGCCGCCAGGGTGACCTGGCCCTTGCAGACCGCGGTGTGCAGGTGCGTTTCCACCGAGTCCTTGGGGTTGTTCGGGCCCTTGCCCGGCACGTGGCCCGGGGAGGGCGGCTCGACCCAGAGGTTGCGCGGGTCGTTGGGGTCGCCGCCGAGCTGGAGGCTGATCAGGTGGTCGTACTCCGCGTCGCCCATCGGGCCGGTGTACCCGTAGGACTTGGCGTTCTCCGCCTTCTCCTTGTTGGTCACGTTGACCGGCGGACGGATCGTCGAGGTGTAGCCGCCGGGGCGGCAGATGGTGTCCTTGATGTTCTCCTGGGTGACCGCCGGGCTGAGCGCGCCGGGGGTGCAGGCCGGGTCCGGCAGCGGCTGCCCGTCGGGGGTGTGGCGCACGTGGCAGCTCCCCGGGGCGGGCTGCGCCGCCGCCGTGTAACTCGGCTCCGGGCCGGCGCCCATGGGGATCATCGGGTGCCCGCCGGCCGGCGGGGCGGCGTCCGCCGCCTTGTGCCCGCCGGGTCCGCACGCGGTCAGCACCGCGAGCGCCAGCAGGGTCGCGGCCGCTCCCAGGGCGGTTCGGCTCGCCACCGGACCTCGTTGCATCGAACTGTCCTTCCGTCGTACTGACGCACCGACAGCTGCGCCGTCCGGGATTCTCCCAGTTCGGCGGCGGCCGCCGCCGGTCCGCCGCGCGCGGGGTCGGTGGGGCTGTCGCACCGTCACCTCAGGCACCGTCAAGGCTCCACCGTGCCGCACTCGATACGATCATCACATGACCACGGACGCACGACTCGCCCAGGCCGGCATCCACTACGAGCACTCCGTCTTCGGCGGCCACACCGCCGCCATCGCGCCCGCGCTGCGCGAGCTCGACGGGGTCGAGGCGGACCTCGCGCTGGCCCGTGGACGCCTGCTGCACGCCCGGTTCCTCACCGACCGGGTGGAGAACCTCCAGGAGCTGGAGCTGTTCGAGCGGGCCGCCGAGCTGTACGAGGTGCTCGGCGACACCCGCGGCAAGGCCGAGGCGGTGTTCTGGGTCGGCGCCTTCCACCACGTGGTCCGGGGCGACGCGGCCGCCGCGGAGCCCGTCTTCGAGCGCGCCCTGGAGCTGGCCACCGAGGCCGGCGACCGGCTCACCATGTCCTACGCGCTGCGCCACCTCGGCATCGCCGACCAGCAGGCCGACCGGTTCGAAGCCGCCCGCGCCCGCCTGGAGGAGTCCACCCGGCTGCGCCGCGAGCTCGGCTTCCTGCCGGGCGTGGCCGCCAACCTGATCGGCCTGGCCTACCTCGCCGACCAGCAGGGCCGGCCCGAGGACGCGGCCCCCCTGCTCGCGGAGGCGGACGAGCTCGCCGGGAGCAGCGGCGCGGACGGCGTGCTCGGCTGGGTGGCCGAGGCCCGGGCGGACCTTTCCCTGCCGTCGTGAACACCGCCAGGACGCTCGACCTCTGGCGCCAGGAGCTGGGCACCGTACCGGAGTCGGTGTGGGACCTGACCGACCTCGAAGTCCTCGTCCTCGCCGACAACGGGCTCACCGCGCTCTCCCCGCGGATCGCCGGCCTCCGGCACCTGCACACCCTCGACCTCGGCCACAACGCGCTGACCGAGGTCCCGGCCCGGCTTCCCGACCTGAGCCGCTACCTGTACCTGCACGACAACCGGCTCACCGAACTCCCGGACTCCCTCGGCGAGTTGTCCCGCCTGCGCTACCTCAACGCCGGCGAGAACCCGCTCCGGGCCCTCCCCGCCGGCCTCGGCGGCCTCGCCGCCCTGGTGGAACTGCGCTGCCAGCACGCCGAACTGACCGAGCTGCCCGCCTCCCTGGGCGCCCTGTCCGAGCTGCGCGAACTCTGGCTGCGCGGCAACTCCCTGCACTGCCTTCCCGGTTCGACGGCCGAGCTGGCCAACCTCCGGCACCTCGACCTGCGCGAGAACGCCTTCCCGCAGATCCCGGCCCCCTTGGCGGCCCTCCCCCTGCTGCGCCACCTCGACCTGCGCGCCAACCGGATCACCACGCTGCCATCCTGGCTCGCCGACCTCCCCGCGCTGGAGAAGCTCGACCTCCGCTGGAACCCGCTCACCCCCGACCCCGACCCCGCCTTGCTGGCCGGCCTCGCGGAGCGCGGCTGCATCGTGCTCACCTGACCGCGCGGCGAGGTCCGCTCAGAGCGGCGCCATCACCAACTCCCCGATCGGCGCCAGCCCCACCTGCTCCGCCAACCACGGCGCACGTTCGGCCTCGCGGTGGGCCACGTGCACGAAGACCGTGTGGTCCGGCGCGGGTTCCCGCAGGTCCAGGTCGCGCAGGTTCAGACACACCGTCACGTACGAACCCCTGCTGCCGCCCCGGCCGAGGCCGATCGCGGGCGCGTCGAGCCAACCGGCGAAGTCCCACCGCAGGGTCGCCGGCGCTCCGCCCACCGCGGCGAGCAGTGGCCCGGCCAGCTCCGGCGGCATCCCCCAGGCCTGGACCCGCACGGCGGCCTCCCCGCCCCCACCCGTCGCGGGCCAGCGGTCGATGTTCGGGACCAGCTCGACCAGTGGCGCCAGCGCCTCGGCGCCCGGCACCCGGGCGTCGAAGTCCACCTCCAACTCCCCGGTGTCGGCGTGCTCCAACAGTCGGGCGACGGTTGCCAGCGCCTCGGCGAGATCGGCGGTCCGCAGGATCGGCCGCGCGTACGAGTTCGACATGACGAGGAGTCTGACATCCGCACCTCACGGACCCCACCGAGAATCCGCCGGGCAGCCGGTCGGCGAATCGCCCGCGCCGGGCCGCCCCGGTGGACTAGCCTGCCCGCACATCGCGTTCGGCGATGCTCCGCATGGGGAGGGAACTCATGAAGTCCGTTGCCACACCTGGCCGTTGGTTAACCGCACTGGTCACCGCGGGAGCACTCGCGGCACTCGCCGCACCGGTCGCGCAAGCCGCCCGGACACCCCAGGCATCCCAGACACCCCAGGCACCCCAGACCGCCGCGAAGCCCGGCTCCCCCGGGCTGGTCCAGCTGGGCAGCAGCTCGATGCCGCCCAGCGGGCCGCTGCTCGGCCCGGACGGCAGGCGCGCCTACGCCGTCGCCCAGGACGCCGACGGCCACACCCGGCTCCGGACCGTGAGCACCGCCCACGACCGGGTGATCGCCACGCTCGACCTCGGCCTGACCGAGTGGACCCGGGACCGCCCGGCGCTCAGCGCCGACGGCAGCCGGCTCTACGTGGTCAACGGCGAGACCCTGTCGGTGATCGACACCACCAAGCACAAGCCCAGCGTGGTGAGTTCGCTGGTCCTGCCGGACGAGCCGCGCCCGACCGGCTGGGGCCCGGGCGTGGCGGGCACCGTCGCGGTCAACGGCTCCCTGGTCTACCTCGCGCAGGACGGCCCCGCCCCCGGCACCTCGGCGCCGACCGCGGGCCGCGTCTGGGTGTACGACACCGCGCGGCAGGCCGTCATCGGCAGCGTCCAACTCCCGGGCGGCCAGCTGCTGTCGATCGCGGTCCGCCCGGACGGCCGCAGCGCCTACGTCTCCACCGAGGTCGGCATCGTGCACCTGGACACCAGCACCGCGGTGCCCACCGTGGCCGGCACCGTCCCGGGCAGCGCCGGCATGGACGGCCTGGCCCTCAGCCCGGACGGCACCGCGCTCTACGCCGTCAACGACGTCGCCGACGGCACCGGCCTGCGCGTCGACCCGGGCACCGACACGGTCACCGCCCGGCTCACCCTGACCGACGGCTACTCCCAGCTCGCCGCCCCCGTGGTCTCCGCCGACGGCACCCGGCTCTACGTGCCCGACGCCTACCCGGCCGGGCACCCGGCGGTGCTCGCCTTCGACACCGCCACCGGCGCCGCACTCCCGTCGCAGGACGTCACCGGCTTCGCCCTGACCGACTTCGGCGGCCTGGCCCTCGCCCCGAACTCCCGGACCCTGTACGCCACCGGCCAGGACCGCGGCGGCAGCGCGCTGCAGATCCTCGCCTACTGAGCCCTACTGAGGCCTACTGAACCTGCTCCACGGTCACCGCCGAGCTCAACAGCCTGATGTCGTGCTCGGTCCAGCAGTCCGAGATCTCGATGCCGACCTCGCTGCCGCACCCGGCGCACAGCAGGTTCGGTCCGTTGATCCCGTCCCGCCGGCAGCACCCGTAGAGCCGGGACGAGTCCGTGTGCGGCCGCAGCCCAACGCCGTCCAGCGGGTTGATCACCCAGGTGGCGGCCGCACCGGCACGCGTGCACGAATCCGGGTCGACGGCGGTGGCCCCGGCCACCACCGTCGACGGGCCGTAGGTGTAGTGCTCCCGGCCCGACACCCGTGGCAGGGGCTCCAGTTCACGGCGCTCCACCGGCTTCGACAGGCGGGCGCCGCACCGCCGGCAGGCGAACTCGATCAGCACGTCCGCCCCCACGCCTGCGACGGGTACTCAGTCGAGGCAGAACTCATTGCCCTCGACGTCCTGCATCAGCAGGCACGACTCGTTCTCCTCGTCGGCGGTCAGCAGGAGCAGCCGGGTCCCGCCGAGCGCGACCAGCCGGGCGCACTCGGCCTCCAGCACGGCGACGCGCTCGTCACCGACGAGTCCGGTGCCGGCCCGCACATCGAGGTGCACCCGGTTCTTGACGACCTTGCCCTCGGGGACGCGCTGGAAGTAGAGCCGCGGACCCACCTTCTCGGGGTCACTGGCCACGAACCAGGTATCCCGCTTCTCGGCCGGGAGCGAACTGTCGTATTCGTCCCAGGACGCGAAACCCTCCGGCGGCGCGGCTGCGACGTACCCCAACACCTCGCACCAGAAAAGACCGACGCGCCGAGGCGACGCGCAGTCGAACGTGACCTGGACCTGCTTAACCGATGCCATCGCGCCACCATAGCAGGGGGGTTCAACCCATTAATCCCGGCCGGAAATACGCATTTTCATGCGCATTTTGAGAGAAGGTCAGCGATCCACCCGGCACAGCCGCCGCCCCCGCGCGCGGCGCCAGGCCGGCAGCGCGGCCGCCAGGGCCGCCTCGGCCTCCGGGCGCTGGGCCGCGTACAGCACGCCGTACCCGAAGGTGTCCGCGCCGGCCGCCCGGGCCCGGGCCGCGAGTTCGGGGAGCAGGGCCTGGGCCACCACCGCGTCCTGGTAGCGGCCCAGGGCGTCCTGGACGGCGTGCAGCCGGGTCGCCAGGCGGGTCGCGCCCGCCAGCTCCGCCGCGTAGCGCGCCCGCTTCGCCGCCTTGCGGGCCCCGTGCAGCGCCTCGTCGCGCCCGGCTCCGGGCGGCAGGGCCAGCGCGGTGCGCAACCGGCGCCCGGTGCGCCGCCGTTCGCCGCGCACCAGGCGCTCCAGCTCCCGCTTGCCGCGCCCCGCCCGCGCGCGCAGCGGCGGCGCCGCGGCGATCCGTTCGAGCTCCGCGAGCAGCGCGAAGTACCGCTCACCGTCCAGGACTTCACGCACCGTCAGAAAGGCCTGCGCATACCGCTCCCGGAACACCAGGCGCAGCGCGTCCGACACCCCGTCAGCCGTGCCCGGCCGCTCGGCCGCGCCGGCCAGCAGCCGTTCCCCCGTCGTCTCCGCGTCCCGCGCCTCGCCCAGGACCCTCCCCAGCCAGCGCAGTTCACCCGCCAGCTCGGCCACCCGCCGCCGCCCGCGCAGCAGCGGACGCCCCGCGGTCAGCGCGCTGCGCAGCCGTCGCGCGCACACCCGCATCCGGTGCACCGAGTCCGCCTCGTCCCGCCGCACCGCACCGTCCAGTGCCAGCAACTCGGCGCTCTGGTCCCGCAGGTAGCCCGCCAGCGCCGCGCCAGCGGTGCCCTGCTCGACCGCCCGCCCGCCACCACGCCCTGACACAGGAACAGGCGCAGGCACGGGCACCCCGGCCGGCGCGGCGGTCAGGCCGTCGGCGCGCAGCCGCGCGTCCAGTTCGTGGAGCAGCCCCCGCCGCCCCGCCACCAGCCGGACCTCGGTCCGGTCCCACCCCGCGAGCCGCGCCGCCCGGTCGCCCAGCCGCTGCGCCAGTGACTCGGTGCGGTCCAGCTCGGCCAGGGTGTGCCGCTCCCGGTCGAGCAGCAGCGAGCGGGTGCGGCGACTGCTGATCCGCAGCGCCGGTCGCAGCGGGCGCCCCGCGGTGTAGGCGCGGAGCCGGTCGTCCAACTCGGCGAGTGCGGCGGCCCGGTGCTCGGTCCCGTCGGGCAGCGTCGCCAGCCAGCACTCCGGCGCCCCGGCCGGGCCCGCCGACCGCTCCAGCAGCACGCCGTGCGCGATCAGCCGCAGGTCGGCGGTGTCCCAGCAGACCCGCACCGACCGCGCCGGCTCCCCCGCCCCGGCGGGGACCACCGCCGCGACGTGCGGCAGCCCGCGCGGACGCACGGGCCTGCTCGGCAGCCCCTGGTACGCCAGCGCCCGGGTCCGGGCGGGTTCGGCGGCCATGTTCCCAAGCTTCCCGCGTCGCCCCGACCACTGCACCCCACCCGCCGCCCGCACCCCGTTCACCTGGCATGATGCGCGGGCAACCGCACGGAACGGGGTCCATCACCATGTCGGCAGCCGCGCCACGCCGCCCACGCACCAAGTCCGGGCCCAAGGACGGATCCAAGGCCGGGTCCGGACCGGGTCGGCACGGCAGACCGCACGCCCAGCCGCCCCGGCGCAGCCCCGCCCTGGCGGCGATCTGCCTGGTGGGGGCGGCGCTGATGTTCTGCGGGTGCGCCGCCGTCGGCTGGTGGGCCGGCGGCAACGTGGCCTACGCGAGCCGCCTGGCCGGCACGCCCGGCACCTTCACCGTGCGCACCTGCGTGTCCAGCGGCCAGGGCCGCAACGAGAGCTACAGCTGTGTGGGCTCCTTCCGCGCCGACGACGGCCGGGTGCTGCGCACCGGCCCGCTGGGCAACGGCGAGCACGACCCCGGTGACCGCATCCCGGTACAGGTCAGCGGTAGCGACCTGCACTCGGTGGGCGTCGCGCCGGCCGCCGGCTGGTGCTTCGTGCTGGCCTTCGCGCTCGGCGTGCTGACCTCGGCCGTCCAGGTCCTGGTGGTCGGTGTCGAGGCGGCGTCGCCCGCGCTGGCCGTCCGCCTGCGCCGGTCCCACTGGCGCCCGCGGATCCGCTCGGCCGTCTCGCTGCTCGGCAAGGGCGCCGGCGGCGCGGCCGGCGCGGCGGCCGTGGTCTTCGTGGTGGGGAAGATCGTCTCCTGAGCGCCCCGACCCAGGACTCCCCGGGCCGGGGCGCTCAGGAGCACCGGACGGGCTGACCGGTCGTCAGCCGTCAGTCGTCAGCCGTCGGCCAGCGCCTGCAGCCGGTCCGGTGCGCCGTTGAAGTAGTCCTGGTCACCGGGGAAGGTGCCGGAGTCGGCGTACTGCCAGAAGGTCTGGTAGGACCAGCCGTTCGGCAGGGTGCCCGGCGAGGTGTTGTAGCGGGCGATCCAGAGCGGGTTGGTGGCGCCGAAGCCGCCGTAGTTGCCGGTGCAGGTGCTCCACCAGTCGGTGGTGGTGTAGATGGTGGGGTAACGGCCGGTCAGGCTGTCCACCGTGTTGCTGAAGCTCGCGATCCAGCTGACCATCGCGCTCTGGCTCAGGCCGTAGCAGGTGGCGCCGTAGGGGTTGTACTCGATGTCCAGGGCCGGCGGCAGGGTCTTGCCGTCGGCGGACCAGCCGCCGCCGTGGTTGACGAAGTAGGTGGCCTGGGTGGCGCCGCTGGAGGCGTTCGGCAGCGCGAAGTGGTAGGCGCCGCGGATCAGCCCGTAGTCGTAGGAGCCGTTGTACTGCTGGGCGAAGTACGGGTTGGTGTAGCCGGTGCCCTCGGTGGCCTTGACGTAGGCGAAGGAGCCGCCGTTCGCGGCGACCGTGGCCCAGTCGACGTTGCCCTGGTAGCTGGAGACGTCCAGGCCGGAGGTCTGGGTGACCAGCGGGCTGATGCCGCCGGACGGGCCGCGGCCCTCGTGGGCGACGACCGTGGAGCCGGCGAAGTCGCGGTCGGGGTGGCTGGGCACGAAGCCGTGCGCGGCGTCGGCCGCCTGGGCGGGGACGGCGGCGGTGGCCGCGAGCAGGAGGGCACAGACGGTGCCGACGCCGAGGGCGCCGAGGCGGGAGAGCCTGGTGGTGCGGGCCGTGCGGTGAGACATGGTCGCTCCTTGTGGCCTGGCAGGGATGAGTACCACATGTGCGATGTGCGAGGGGTGCACCCATGCGCTCGATGCATACCAATGATTGGCATGACCGCGCTCGGCGAGCGTAGCGGCGAACCCGCTTGCGCCGCTAGGGAACTGAAGCCCACTCAGTCGCCGGACTCCCACCAGGACCCGCGTAGACCAGCCCGGTCCACTCCCCGTTCACCGGTGCGCTACGCGCGTTGACGGGAGGTCGGACAACACCCCCGTCCGGCCCGCCCCGCCGGAGCCGACGCCGCGTCAGCGCAGCCTGCGGGCCACCTCGCCGAGCGCCTCCGCGACCGCCGCGAGCTGCTCGCGGTCCAGCACGTCGATCAGCGTCTCGCGCACCGCCGCCACGTGGCCGGGCGCCGCCGCCCGCAGCGCCGCCATGCCCTGGTCCGTCAGGTACGCGAAGACCCCGCGCACGTCGCTCGAACAGGACCGCCGCCCGACCAGCCCCGACTTCTCCAGCTGGGCGACCTGGTAGGTGAGCCCGCTCTTGGAGGTGACCAGCCGGTCGGCCAGGTCGGTCATCCGCAGCGAGTGGCCGGGGGCGGCGGACAGGTGCACCAGGATCTCGTACTGGGTGTGCGAGAGGCCGGCGTCGTCCTTGAGCTGCTGCTCCAGGCGGCGGGCCACCAGGCTGCTCGCCGCGAGGAAGCCGCGCCAGGCCGCCATCTCCTGCTCGTCCAGCCACCGGGGTTCTGCCATGCGGAACATCCTATCGTGGTTGTTCAAATTTGAAGCGCGGTGTACGGTCGCGCCATTACCTTTCAAATTTGAACCATGTCCGCCCCGAACCGGCTCGGAGCGCGTCCACCGGAGGCCACCTTGACGCACCTCAGCAGCATCCCGCGGCAGCAGCCCGCCCCGGCCCGGGTCCGCACCCGGGTCACCGTGCCGCTGCGCTTCGGCGACGGCTACGCGGTGGACGCCGACTTCCTCACCTTCCACGACCTCGCCGACGGCGCCGAGCACCTCGCCCTGGCCCTCGGCGATCCGGCCGCCACCGCCACGCCACTGGTCCGGCTGCACTCCGAGTGTCTGACCGGCGACGTCTTCGGCTCGGCCCGCTGCGACTGCGGCCCGCAGCTGCGCGAGGCGGTCGAGCGGATCGCCGGGCACGGCGGCTACCTGCTCTACCTGCGCCAGGAGGGCCGCGGCATCGGCCTCTACAACAAGCTGGACGCCTACGCCCTCCAGGACACCGGCCTGGACACCTACGCGGCCAACGCGGCACTCGGCCTGCCCGAGGACGCCCGCGACTACACCGCCGCCGCGCAGATGCTGCACGCGCTCGGCGCCGACCGGATCGACCTGCTCAGCAACAACCCGGACAAGGCCGCCCAGCTCGCCGCCCACGGCATCACGGTCGCCGGGCGCACCCCGACCGGCGTGCACGCCTCCCCCAGCAACCTGCGCTACCTGCACGCGAAGGTGAACGGCTCGGCCGTCGCGCCGGCCCACGACCTGCTGCGCGGCCGACTGGCCTGAGCCCGCACCGCCGCGCTCCGCCGCCCCCACCCCCGCCGCCACCTGCGCGGATCCGGACGCTACCCTCCCAGGACCCACAGGCACGGCGGTTCGGGGGACGATCATGGGACGGCAGGACTCGGGCGACTACGGCGCGCTCAGCTACACGGCGATTGGCACGCTCGCCGTCGGCCTCGGCGGCGCGGGCCTGTGGTACCTCGGCCGGGAGACCCTGCTCCAGGCGGGCCTGACCGGCACCCGCGGCACCCTCGCGGTGCAGCGGTGCGTCCGCCACCAGGAGCCCCGGACCGTCGACAACGTCTGCACCGGCCCGGTCAGCACGGCGCAGCAGCGCTGGACCACCGACCTGCACGGCCTGCCCGCGGCCTACCCGGTGGGCCGGACGATCGGCGTGGTCTGCGACGGCCACGACTGCCGGCAGCCGGACACCAGCGCCGCGGCCGGCTGCGTGATGGGCCTGTGCGTGCTCCTGCTGGTCTTCGCGGCCGGTCTGCGCGGCCTGCTGCTGGGCGCCCGCGCGGTGTTCGGCGCCGACTTCCTCCGGGTGGCCGAACCCCGGCGCGCCAAGCGGGTGGCGAACGGGTTCCTGGCGTTCTGGCTCGCCGTCATCGCGGTCTTCGCCCTGGCCACCGTGACGCTCTTCGCCGCCATGCCCTGACCGCCGCGGGCCACGGCGCGGGTGGTTGTTCAAATTCGAACCGCGAGGTACTGTCGTTCCATCGAGGTTCAAATTTGAACCACTCTGCCCGTCCCCGCCGGCTAGGAGAACCCGACATGCCCGTCCGCCGCCTGAACCACGCGGTGCTGTACATCCGCGACGTGGCGACCTCCGTCGCCTTCTACACCGAGGTGCTCGGCTTCAAGGTCGACGCCGAGATCCCCGGCCGGGCCGCGTTCCTCAGCGCGAGCGAGACCCTCAACGACCACGACCTCGGCCTGTTCGCCATCGGCGCCGACGCCCCCGGCCCGCAGCCCGGCCGGGTCGGGCTCTACCACCTCGCCTGGGAGGTCGGCACCCTCGGCGAGCTGGCCGAGACCGGCCGGGTGCTGAGCGAGCACGGCGCCCTGGTCGGCGCCTCCGACCACGGCGTCTCCAAGTCCTTCTACGCCAAGGACCCGGACGGCAACGAGTTCGAGGTGATGTGGCGGGTGCCGCGCGAGGACTGGCCGACGGCCGAGCTCGCCGGACCGCGCCAGCTCGACCTCCAGGGCGCCATCGAGCGCTGGGGCGCCGACCTCGCCACCGGCGCGGCGGCCGGCTCCGCGACCTGAACCGACCGCCCACCCGCACTCGTCGAAGCGCTCAGCCCGGCGCCGGCCCCCGCTGGCAGCGCGGGCACCAGAACACCACCCGGTCCTGCGGCGGCTCGCCCTGGCTCCCGGTGCGGATCGGCGTGCCGCAGCGCCGGCAGGGCTGGCGGGCGCGGCCGTACACGTAGTGGTCGCGGCCGCGCCGCGGGTCGCCGGTGGTCGGGTGGCCGGGGCGCAGCCGGTTGGCGTGCAGCAGGTACTGGGCCTTGGCCAGCAGCCGCTCTGGCGCGGGCAGCGAGCCGAACGGCGCCCACGGGGTCACGCCGGCCATGAAGGCGAGCTCGTTGGCGTACACGTTGCCGAGGCCGGCCAGGTTGCGCTGGTCGAGCAGTGCGGCGGCCACCGGGCGACCGGGCTCGGCGGCCAGCCGGCGCAGCGCCTCCTCGACCGACCAGTCCGGCCCGAGCAGGTCCGGGCCGAGGTGGCCGACCGCCTCGGCCTCCCGCGCGGTGGGCAGCAGTTGCACCACGGGGAGCCGGTAGCCGACGGCGGTCTGCTCGGCGGTGCCGAGCACCACCCGGATCTCGTGCGCGGGCCCGCCGGTCCAGCGCGTGCCGGCCGGGTGGAGCAGCCAGCGGCCGTCCATCCGCAGGTGGGTGTGCAGGGTCCGGCCGTCGTCCAGCCTGGTCAGCAGGTGCTTGCCGCGCGGGCGCACCTCCAGCACCTGGCGGCCCGTCAGCCGGACGGTGGCGAGCCCGGGCACCCTCAGGTCGGCGGCGGTCAGCACCCGCCCTGCCAGGGCGCGGTGCAACTGGTCGGCGATGCGGAAGACGGTGTCACCCTCGGGCATGTCACAAGCATGCACCCCGCCCCCGCTTCCCTAGGCTCGACCGGAGATCCAGCCCACCCTCCACCTGCCTCCAGGAGACGACCGATGGCGATCGCGACCGTGAACCCGGCGACCGGACAGACCCTGCGGACCTTCGAGCCGTACTCGCCCGCCGCCGTGGAGCAGCGGCTGGCCCGCGCCGTGCAGACCTTCGAGCAGTACCGGCTGACCGACTTCGGGCGCCGGACCCAGCTGATGCACCGGGCGGCCGAGTTGCTGGACGCCGACCAGGAGACCATCGCCAAGCTGATGACCACCGAGATGGGCAAGCCGATCACGGCGGCCCGGGCCGAGGCGGCCAAGTGCGCCAAGGCGATGCGCTGGTACGCGGACCGGGCTCCCGCGCTGCTGGCCGACGAGCACCCCTCGCCGGAGGACGTGACCGACGCCGGCGCGGCCCGGGCGCTGGTCCGGTACCGCCCGATGGGCCCGGTGCTGGCGGTGATGCCGTGGAACTTCCCGCTCTGGCAGGTCGTCAGGTTCGCGGCGCCGGCCCTGATGGCGGGCAACGTGGGCCTGCTCAAGCACGCGTCCAACGTGCCGCAGACCGCGCTCTACCTGGAGGACCTGTTCCGCGGCGCGGGCTTCCCGGACGGCTGCTTCCAGACCCTGCTGATCGACTCCCGGGCGGTGGCCGACGTGCTGCGCGACCCCCGGGTGGTCGCGGCGACGCTGACCGGCAGCGAGGGCGCCGGGCGCTCGGTGGCCGCGGTGGCCGGGGACGAGGTCAAGAAGACGGTGCTGGAGCTCGGCGGCAGCGACCCGTTCGTGGTGCTGCCCTCGGCCGACGTCGCGGCGGCGGCCCGCACGGCCGTCACCGCCCGGGTGCAGAACAACGGGCAGTCCTGCATCGCGGCCAAGCGGTTCATCGTGCACGGGGCGGTGTACGAGGAGTTCCGGGCGGCCTTCGTGGCGGGGATGCGGGCGCTGCGGGTCGGCGACCCGATGCGGGAGGACACCCAGGTGGGTCCGCTGGCCACCGCGCAGGGCCGCGAGGAGCTGGGCGAACTGGTCGCGGACGCGCTGGCGCTCGGGGCCGCCGTCGAGTGCGAGGTGGAGGTCCCGCAGAGCGCCGGCGAGGGCTGGTACTACCCGCCGACGGTGCTCAGCGGGATCACCGACCGGATGCGGATCCACCACGAGGAGGCCTTCGGCCCGGTCGCCACGCTCTACCGGGCCGAGGACCTGGACCACGCGGTGGAACTGGCCAACGACACGCCGTTCGGCCTGAGCTCCAACGTGTGGACCACCGACGACGCCGAGCAGGAGCGCTTCGTGCGCGACATCCAGGCCGGCGGGGTGTTCTTCAACGGGATGACCGCCTCGCACCCGGCGCTGCCGTTCGGCGGGGTCCGCCGCTCGGGCTACGGGCGCGAGCTGTCCGGGCACGGTATTCGGGAGTTCTGCAACATCACCACGGTGTGGATCGCCTGACCGGTCCGACGGACCGTCAGTCCTCGCCCAGCACGGCGTACCACTCGACGTCGTTGTGCTCGAAGTCGGTGTCCTCCTCCAGGGCGTGGCGTTGCGGCTGCTCCGGGTGCTGGCCCGGCTCACCCGCAGTGCTGATCTCACGCTCCATGTCGGCCTCCTCGGCTCGGGACCGCGGAGATCCCGGTGATCTCCGTGATCTTGGAGCGAGCGGTACCCGGGTCGTTGGTGGCCAAACCGCGCCGCGCCCTGGTTCGCCCGGACGGTGGATGAGTACGCTCGGGGTGTGACCGAGGAACACCCCGAGCGGGGCGAGGCGCCGGACGGCACGCCGCCGGACCGCACGCCGCCGGACCGCACGCCGCCGACCGGGCCCGAGCCGGGCGGCGGCGAGAGCGCGTGCCTGCTGCCGCTGGTCTGCGAGGAGTGCGGCGCGCTCGCCGAGGCCCGGCCGCCGGTGGTCTGTTGGCGCTGCGGCGCGCAGGTGGACCGGGCCTGACCCGGCGGCCCGGTGCCGAGGCCCTGCGCCGTGGCCCGCCGCCTGGGGTCCGACCCGGCGTCAGGCCGGGTCGCGCGGACCGAGCAGCGAGAACCGGCCGCCCTGCGGATCGCGCAGGTCCACCCACCTGCCGTAGGGGCTGTCCCGCACCTCGCCCAGCACGTCGGCGCCCAGCCGCTCGGCCAGCGCCGCCGAGGCGTCCGCGTCGGCCACCGAGAAGTAGACGTTCCAACTCGGCCGGGCCTCCGGGTCGGTGGCGTTGACCAGGGCCGCGACGCCGTGCCCGTGGGAGCGCAGCACCACCCGGTCGTGCTCCCAGCGCACGTCGAACTCGCCCGGCTCCCGGTTGTCCCAGCCGAACACCTCGCCGTAGAACAGCGCCGAGTCGAACGCGTCCTTGGTGCGCAGCTCGATCCAGGCCGGTGCGCCGGGCATCTCGTTGAGCACCACGCCCGCGCGGGCGTCGCCCTCCCAGAAGCCGAACGGCGCGCCCGACCGGTCCGAGGCGATCGCGATCCGGCCCGCGTCGAAGCCGAGCGGGCCGATCGCCACCGTGCCGCCGCGGGCCCGGATCCGCTCGGCCAGCGCGTCGGCGTCCTCGGTGCCGAAGAAGGTGGTCCAGGCGACCGGCAGCTGGAGGTCCGAGGAGCCGCTGATCCCGGCGACGGAGGTGCCGCCGACCAGCGCGCGGACGTAGGGGCCCCAGCGGTCCGGGCCCCGGCTGAAGGTCCAACCGAGCAGCTCGCCGTAGAACGCCGTGGCGCCGTCCAGGTCTCCGGCCGTCAGGCTCACCCAGCTGGGGGCGGCCGGCACGCACCGCACCACCGCTCCGCGTTCCAACCCGGCCGTCGCTGGCTCGGTCATCGCACCCGCCTCCCTGCCCGCCGGGTCACCGGTCGGGCCCGAGCTGGTCCGACCGTACCCGGCCGGGCCCCGGCTCGCACGGACCCGCCGTCGGGGCGTCGCGCCCCGGACCGGGCGGCCGGCGGCCGGGACTGAGCGCGCGTCAGCCGGCGGCCAGGCGCGCCCGGCGGGCGGCGGCGGCCCGGCCGAGGGCGGGCCAGAGCGGGCGGAGCAGCTCGGCCGCGCCCGCCCCGGGCGGGCGGCCGGGCAGCAGCAGGGCCGAGGTCTCCGGCTCCAGTTCCCGGTTGCGGCGCACCGTCGGGTGCTCGGCGTCGGCCGAGTCGAGCACGCTCTGCAGGAACAGCAGGTTGGCGGCGACCAGCCACTCGTCGCTCGCCCCGGCCGGGCCCGGTCCACCGCGCTCGGCGGCCAGCGCCCACGGGTCGGGGGCCAGGTGGCGCACCGCGCCGACGCCGGTGAACTCGGCCGCCGCCCGGCACATCGCGCACGGCTGCTGGGTGCTCCACAGGGTCAGCCGGCCGAGGTCGCAGCCGGTGCGGACCTGGGCCAGCGCGTTCAGCTCGGCGTGCGCGAGCGGGGTGCCCTGCAACGGGTCGGGGCCGCCCGGGCCGTCGTAGGCGCGGTTGCGGCCCTCGGCGCGGACCTGGCCCGCCCCGTCCACCAGCACCGCGCCGACGGCCAGCCCGCCGCCGGCCAGCGACTGGTGCGCGAGCTCCAGGCAGCGGCGCACCGCCGCCGGCGCGCCGGCCCAGGCCTCGTCGAACCCCGCCCCCTCGGACCCCGCCCCGTCGAAGCCCACTCTGTCGAACTCCGCCCCGTCCATCTGCTTCCCCCCCGTCCGCCCGGGCGGACCGATCCTACGGGCGGGTCATCCGCAGCACGTCCAGCGCCTCGTCGAGCTGCTGCTCGGTCAGCTGACCGCGCGCCACGTACCCGCGCTCCAGCACCACCTGACGGATCGTCTTGGACTCGGCCAGCGACTGCTTGGCCACCTTGGCGGCCTCCTCGTAGCCGATGTACCGGTTGAGCGGGGTCACCACCGAGGGCGAGGACTCGGCGTACTCGCGGGCCCGCTCGACGTTGGCCGTGATGCCGTCGACGGTGCGGTCGGCGAGCAGCCGGGCGGCGGAGCCGAGCAGCTGGATCGACTCCAGCAGGTTGCGGGCGATCACCGGCAGCATCACGTTCAGCTCGAAGCTGCCGCTGGCGCCGGCCATCGCCACCGTCGCGTCGTTGCCGACCACCTGGGCGGCGACCATGGCCACCACCTCGGGGATCACCGGGTTGACCTTGCCCGGCATGATCGAGGAGCCGGGCTGCAGGTCGGGCAGGTTGATCTCGCCCAGGCCGGTGCGCGGGCCGGAGGACATCCAGCGCAGGTCGTTGACGATCTTGGTGAGGCCGACCGCGATGGTGCGCAGCTGGCCGCTCAGCTCGACCAGGCCGTCCCGGGCGCCCTGGGCCTCGAAGTGGTCCCGGGCCTCGGTGAGCGGCAGGCCGGTGACCTCGGCCAGCTCGGCGATCACGGCGGCGGAGAAGCCGGGCGGGGTGTTGATGCCGGTGCCGACCGCGGTGCCGCCCAGCGGCAGCTCGGCCACCCGGGGCAGGGTGGCGCGCAGCCGCTCCTGGCCGTAGCGCACCTGCGCGGCGTAGCCGCCGAACTCCTGGCCCAGGGTGACCGGGGTGGCGTCCATCAGGTGGGTGCGGCCGGCCTTCACCACGGCGGCGAACTCCTCCGCCTTGCCGGTCAGCGCCGCCTCCAGGTGGGCCAGGGCGGGCAGCAGCTCGCCGGTGACGGCGGCGGTGGCGGCGATGTGGATCGAGGACGGGAAGACGTCGTTGGACGACTGGCTGGCGTTCACCTGGTCGTTCGGGTGCACCGGGCGGCCCAGGCGCTCGCCGGCCAGGGTGGCGATCACCTCGTTGGTGTTCATGTTGGAGGAGGTGCCGGAGCCGGTCTGGAAGACGTCCACCGGGAACTCGGCGTCCCAGCGGCCCTCGGCCACCTCCTCGGCGGCCTCGCGGATCGCCCCGGCCACGGCCGGGTCGAGGATCCCGAGGCGCTGGTTGACCTCGGCCGCGGCGCCCTTGATCCGGGCCAGCGCCGCGATGTGCGCGCGGCCCAGCCGCAGGCCGGAGACCGGGAAGTTCTCCACCGCGCGCTGGGTCTGGGCCTGCCACTTGGCCTCGGCGGGCACGCGCACCTCGCCCATCGAGTCGTGCTCGGTGCGGTACTGCTGCGAACTCATTGACTCCACCTCCACCTGACCACAGCTACCCCGTGCCGCACGGTATTTCCCGCTGCTGCGCCGTGTGGGTGACGCCACATCAGGTGCACAGCCTCAGTCGCAGCTCCATCAGCCGCTCCGCCTCAGGCGCGGCGCGGGGCGCCCCGGTAGGTGCCGAAGTACCAGTGGTTGCCCTCCGGGTCGCGGACGGCGAAGTCGCGGGAGCCGTAGTCGGTCTCGTACAGCTCCGTGGTGATCTCCGCGCCGGCCGCCTTGGCCCGGTCGTGCAGCTCGTCGGGGCGGTCGGTGACCACGTAGGCGCTGAAGTGGCCGGGCTCGGACAGGCCCCGCCCGTCGTCGCCCTCCCGGGCCGAGCCCAGCATCACGCCGCCGCCCTCGGGCCAGTCCAGCTCGGCGTGGTGGACGAGGTCGCCCTCGCCGTAGACCACGTTCTGCTCGAAGCCGAACGCCTCGACCAGGAAGCGGATCAGCGCCCGCGCGTCGCGGGCCCGGAACGTGGGCCACACCTGCGGTGCGCGCTCCTGCACGGCGTGGGTCTCTTCGGTGCTCATCAGGGGCCTCCCTGCTCGGTTCCTCCTCGGTGGCTCCAGCCTGCCCCGACCGGCTCCGCCGGGCTTGGACGTTTCGGAACAGGGCGCGCCGCCCGGTCGGGCGGCTCCTCCCTCAGGTAGCGGGTCGGCGGGCACCCCGCCAGCGCGTTGAACTCCCGGGCCAGGTGCGCCTGGTCGAAGTAGCCGCAGTCCGCCGCCAGGTCGGCCAGGGTGGCGGCGGCCGGTGTGCCGAGCAGCCGGCGGGCCCGGTCGAACCGGATCACCCGGGCGGCCGCCTTCGGGGTCAGGCCGATCTCGGTGTTGAAGCGGGCGGCCAGGTGGCGGGTGCTCCAGCCGACCTCGGCGGCCAGGCTCGCCGCCGTGCCCAGGCCGCGGCCGGCCAGCAGCAGCCGCCAGGCCCGGACCACCTCGGGCGGCGGCGCCGCGGCCTCGGCGGCCCGCTGGAGCAGCCAGCGGTCCACCGCGCGGAACCGGCCCGGCCAGTCGGCGGCGGCGCACAGCCGCTCCTGCCCCTCGGTGGCCCACCGGCCGAGCACCTCCTCGGCCGAGTAGTCACCACTGGCCAGCTCCCCGGCGGGCAGCCCGAACAGGGCGCGGGCGCCGAGCGGGCTGACGGCGATCTGCACACCGGACTGGCTGCCCTGATGGGTGATCAGCGCGGGCGAGGTGTGCAGGCCGCCGAGCAGGGTCCGGTACTCGCCGGGCGGCTGCGCCGGGTCGGGGTGCGCGGCCAGCACGAGAGGCTCGTCGAGCGTGAGGATCAGGGTCAGGTAGGGCGAGGGCAGGCCCCGGTGGATGGTCGGACCGAGGCCTGCCTGCCGGTAGCCGGAGTACCACGCGACGTACGGGCGCAGCGCGGCCGCCGGCCTGGTCCGGACCGACTCGTCGATCGGGGTGCTCGCGCTGCTCACCCCTCCATTGTGGGGCGGCGGGCCGCCGCGCTCAGCGGAGCAGCTGATCGAGGAACGGGTTGCTGAAGACGTGGTTCGGGTCGAGGCGGTTGAGGGTGGCGACGGCCTGGTCCCAGCCGGGGCCGCCGCCGGCCCGCAGGCTGTCGGGGATGACCCGGCCGAGCATGTCGGGATCGGCCCAGGTGGCATCCGCGGTGTAGGCCCAGCCCTTGGACCACTCGACCCGCACGGCGGCCCGGGTGCCGTCGAAGGTGGCGACCAGGAACTGCTCCAGGTCGCGGCCGAACTGGTGCAGGCCGGGGGTGCCGGGCAGGGTGAGCACGTCGAACCAGACGGCGGTGTCCCACTCCGGGTGGTCGGCCCGCGGCCGGATCGCGGAGAGCAGCGGGGGCTGGGCGCCGGGCACCCCGCAGGTGGCCGGGTCCTCCAGGCCGGTGACCCGGATCTCCACCGCGCCGTTGACCGGGAACTGCCCGCGCGCCTGGTACTGCCCGAGCAGCTGCTGGTACTCGGTGGTGACCTGGTTGACCACCCACTGCACGTCGGACCGCCGGCAGAGCACCGCGTACCCGTTGGCGGTGACCCGCAGGGTGGTGGGCCGCACGTACTGCAGCAGGGCCCGGGACGGCCCCCAGAGGTCGGAGTGCAGACCGTCGGCCAGCAGGTGGGTGACCACGTCCAGGGTGAGCAGGTCGCGCAGCAGGGTGCCGGAGAGCAGCACGTCGGTGAGGTCACCGGTGAGGCCGAGCTCGGTGATCAGCAGCTGGAGCTGGCCGAAGGTCGGGGCCAGGCCCCAGGATCCGCTGATCAGCTCGCCGACCAGCTGGGCCACCGGGGTCGGGATGTTGTCGGAGAAGGGGTAGTTGTAGGGCTGGTCGACGGGGCGGGAGCCGAACGGCTGGCTCGGGCTGACGCTCCAGGTCTTCAGCCAGGGGCGGTCGGTGAAGGCGTACCAGATCGCCTCGACCCGGCCGGTCTGCTCCACGAATCCGGCCAGGGTGCGGGCGCCCGGGGTGCCGGGCGCGGCGAACAGCTCGCTGACCGGGATGTCCACCCGGCTCTGGCAGCGCAGGTTCTGGTCCGGCCCGGCGCGCAGCACCGCCTCGACCACGAAGGCCCGGCCGAGGTGGACCAGCAGGGCCGCGCAGTCCGGGTCGGACCGCTGCAGGGTGCGCAGCACGTACGCCCCGGCGGTGGCGTCCCAGACCACGGCGGTGAGCTCGGTGACCAGGTTGCTGACCGAGCCGTAGCCGTGGCCGGCGGCCGGGGTCTCGCCGGCGGCGGGCACGGCGGTGCCGTGGCCGCCGATCGCCAGCACGCCGCCGAGCGTGAGGTCGCCCGGGGCCGGGCAGTGGGTCAGGCCCAGGCCCTGCCCCTGCAGCTGGGCGAGCAGCTGCTCCATGTCGGCGCCGGCCTGGGCGCGCACGGCGGGCGCCGCGGCGGTGCCGGCCGGGGAGATCGCGGTGAGGTGGCTGGTGGTGTCGAGCAGCAGCACGGTGCTGCCGGCCGGGGTGCCGTCGGCCACGGTGAGCGGGGCCCAGGTGTGCCGGTGGCCCTGGGCGCGCAGCTGCCAGCCCTGGGCGTGCGCCCAGTTGGCCAGGGTGAGCACGTCGGTCGGGGTCTGCGGGGCGCAGGTCCAGAGCTGGTCGGCGTGGATCTCGCCGGCCCAGTTCTCGAAGACCTGCCGGTAGACCTCGATGCCGCCGGGGAAGGCGGGCGGGGCGGGCAGCGCCGGCACGCCGTCCGCCCGGGCCTGGTCGGGCGTGACCACCCCGCGCAGCAGCCAGGCCGCACCGCCGAGCGCGGCGCCGCCGGCCAGCAGTCGACGGCGTGTCAGTCCGGCCCCCGACGTGGTGTTCTCGTGCATGACCCCTCCCTGGCAGCTCTGTTGTGCTGATGATGTCGAAGATAGGGAGGGTGCGTGCGACACACCCGGGACTCCGGTGCAGTTCATTAGTTCGAGTGAACCCACGGCGTTCGGGGAACTTCCCGGGGCGCCCGTGACGGACGGTGCGTCAGCTGATGGGACGTCAGTCCACCGGCCAGGAGTCCTGTTCGACCAGCCGCAGCACCAGCGCCGCGATGTTCCAGGCGTCGTCCTCGCCGCGGTGGTGCCGCCCCTGGAGCGGCAGGCCGGCCACCTCCAGCGCCCGGGCCATCCCGGGCCGGCGGCGCAGCCCGTACGCCTCGGTGAAGCGGGCCTTGGCGTTGGTGTGCCGCTCGCCGAACGGGTAGCCCACCCCGCTGCGTTCGCACTGCCCGGCGAACTGCAGCCGGTCGTAGTCGCCCCAGCTGGCCCACGGCCGCTCCCGGCCGCCGTGCTCCGCCACCAGCAGCCGGCAGGCCTCGGCGAAGCTCACGCCCCCGGCCACCTCGTCCCCGGTCAGCCCGGTCAGCTCGGTGCAGAACGGGCTCACCTCGGAGCGCTCCGGGCGGACCAGGATCCGGTGCCTCCCGATCCGCCGGCGCTGCGTCAGGTCGACCACGGTCAGCCCGATCTCGATGATCTCGTTGACCGACCCGGGCGGCACCGGCCCGTCCCAGCAGGTCGCCTCGACGTCGATCACGTTCAGCAGTCCAGTCATGGGACGGATCATCAGACCACGGGCGCCGCGGCTCAAGCCGTTTTAGCCGGGCACGACGGGCGCCGCCGGCAGCGCGATCTCGAAGCAGCAGCCACCGGCCACGTTGCGCACCGTCGCCCGGCCGGCGTGCGCCTCCACGATCCCGCGCACGATCGCCAGTCCGAGCCCCGCCCCACCGGTGCCCTCGCGCGGGGTGCGGGCGCTGCCGCCCCGCCACCCGGTCTCGAACACCCGGGGCAGGTCGGCCTCGGGGATGCCGCCGCAGCCGTCGGTCACCGAGAGCACCACCTCGGCCGCCTCCCAGCGCGCCGCCACCTCGACCACGCCGTCCGCGGGGGTCGCCCGGATCGCGTTCACCAGCAGGTTGCCCAGCACCCGGGTGATCTCCCGGCCGTCCACCTCCACCGGCGCCTGCTCCACCCGCTCGCCCTGCAGCCGGACCCCGCGCTCGCGGGCCAGCGGGTGGGCGCCGGCCAGGGCGTCGCCCACCAGGTCGTAGACCGAGACCCGGGCCGGACGCAGGCCGAGCGCGCCGGCCTGGATCCGGGAGAGCTCGAACAGGTCGTCCACCATGCCGGCCAGCCGGTCCACCTCGGTGCCGATCCGGGCGTGGTAGCGCGCCGGGTCCTCGGCCACCCCGTCCTCCAGCGCCTCGGCCATCGCCCGCAGGCCGGCCAGCGGGGTGCGCAGGTCGTGCGAGATCCAGGCGACCAACTCCCGCCGGGAGGACTCCAACGCCCGCTCGCGCTCCCGGGACTCGGCCAGCCGGGCGCTGGTGGCGGCCAGCTCGGCGCTCAGTTCGGCCAGTTCGGCGCCGAGCGGACCGGTCGGCGCGGCGAACCCGGCCGCGCTGCCGACGGTGCGCGCGGCCAACGCCAGCGCCCGGCTGCCGGCCACCACCTGGCGGCCGAGCAGCGCGGCGGTGCCGATCGAGAACACGGCGGCCACGCAGGTCACCGTGATCACCACGCCGAGGTCGTGGTGCGAGAGGAACATCGCCTGGGCCACCGCCAGGGTCCCGGCCGTCATCGCGAGCACGCTGGCCACGGCGACGGCGAACAGCGAGAGCACCAGCGAGCGGCGGCGCAGCAGCCGCACGGCGGGCCAGCCGAGCAGCGTGACGGTGCCGGCACCGAGCGCGGCGATCAGCGCGATCAGCAGCGGGGCGGTCACCGCGCCACCTCGCCGGCCGGGTCGAACCGGTAGCCGACGCCCCAGACGGTGCGGATCAGCCGCGGGGCGGCCGGGTCGTCCTCGACCTTCTCGCGCAGTCGGCGCACGTGCACCGTGACGGTGGCGAGGTCGCCGAAGTCCCAGCCCCAGACCCGGCTCATCAGCTCCTCCCGGCCGAAGGCGGTGCCCGGGTGGCCGACGAAGAAGGCGAGCAGGTCGAACTCGCGCTGGGTCAGGGCCAGCTCGCGCCCGCTGCGGAAGGCGCGGCGGGCCTGCTGGTCGAGCTCCAGGTCACCGGCGGTGAGCGGTTCGGGCGCGCCGGCCGCGGGCACCGCGGTGCGCCGGCGCAGCACGGCGCCCACCCGCAGCACCAGCTCGCGCGGGCTGAACGGCTTGGTCACGTAGTCGTCCGCGCCCAGCTCCAGGCCGGCGATCCGCTCGGCCTCCTCGCCCTTCGCGGTGAGCATCAGCACGGCGGTGGCGGAGCCGGCCGCGCGCAGCCGGCGGCAGACCTCCAGCCCGTCGACCTCGGGCAGCATCAGGTCGAGCACCACCAGGTCGGGCCGGAAGGCCGCCGCCCGGGCGAGCGCGGCCCGCCCGTCGGCGGCCCGGTCCACGACGTACCCGGCGCGCACCAGGTAGCCGGTCACCACTTCGGCGACGGTGGGGTCGTCGTCCACCACGAGGACGCGCGGGGGCGCGGGGGCCGGGGGCACGGGGGCTGGGGCTGTCACGGCTCCGAGGATAGGAGGCCTTCCGGCGGCCCGGGAGCGGCGGCCGGACCGCCGTTGGCCTTTCGTAAGGATTGGAGCCCGGCCCGCGCCCCTCCCCCGGCGGCCGATCCCGCCGCGCGGCGGCCCGCCCGCTGGGCCACGGTGGAGGGGACAGCCACTGCCAGCCGAACCCCGCCACGGAGGTCGCCATGTCCGAACACACCTACCGGGTGACCGAGATCGTCGGCTCCTCCCACGAGGGCACCGACGCCGCCATCCGCAACGCCCTCTCCCGCGCCTCGCAGACCCTGCGCAACATCGACTGGTTCGAGGTGACCCAGGTGCGCGGCCACGTCGGCGACGGCGAGATCAAGCACTACCAGGTGACGGTGAAGGTCGGCTTCCGCCTGGAGGACCCGTCCGCCTGAGCCACCGGCCCGAACCGCCCGGCCCCGCCCGCGACGGGCGGGGCCGGGCGCGTTCCGGTCAGCCCGGGTAGCGGTGCGCCACCAGCGCGCGCGCCGTGCGGGCCGCCTGCTCGAAGGGCTCCAGTTCGCCCGCGGCCCGGCAGAGCACGTGCGCGCCCTGCAGCAGGGTGATCAGCGTCCCCGCCAGGTCGGCGGCGTCGGCCGCGGCCAGGCCGGTGGCGGTGAACCGTTCGGCGAGCTGGTCGGTCCAGGCCTCGAAGGCGCCCGCGGCGATCCGGCGCAGCCGCGCGTCGTCGCCGTCGGTGCCCGTCCCCACGGTGACGGCGGCAACCGCGCACCCGCTCCCGTGCGCGGATTCGGCGACCACGGGCCGGACCAGCTCGACGAAGGCGTCCAGCACGCCGGTCGGGCTGTCGGCGGGCAGCGCGGCCAGCCGCTCGCGCACCGCCCGCCCGTTGCACTCGGCCGCCTCGGCGACCAACTCGGCCTTGCCGCCGGGGAAGTGATGGTAGATCGCGCCGCGGGCGGCGCCGCTCTCGCGGAGCACGTCGGTGAAGGACATCCCCGCCACGCCGCGGTGCCGGAGCGCGTTGACGGTGGCCTCGATCATGCGCTCGCGGGTGTCGCGCGCCACGGTCGCCTCCGGGAGTGTGTGGGCCCACTTGACTAGGACGGCCATCCTACTCGAAGCTGGACTAGCTAGGACGTACGTACTAGCCAACAGGCCACACCGACCACGGGAGCCACCATGCCCATCACCGTCACCGCACCCCGCGGCGTCCTCACCCCCGCCGGCGAGCGCGAGATCCTGCCGCGGCTGACCGCCGCACTGGTCGCGGCCAGCGGCCTCACCGGGAACCCCGCCTTCACCGCCATGGTCGGCGGCACCGTGCACGTCCTCGCCCCGGAGCACGTCTACGCGGGCGGCACCAACCGCCCGGTCGTCATGGTCGAGCTGAAGCTGCCGGACATCGGGCTGGCCGACCCCGCCGCCCGGGCGGAGTTCATCCGGGCCGCCACCGACGTCGTCGAGCGGCTCTCCGTCCCGGGGCACGACCCCGAGGACACCTGGGTGAACATCCTCAACGCGCGCGACGGCGCGTGGGGCATCGGCGGCCGGGTGCTCACCAACGAGGCGATCGCCGCCGGCATCTCCTAGCCGTGCGCGCCCTCAGGCCCGCGGCGGCCGCGGGTGCTGGTGGCGCCACGGGGTGAACAGGTGGAGCAGGCGGCGCAGGTGCACGATGCGCATGGTGGACAGCTCGGTGTCCAGCACCGCGTCGGTACGAAGATCGGCCTCGATCTCGTCGAGGAGCTGCTGTTCGCGCGGGGAGAGAGCCGGACCCTCCATGATTGCCCCGCCTCCTCACCGGTGGGTGACGCTGTTGTACCCCCGCTGGTGCCCCGGGCGGAGGCGTTCCAATCCACCCGGGGCCCGAGCGGTCGGGGAATTTCCGAAATGCCGCACGCCCGACCGGTCGGGCGCTCAGCCGGACGGCCCGGGCCCCCGGGTCCCGGCGGCCGGGCCGAGAAGTGCGTGGAGACCGGAGCCCCCGATGGCTCCGGTCTCCGCGCGGTGTTCGCGGACTGCGCCGTTCATGCGTGGTGGTGCACCGTCGGGCGCAGCACGGTCTTGAAGGCCGGCACGTGCCAGCGGCCGGCGATCTCCTCCTCGGGGGCGCGCTCGCCGGGGTGGCGCCGCTGCCAGTAGGGGTTGTCGTGCGGGAGGTGGCCGCTCACCCGGCCGTACATGCCGAAGGTCGCGATCACCAGGCCGAAGACGAAGCTGAACAGCACGTTGGCCAACCGGAAGGCCAGGTGGTTCCAGCTGCTGTCGAGGGCGATCAGGCCGACGAATCCGGCCAGGAAGAAGACCGCGCCGACGACCATGTTGGTCCAGGAGGCGATGTTGCCCCCGATGATCGCGGCGATGAACAGGATTCCGCCGAAAACGATCGACAGCACACTGAGCGCTCCGTTGCTCGACATGCCGGCGACGTTCTGGCCGTGGGTGCTCAGGAAGCCGGGTTCGCCGGCCAGCCCGAAGCAGCCCCAGATCAGCAGCAGCAGACCCATCAGTCCCGCGCCGGCTCGGTACACCTGGGCCAGGCGGTGGTCCACGGGAAGTTCGTCCTGCAGTTTCATCGCTGCCTCCACCGGAGGGTCCCTGCGGGAGCGGCCGGTAGGCGCTCCCGGCTCTGGATCCACGCTACGCCCGCGGGCCACGGGCAGCGCTGCGGCTCGATTGTCTGTTCTCGGCCAAATCGGCTGTGAGCCTGGCGGGGCCGGTGGGGCCCGGCGTAGCGTCACCAACCGCGTACGCAACGAAGCGGATGCGGCGGGAAGGGACACCCCTGACATGTGTGGAATAGCCGGCTGGGTGGCGTTCGACCGGGACCTCACCCGGCAGCGGTCGCTGGTCCAGGCGATGACCGGGACGATGATCTGCCGCGGTCCGGACGCGGGCGGCGTGCACCTGGAAGCGCACGCGGCGCTCGGGCACCGCCGCCTCGCGGTGATCGACCTGGAGGGCGGCGCCCAGCCGATGAAGGTCGAGCGCGACGGCCGGCTGCTGGCCGTGATGACCTACAGCGGCGAGGTGTACAACTTCCAGGAGCTGCGCACCGAACTGGCCGCGGCGGGCGTGCGCTTCCGCACCCGCAGCGACACCGAGACGGTGCTGGAGGCCTACCTGCACTGGGGGCCGTCCTTCGTGGAGCGGCTGAACGGCATGTTCGCCTTCGCCATCTGGGACGCCCGGACCGAGGAACTGCTGCTGGTCCGGGACCGGATGGGCGTCAAGCCGCTCTACTACTACCCGACCTCCGACGGGGTGCTCTTCGGCTCCGAGCCCAAGGCGATCCTGGCCAACCCCGAGGCGCCGGCCGTGGTCAGCAAGGACGGGCTGCGGGAGCTGCTCGCCTTCGTCAAGACCCCCGGGCACGCGGTCTACCAGGGCATGGCGGAGCTCAAGCCGGGGCACGTGCTGCGGGTGCGGCGCGGGAACCTGTCGCTGCAGCGGTACTGGCAGCTGACGGCCCGTGAGCACACCGACGACCTGCCGACCACCGTCGCCACGGTGCGCGAGCTGCTGACCGACACCGTGCGGCGCCAGCTGATCGCCGACGTGCCGCTGTGCTCGCTGCTCTCCGGCGGCCTGGACTCCAGCACGGTCACCGCGCTGGCGGCCCGGGAGCTGGCCGCGGCCGGGGGCGGGCCGGTGCGCTCGTTCTCGGTGGACTTCCAGGGGCAGCAGCAGAACTTCCAGGCCGACGCCATGCGCGCCAGCCTGGACGGGCCGTACGCACACCTGGTGGCCGAGCACGTGCGGGCCGACCACCGCGACATCGTGCTGGACCGGTCCCGGCTGACCGACCGGGCGAACCGGGACGCGGTGCTGCGGGCCGGCGACCTGCCGACCGGCTTCGGCGACATGGACACCTCGCTGTACCTGCTGTTCCAGGAGATCCGCCGGCACTCCACGGTGGCGCTGTCCGGCGAGTCGGCGGACGAGCTGTTCGGCGGCTACCCCTGGTTCCACCAGCCCGAAGCGGTGGCCGCCGAAACGTTTCCCTGGCTCGACGGCTCGCGCACCCTGCACAGCTCCGTCGCCGAACCCCGGCTCGCCATGATCGACCCCGGCCTGGTCGCCGAGCTGGAGCTCGACACCTACATCGCCGACAGCTACGCCACCGCGATGGCGGAGGTGCCGCACCTGCCGAGCGCCTCGCCGATCGAGCGCCGGATGCGGGAGATCTGCTACCTGCACCTGACCCGGTTCGTCCGGCTGCTGCTGGACCGCAAGGACCGGATGAGCATGGCGGTCGGCCTGGAGGTCCGGGTGCCGTTCTGCGACCACCGGCTGGTGGAGTACGTGTTCAACACCCCGTGGGCGATGAAGACCTACGACGGGCGGGAGAAGAGCCTGCTGCGCGGCGCCGCCGAAGGGCTGCTGCCGGAGCAGGTGCTCGCCCGGGTGAAGAGCCCGTACCCGTCCACCCAGGACCCGGGCTACCCGCGGGCGGTCCGGGACGAGCTGGCCGAGCTGAACGGCGACCCCAAGTCGCCGCTGCACGCGCTGGCCGACCCGGCGGCGGTGGCCCGGGCCCTCGCCCCCGACCGCGACCCGGCGCGCGACCGGACCTCGGCGGAGCTGCTGCTCGCGCTGGACCGGTGGCAGCGGCTCTACCCGGGCAGCCTGGCCCTCTGAGGTTCGGTGGTCACGCGCTGACCGGCGGTGGGGCGCCGGTCAGCGCGGGTACTCGTCGTCGTCGACCGGCACCTGGCGGCTCTGCTCGACCGCGTCCGCGACATCGGCGGCGGCGGCCAGGGACAGCTCGGCGCGCGGCAGCGGCTGCTCGTCCGCGCCGGACTCCAGGTCCTCCGGGTCCAGCGAGTCGACGACGAATTCCGTGGTGTTGTCCGTCATGACCTCACCCCATCACGGCTGCGGAGCCCCATTGGCCCCTTTCGTTCCCAACACTTACCCGACCCGTGGCGTCCCACTCGGCACCCACGGGCCGCGTCGGCGTGTTGCCGTGGCGGCGAGGCCGGTCGGGGTTCAGGTCCAGGAGGTGTCACGCTCGGCGGTCATGTCCGGGTCCTCCCTCTGCGGCGCGTCGTATCGACCCAGGCCGACCGGTCCGGTGCCCTCCCCTGTTCGGCACCGGCCCGGTCCGGCTCGGTCGTCATGAGCCTGACGCAGGCCGCTCACGGCCGGGTAACATCCGCATAATGGACCATCAACAAGGGCCCGGGACCGGCCGCCCGACCGCCCCCGCCGCGCTGCGCTTCGGCCTGCTCGGGCCGCTGACGGTCCATGACGACGGCGGCGCGGCGCTGCCGGTGACCTCTCCGAAGGTACGCGCCCTGCTGGCCATGCTGCTGCTGGAACCGGGACGGGTCGTCTCCCGGGACCGGCTCACCGGCGCCCTGTGGGGCGAACACCCGCCGGCCACCGCGGCCACCTCGCTCAACAACCACGTGGTCCAGCTGCGCCGCCTGCTCGGCCCCGACGGCCCGGCCCGGCTGCGCACCGCCTCCCCCGGCTACCTGCTCCAGGTCGACCCCGGCGAGCTGGACAGCGCCCTGTTCACCGAACTGCTGGAGCAGGCCCGCACCGCCCGGCGCTGCTCCGACTGGCAGGCCGTCGCGGACCACAGCGCCGGGGCGCTCGCGCTCTGGCGCGGCACTCCGCTCAGCGACCTGCCCGGGCTGGCCGAGGAGGCGCTGCCGCACGTCCAGCAGCTCCAGGAGCTGCGCTTGCAGGCCCTGGAATGGCAGTTCGACGCCGAGCTGGAGCTCGGCCGCCCGCAGGCCATGATCCCCGCGCTCAACCGGCTGACCGCCGAGTACCCGCTGCGCGAGGCCTTCCACCGCCAGCTGATGCTCGCCCTGCACCGCACCGACCAGCGGGCCGAGGCGCTGGCCGGCTACCAGCGGCTGCGCCGCACGCTGATCGAGGAGCTCGGCATCGAACCCGGTCCCCGGGTGCGGGCCGCCCACCAGGAGATCCTGCGGGCCGAGCAGGCCGAGGCCGAGCAGCAGCACGAGGAGGCCGCCGCCGCCCCCACCGTCGCGGCCGGCGCCGGACTGCCCCGGGACGTGGCCGGCTTCACCGGCCGGCACGAGGAGCTGGAGCAGCTGCTGGCCGCCTGCCGCTCCGGCGGCCCGGTCGGCATCGTGGCGGTGGACGGCATGCCCGGGGTGGGCAAGAGCGCGCTGGCCGTGCACGCCGCGCACCGGCTGGCCGGCGACTACCCGGACGGGCAGATCTTCCTGCCGCTGCACGCGCACACCCCCGGCACCCCCGCCGTGGAGCCGACCGACGCGCTGGCCGCGCTGCTGCTCACCATCGGCGTGGCGCCCCAGCAGATACCGCCGGACCTGGACGCCCGGGCCAACCTGTGGCGCAGCCGGCTGGCCGGGCGGCGGATGCTGCTGCTGCTCGACGACGCCCGCAGCAGCGAGCAGGTCCGCCCGCTGCTGCCCGGCAGCTCCGGCTGCCTGGTGCTGGTGACCAGCCGGCGCCGGCTGCCCGCGCTCGGCGACGCGGTGCCGATGACCCTCGGCGTGCTGCCGCCGCACGAGGCCGCCGAGCTGTTCACCGCGACCGCCGGCCGGCACGACCTGAGCCCCGACCAGCCGGCCGTCACCGAGGTGGTGCGGCTCTGCGGCTGCCTGCCGCTGGCGATCCACCTGACCGCCGCCCGGCTGCGCCACCGGCGCGCCTGGACCGTCGCCGACCTGGTGCCCGACCTGGCCGCGGCGGCCGGCCGGCTGGCCGCGCTGCGCGCCGAGGACGTCTCGGTGGCCGCCGCCTTCGACCTCTCCTACCGGGACCTGACGCCCGCTCAGCGCCGGCTCTTCCGCCGGCTCGGCCTCAACCCCGGCGACCACTTCGACGCCCGGGCCGCCGCCGCGCTGGACGGCACCGAGCCGGCCACCGCCCGCCGGCTGCTGGAGGAGCTGGAGGACCACCACCTGGTGGACGAGCCGGTGCGCGGGCGCTACCGGATGCACGACCTGATCCGCGAGCACTCCCGGGCGCTGAGCACCATGGACGACCCGGCCACCCGGCACGCCGCGGTCGGCCGGCTGCTGGAGTCCTGCCTGGCCACCGTGGTGGAGGCCGGCCGGCTGCTCGGGGTGCGCCGGCACCGCTGGGTGCCGGCCCAGCGCTCGGTCGGCGCCGAGCTGCCCAGCGAGGACGCGGCCACCGCCTGGCTGCGCACCGAGCGCTCCAACCTGCGGGCCGCCATCGAGTACGCGGCCACCCACGGCCACCCCGACTACGCGGTCCGGCTGCCCGCCGCGCTGCACCACTTCCTGCGCACCCAGGGCCACTGGAGCCAGGCCCGCACCCTGCACCTGATCGCCCTGGAGACCGCCCGGGCGGTCGGCGACCGGTCCGGCGAGGCCGAGGCGCTGACCCACCTGGGCACCTTCCAGCGGCTGACCGGCGAGCACGAGCTGGCGGCTGATCATCTACGGCTCGCCTTGGACCTGTTCCGGGAGCTGGACGAGCCCTCCGGGCAGGCCGCCGTGCGGATCCAGCTGGGCGCGATGGAGCGCACCTTCGGCAGCAACACCAAGGCCCGCGAGCACTTCGCCACCGCCCTGGAGCTGGCCCGGGACGCCGGCGACCGGCCGGGCCTGGGCGAGGCGCTGAGCCAGCTGGGCATCCTCGGCCGGATCACCGGCGAGTACGCCGAGGCCACCGCCAACACCACCAACGCGCTGGCGCTGCACCGGGAGCTGGGCAACCGCACCGGCCAGACCGCCGCGCTCAGCGAGCTGAGCCTGATCAAGCAGCTCACCGGCGACCTGGCCGGCGCCGAGGAGAGCCTGCGGCAGGCCCTCGAACTCTGCCGGGCCCGGGACGACCGGCCCGGCGAGGCCTACGCGCTGGCCAGCCTCGGCTCGCTCCAGCAGCTGACCGGCCGTTACCAGGAGGCGGAGGCCACCCACCGCCGGGCCGGCGCGCTCTACCGGGGCCTGGGCAACCTGATCGGCGAGGCCAACGCGGTGATGGCGCTGGGCGCGGTGCGGATGGTCACCGGCCAGTACCAGGCGGCCGAGCAGGACCTGCTGCGGGCCAGCGCGATGTACCACGAGCTGGACGAGGCGCGCGGGCGGATGAACACCGTCGCCTACCTGGGCGTGCTGCGGCTGGCCACCGACCGGCCGGCCGCCGCCGCGGAGAACCTGCGGGCCGCGCTCGCGCTCTACCGGGCGCAGGGCGATCGGCTGGGCGAGTCCCGGGTGCTGGCCTACCTGGGCGACGCGCTGCAGGCGCTCGGCCGGTTCGGCGAGGCGGAGCGGACCCTGGACGAGGCGCTGGCGCTGTGCCGGGAGCGCGGCGACCGGGCCGGCGAGGCCGAGGTGCGCAACATCCTGGGCCGGCTGATGAACGCGACCGGCCGCTCGGCCGCGGCCGAGCCGCAGTTCGCGGCGGCGCTGGAGGGCGCGCTGGCGGCCGACTCACCGCTGGAGCAGGTGCGGGCGCTGGGCGGCCTGGGCCGGCTGGAGCTGGCCACCGGCCGCACCGAGCAGGGCACCGCCCGCCTGCTGCGCGCGCACGAGCTGGCCCAGCGGCTCGGCGTGCCCGAGGCCGAGGAGCTGCACCGGACGCTGGCCGAGCTGGCCTCCCGCGCCCGCGCCCGCTGCTGACGGCCGGTCAGCGCGCCGCGGGCTGACCGGCCGTCAGCCGCCCGGGCCAGCCGGGTTGCACGGCGGGCCCCGGCTGGCAGGCTGGTGCCGGGGGCCGGCCGGCTGGAAGGGACGAGGTGCGGTGAGCTACGCCCACTGGTCGGTGCGTGTGGTGGCCTTCCTGATCGACTGGCTGGCCTGCGCCGCGCCGAACATCATCGCCGGGGTGGTCGACCCGGACAGCACCGGCCTGCAGGTCGGGCTGCTCTTCCTGTCGGTGGCCCTGCTCGCCTACAACCGCTGGTACCTGGGCGGGCGGACCGGGCAGAGCTGGGGCAAGCAGCTGATGGACCTGCACCTGGGCGGGCTGGCTGACGGCGAGCCGATCGGCCCGCCGCGGGCCTTCCTGCGCGACGTCGCGCACCTGCTGGACACGCTGCCCTGCTACCTGGGCTGGGCCTGGCCGATCTGGGACCGCCGCAAGCAGACCTTCGCCGACAAGGTGATGAGCACGGCGGTCCGCAGCCCCGACTGAACGAACGGTGTCGCCCGGGCGAATTCTCGGCGCCGCACCCCAAGCGGCGCCCGGGTTCCGGCAGCTGACGGGCCCGAAGGCGCCGAGGCGGGCGGTTAGGGTGCGGGCAGGTTTCTGCCCGCACCACCGATCGGAGTCCCCGTGTCCTCGTCCATCCTCTGGCCCGCCGGCCCGCGCCGGGTCCTGGTGGTCGGCATCGACGGCGTCCGGCTCGACCTGCTGCCCGAGCTGCGCACCCCGCACCTGGACGCGGTGGCGGCGGCCGGCTTCCTCGCCCCGGTCCAGGTCGACGAGGCCACGCCGACCATGTCCGGCCCGTGCTGGGCGACCATCGCCACCGGCGTCACGGTGGCCAAGCACGGGGTCTACGGCAACCACCTGGGCGGCCACCGGCTCGACGTGTTCCCGGACTTCACCACCCGGCTGGCCACCGCGCACCGCCGCCGCACCTTCGCCGCCGGCGGCTGGGAGCCGCTCTTCCTGGCCCGGCAGGGCGGCCCGCTGTTCGCCGCGCCCGGCCGGCTCTCCTACATAGGCCCGCTGGAGGACACCCCCGAGGCCTGGGAGGTCTGCGACGAGCGGGTCACCGCCGAGGCCGTCTCGGTGCTCACCGGCGACGACGACCCGCAGGCGAGCTTCGTCTACCTGGGCGCGGTGGACGAGACCGCGCACTTCCGCGGCTGCGGGGCCGAGTACCGGGCCTCGGTCGAGACGGCGGACCGGCGGCTCGGCCGGCTGCTGGCCGCGCTCGAAGCCCGGCCCGGGTACCCGCAGGAGGAGTGGACGGTGATCGTGGTGACCGACCACGGGCACCTGGACCAGGGCGGCCACGGCGGGCGCAGCGAGCTGGAGCGGACCGCCTGGGTGGCGGCCAGCGGCCCGGGCCTGGCGCCGGGCGGCGCCGTCGAGCCGGTGCGCCACGTGGACGTGGCGGCGCACGTCTTCGCGGCGCTGCAGATCGTCCCGGACCCGCACTGGACGCTGGACGGGCGCCCGTTCACCCCGGTCGCCGAGCTGGTGCCGCAGGCCTGACGGCCCGTCCGCTCAGAGCGCCTTGACCAGCTTCTCGAAGGCCAGGTCGGGGCGCTTCGGCTTGCCGAACCGGTCGTCGCCGTACGGGAACGGGGAGAGCTCGCCGGTGCGCCGGAAGCCGCGCCGCTCGTACCAGGCGATCAGCTCCGCGCGCTGCACGATCACCGTCATCTCCAGCTCGGTGGCGGCCCACTCGGCCCGCACCCAGCGCTCGGCCTCGGCCAGCACCGCCCGGCCGACCCCGCCGCCCTGCAGCGAGGGGCGGACCGAGAACATGCCGAAGTAGGCGCCGGGCAGTCGGCGCTCCACGGTGCAGCAGGCGAGCAGCTGCCCGTCCCGCTCGGCCAGCAGCACCACCGTCTCCGGCTGGGCCAGGGTGGCGGCCAGCGACTCGGGGTCGGTGCGCTGGCCGTCCAGCAGGTCGGCCTCGGTGGTCCAGCCGGCCTTGCTGGCCTCGCCCCGGTAGGCCGACTCGACCAGCTCCAGCAGGGCGGGTATGTCGGTACCGGTGGCGGGGCGGAAGTGCAGGTCGGCGGCCATGCGGGGCTCCTCGTAGGCGGTGGAGGCGGTCCCAGGAATGGTGCCACACCGATGGCCGCGGCCCGGATGGCTCAGCCGATGCGGAGCGGGCGGCGGTCACGGGCGAGGATGGTCCGGTAACCGTCCGCAGCCGACCGGCAAGGGAGCCGACCAGCCATGCACCCGCGTCTCTTCGCGATCGTGACCGCCGCCCTGCTCGGCGTCCTGGGGCTCGGCGCCGCCGCGGTGACCCAGTGGGTGCCGGCGGCCGCGCCCGCCGCCCGGGCCGTCGCGCCGGGCGGGAAGCGCCCGGCCGCCCCCGCCGGGTCGGCCTCCCCCACCGGCGACCCGGCGGTGTGGACCCGCAGCACGCTGCGCAACAAGCTGATGGCCGAGATGGCGGCGACCGACCCCGGGGTGGCGCTGGCCGACCTGGACAAGATCACCAAGGCGAAGCCGTACACCGTGCGGTTCTGCCACCCGATCGCGCACGAGCTGGGCCACGCGGCGGTCAAGCGCTACGACCACGACTTCCAGAAGGTGCTCTCCTTCCCGCACGACACCTGCGCGGCCGGCTACCTGCACGGCGCGGTCGAGGAGATGCTGGAGGCCTCCAGCGACCCGGGCAGCGACCTGCTGAAGCTCTGCCAGCCGCAGATGAGCGGACCGTGCGTGCACGGGGTGGGGCACGGCACGATGTTCGTCTCCAACCAGGACGTGGCCAAGGCCCGCGACCTGTGCAGCCGGTTCGGCAGCCAGAGCCGGATCATCACCTGCTCGGAGGGCCTGTTCATGCAGCTCTTCGGGCCGGACGAGGAGGACGAGAAGGCCAAGGCGCTGGTGCCGGCCGACAAGCTGGCCGCCGAGCCGCTCTACCCCTGCCCGGAGCAGCCGGCGCTCTTCCAGTCCGCCTGCTTCTTCTACGCGCCGACGTTCTACCTCTCCTCGCACGACTACCCGAACCACCCGGAGATCTACGCCCAGGCGCTCAAGTGGTGCCTGAACGCGCAGGCCAGCGGCGGGGCCAACGACTGCAGCCGGGGCGTCGGCTCGCGGCTGATGAAGTACAACCTGGACCGCGAGGACTGGGTCGGCCAGCAGTGCGCGACGGCGGCCGACGACTGGCAGCGCAAGGCCTGCACCGACGGGATCGTCAGCTACTACACCGTCAACTACACCGACCCGGGCGCGGCCGGCCGGCTCTGCGCCAAGCTGACCGACCAGGAGATCGCCCGGGACTGCCGCGCCTCGGCCCACCTCTCCGGCTCCTTGGATTAAGGCCGGCTGGACTGAGCTCGTACGATCGTCGGCATGTCCGACGCATCCGGTCCGAGCTTCCGTGAAGCCGCCCACGCCACCGCCGAGCTGGTCTCCGACTACCTGGCGGGGGTGGCCGGCAGTCCGGTCTGGCAGCCGATGGACCCGGCCGCCCGGCAGGCGCTGCTGGACCTGCCGCTGCCGGGCACCGGCCGGGAGCTCGACGAGCTGCTCACCGAGATGGCCGGGCGGATCATGCCGTCGCCGATGGGCAACGGGCACCCCAGGTTCTTCGGCTGGGTGAACTCCGCGCCCGCCCCCGCCGGAGTGCTCGCCACCCTGGCCGCCGCCGCGATGAACCCCAGCTCGGCCGGCGGCGACCACGCCGACGTGCACCTGGAGCGCGCGGTGGTGCGCTGGATCGCCGAACTGGTCGGCTTCCCGCACGCCCCCGGCGCCGGCCTGCTCACCTCCGGCACCTCGATGGCCACCATCGTCTGCCTGGCCGCCGCCCGCTCCCGGGCCGCCGAGCGGGCCGGCTGGGACGTGCGGGCCGACGGGCTGGCCGCAATGCCGCCGCTGGTCGGCTACCTGACCGGCGAGACCCACTCCTGCGTGCGCAAGGCGGCCGAGCTGCTGGGCCTGGGCAGCCGTCAGCTGCGGGCCGTGGCCGCGGACGCCGAGGGCCGGATGGACCCGGCGGCGCTGCGCTCCGAGATCGCCGCCGACCGGGCCGCCGGCCGGCTGCCGTTCCTGGTGGTGGCCTCGGCCGGCACCGTGAACACCGGCGCGGTGGACGCCTTCGAGCCGATCGCCGAGGTGGCCGAGCAGGAGGGCCTGTGGCTGCACGTCGACGGGGCGTACGGCGCCTTCGGCGTGCTCGACCCCGAGATCGCGCACCGCTACGCCGGGCTGGACCGGGCCGACTCGCTGGCCCTGGACCCGCACAAGTGGCTGGGCGTGCCGGTGGACTGCGGCTGCGCGCTGGTCCGCGACCCGGCCCAGCTGCGCGACACCTTCAGCCTGGTGCCCTCCTACCTGCGCGACGAGGAGGCGGGCGGGCTCGGCTGGTTCTCCGAGTACGGCACCGAGCAGACCCGCCCGTTCCGCTCGCTCAAGGTGTGGGCCACCATCGCGCACCGGGGGCGGGACGGCATCGCCGCCGACATCGCGCACTGCACCCGGCTGGCCCGGCGGCTCGGCGAGCTGGTCGCGGCCGATCCGCAGCTGGAGCTGCTGGCGCCGGTGGAGACCTCGATCGTCGCCTTCCGGTCCCGGCCGGCCGGCCTGGCCGAGCACCAGCTGAACGAGTCGCAGCTGAACGCGCTCAACCGGGCGCTGCCGCTCGCGGTGCAGCGCCGTGGCGAGGCCTTTGTTACCGGCACGGTGCTCGGCGGGCGCGAGGCGGTGCGGGCCTGCCTGCTGAACGCGGCCACCACCGAGGCCGACCTGGCCGTCCTGCTGGACGAAGTCCGGTCCGCCACCGCCGAGCTGATGACCCGTCAGTAACACCGGCGTCGGCCGATCGTCCTCGAAAGAGATTTACCGCGCGGTCATGACGGATTCGTGATCACGAAACACCACTGAGTCATGGTGGTGTCATGAGTGAATCCTCCTTCGCCGCCGCCCAGCCCGAACCCACCGCCACGGTCGCCCAGGAGGCCCGCTCCCGCTCCTGGCGGCGCCGGGCCCGCCGGGACGGCTGGCGCCGCAGCGCCGTCGAGCTGGCCGCCGCCTTCACCGCCGTGGCCACCGCCGACCTGATCGCCAACATCGTGGTGCACGGCCACGACGGGCCGCTGCTGCTGGTCGTCGCGGCGCTCGCACTGCTCGCCACGGCGGTGTTCCACGCCTGGTGGGCGCACCGCCATCCGCACGCACCGCCGCCGCCGGACGCCCCACCGGTCGGCGAACCGGCGGAGCGGACCAGGCTCTGGCGACTGCGCAGCACCGTCTGCGACGCACCCGGCAGCCTGGCCTCGATCTGCACGGCACTGGCCGCCCAGCGGGTCAGCATCCTCTCCTTGCAGACCCACCCGCTGCCGGACGCCACCGTGGACGAGTTCCTGCTGCGGGCCCCGGCCGACCTGCCCCGGGCCGCGCTGACCGAGGCGGTCGCCGCGGCCGGCGGCCGGGAGATCTGGACCGACCCGGCCGACGCGCACGACCTGGTGGACGCGCCCACCCACGTGCTCGGCCTGGCCACCCGCACCGCGCTGGACGCCGCCGAGCTGCCGGTGGCGCTGCGTCAGCTCTTCGGCCGGCTCACCGTGCGGCAGTTCCCCCGCCCGGCCGACCCGGCCGGGAGCCCGGTGCCCAGCCTGGACGGGCACCTGATGCGGCTGGCCGCCCCCGGCGGCGGAGTGATCGAGCTCTCCCGCCCGCACCTGCCGTTCACCCCCACCGAGTTCGCCCGGGCCAAGGCGCTGGTCGAGCTCGACGCGGTGCTCGGCCCCCGGGTGCCCAAGGTGGCGGCCCGGCTGCGGGTGCCGGTGCGGGACGAGCTGGGCGGCGACCTGACGGTCCGCCGGGCCGACCCGCAGGACCGGGCGGCGGCGCTGGCCATGCACCGGCGCTGCTCCACCGAGACGCTGCGCCGCCGCTACCACGGCCCGGTGGCGGACGCCGACCGCTACGTGGACCACCTGCTGGACCCCCGGCACGGCCAGACCCTGGCCGTGCACACCCGGGACGGCGACATCGTCGCGCTGGCCCACCTGCTCTGGGACGACGACAGCGCCGAGCTGGCCGTGCTGGTCGAGGACGCCTGGCAGCGGCACGGCCTGGGCCTGGACCTGCTGCGCCGGATGGCCGCGCTGGCCGCCCGGGCCGGGGTGGCCACCGTCTACGCAGTCACCCAGGCCGGCAACACCGCGCTGATCGGTGCGATGCAGCGGCTGGAGATCCCGCTGGACTACCAGGTGGAGGACGGCACCCTGGTGATCACCGCCCACCTGTCCGGCGCGGCCGAGCAGCTGCCCAGCCCGTGGACCACCCGGCCCGGGCGCCCCTGACCGCAGGGCGCGCCGGGTTCGAGCCTCCATCAGCGCGCTGAGCAGTCACGACCGGGGGCCGCGACTCGGATCCGTCCCGATGAGCCGTTAGGCTGGCTCGGTCTAACCCGCCCGACGGCACCGGTCAGCACCTGACCGGCGGTCGGCGGGAGGTCGTCAGTCAGAGGAGGAACCCCTGAGCATGTCAGGCACCGGATCGGAGGCCGCGGCCACCGGCGCGCGCGACTCCTCACTGCCCGCCCGCTCCAAGCTCGCCGTCACCGCGGGGAAGATGGCCGCCGCGGCGTCCCGGTCGGTCGGCCGTGGCAGCGGCTCGGTGATCGGCGGCAAGGTCGCCCTGAAGCTCGATCCCGATCTGCTCGCGCGGCTCGCCGAGCACCTGGACGTGGTGCTGGTCTCGGCGACCAACGGCAAGACGACCACCACCCGGCTGATCGCCGAGGCGCTGCGCGCCGCCGGCCCCGTGGTCTCCAACGCGCTGGGCGCCAACATGCCGGCCGGCATCACCTCGGCGCTGGCCGGCGGCTCGGACGCCCGCTACGGCGTGATCGAGGTGGACGAGAAGTACCTGGCCGGCGTGGCCCGGGACACCGCCCCGAAGGCCATAGCGCTGCTGAACCTCTCGCGCGACCAGCTGGACCGGGCCGCCGAGACCCGGATGCTGGCCGAGCGCTGGCGCGAGGGCCTGCAGCACACCGAGGCGGTGATCATCGCCAACGCCGACGACCCGCTGGTGACCTGGGCCGCCTCCTCCTGCCGCCGGGTGGTCTGGGTGGCCGCCGGTCAGGCGTGGAAGGAGGACGCCTGGTCCTGCCCGTCCTGCGGCGGCGTGATGCAGCGCCCGGGCGACGACTGGTTCTGCGGGGAGTGCGGCTTCCGCCGCCCGCAGCCGCACTGGGCGCTCCAGGGCCAGCACGTGATCGACCCCAACGGCTCCGCCTGGCCGATCAAGCTCCAGCTGCCGGGCCGGGCCAACCTGGCCAACGCGACCAGCTCGGCCGCCGTGGCCGCCGTGTTCGGCGTGCCGCCGCAGACCGCGCTGGAGCGGATGCAGTCGGTCGCCGCGGTGGCCGGCCGCTACGACGTGGTGAACTTCCAGGGCCGCGACGTGCGGCTGCTGCTGGCCAAGAACCCGGCCGGCTGGCTGGAGACCTTCTCGCTGATCGACGGCCCGCCGGCGCCGGTGATCCTGGCGGTGAACGCGCTGGACGCGGACGGCACCGACACCTCCTGGCTCTGGGACGTGGACTACGAACGGCTGCACGGCCACCCGATCTTCGTGATGGGCCAGCGCAAGCTCGACCTGGCGGTCCGGCTGGAGGTGGCCGGCCTGCAGTTCCAGGTGGTCGACTCGGTCGCGGACGCGGTCCGGCTGGCGCCCGCCGGTCGGATCGAGGCGATCGCCAACTACACGGCGTTCCAGCAGCTGCGCAAGGCGGTGGCGGCAGGATGAGCACTCCTCCCGGATACGGCGCCCCGCAGCCCGGCTACGGCGGGCAGCCCGGCCAGCCCGGCCAGCCCGGACACCCCGGCCAGCAGGGCGGGTACGGCGCGCCGCCGCAGGGCTACCCGGCGCAGCCCTACGGCGGCCAGCCCGCGCAGCCCCAACCGCCGCAGCAGCCCCAACAGCCCCAACAGCCTCCGCAGCAGCAGCCGGGCCAGGGCTACCCCGGCCAGCCCGGTCACCCGGGCCAGCAGGGCGGTCCGCAGGGCCACCCCGACTACGGCCGGCCGCCCGGCTACCCGGCGCAGCAGCCCCAAGCACCCCAGGCACCCCAACCGCCCCAGCACCCGCAGCAGCAGGGCGGTCAGCAGCACCCCGGCTACCAGGCGCAGCAGGCTCCGCCGCCGCCCGCGCAGCCACAGCAGCAGCACTATGGAAGGCCTTCTCGGATGAGCGACAGCAGCCTGCGGCTGGTCTGGGTCTACCCTGACCTGCTCAGCACCTACGGCGACCGCGGCAACGCGCTGGTCGTCGAGCGCCGGGCCCGCCAGCGCGGCCTGAACGTGCAGCGCATCGACGTCCGCTCCGACCAGCCGATCCCGACCAGTGGCGACATCTACCTGATCGGCGGCGGCGAGGACCGGCCGCAGCGGCTGGCGGCCGAGCGGCTGCGGGCCGACGCGGGCCTGCCGCGCGCGGTGGACAACGGCGCAATCGTCTTCTCGGTCTGCGCGGGCTACCAGATCCTCGGCCACGAGTTCATCAACGACCTGGGCGAGCGCGAGCCGGGCCTGGGCCTGCTGGACGTCTGGTCCACCCGCGGCGAGGGCGCCCGCAGCGTCGGCGACGTGCTGGCCGAGCCGGACTCCCGGCTGGGCCTGCCGACCCTGACCGGGTTCGAGAACCACCAGGGCGTGACCCACCTCGGGCAGGGGGTGGCGCCGCTGGCCCAGGTCACCGTGGGCGGCGGCAACGGCGACGGCAACGGGACCGAGGGCGCGTGGCGGGACACCGTCTTCGGCACCTACCTGCACGGCCCGGTGATGGCCCGCAACCCCGCGGTGGCGGACCTGCTGATCAAGCTGGCGCTGGACGTCAACGCGCTGCCGCCGGCCGACACCACCTGGTACGACGCGCTGCGCGCCGAGCGGATCTCCGCCGCCCAGGGTGCGTGAGCCGGGCCCAGCCGTGCGGAGCGGGCCCAGCCGCGTGAACCGGGCGGCCTCGGCCCGGGCGAGGTGAACGTTCTCCGGCGTCCGGATGTCCAGCATCCGGCGCCGGGAACGGTACCCCCGCGAAAGTAAGAGAATGAGCACCGTCGGATGCAACCCTCCTCGGCAACCGGCAGCACCATCGCGCGGGCGCGCCGACGACGCCGCCCCCGTGCCTGCCCTCGCCTGGCCGGAGGTGGGGGCCGCTATGATCAGTTCGGCGTGAAATGTCCGATTCTGACCCCGCCCTTTCCAAGGTGGTAGTCCCGGCCGCCGGTTAATCCCCCAGCCTGACGGCTGGGCGGTGCCCCCAGGGGAGTTGCAAGAACAATGCGAATTGGTGTGCTGACCAGCGGCGGCGACTGCCCCGGTCTGAACGCAGTCATCCGCTCCGTGGTCCACCGGGGGGTGGTCGACCACGGCGACGAGATCATCGGTTTCCAGGACGGCTGGCGCGGCCTGCTCGAAGGCGTCCACCGGCCGCTGACGCTCGACTCGGTCAGCGGCATCCTGGCCCAGGGCGGCACGATCCTGGGCTCCTCCCGGGTGCAGCCGAGCCATCTGCGGGACGGGGTGGAGAAGGCCCGGCGGTACTGCGCCGAGCTCGGCATCGACGCGGTGATCCCGATCGGCGGCGAGGGCACCCTCAAGGCGGCCAAGCTGATGAGCGACGCCGGCCTGCCGGTGGTCGGCGTGCCGAAGACCATCGACAACGACATCGCCTGCACCGACGTGACCTTCGGCTTCGACACCGCGGTCTCGGTGGCCACCGAGGCGCTGGACCGGCTGAAGACCACCGCCGAGTCGCACCAGCGGGTGATGGTCGTCGAGGTGATGGGCCGGCACACCGGCTGGATCGCACTCAACGCGGGCATGGCGGCCGGTGCGCACGCCATCGTGGTGCCGGAGCGCCCGTTCCACATCGACAAGCTCACCGAGGTGGTCCGCGAGCGGTTCGAGCGCGGGAAGAAGTTCGCCATCGTGGTCTGCGCCGAGGGTGCCAAGCCGGAGCCCGGCACCATGCGCTGGGAGGAGGGCACCCGGGACATCTACGGCCACGAGCGGTTCGCCGGGATCGCCACCACGCTCTCCGGCGAGCTGGAGCACCGGCTCGGCAAGGAGGCCCGCCCGGTGATCCTCGGCCACACCCAGCGCGGCGGCACCCCGACCGCCTACGACCGGGTGCTGGCCACCCGGTTCGGCTGGCACGCCGTGGAGGCCGCGCACAAGGGTGCGTTCGGGCACATCACCGCGCTGCAGGGCACCCAGATCAACCTGGTTCCGCTGGGCGAGGCGGTGGCCGACCTGAAGACGGTGCCGGCCGACCGCTATGCCGAGGCCGAGACCGTCATCTGAGCGGCCGGCTGACCAGTCGTCAGTGCGCCCCCGCCGGTGGATCCGGCGGGGGCGCTCTTGGTCGCGCCCTCCCGTTGGCGGGTTTCCGACGGTGCGTCAGACCCTCATGATCACCGTGCACTCGACCGTCCTAGAGTGGATCACAGCAGGACCACCGTCCTGACACATCCGGCGGAAGTGACACCCATGACCGACGCTCACCGGAGCGGCACCGCGGACCTCATAGCCTTCGCCCGCGCCCGCTCGCCCTTCTACCGCGACCTCTACGCGCACCTGCCCGCGGACGTCGCCGACCTGACCCGCCTGCCGCTGATCGACCACACCGCGTTCTGGCAGGCCCACACCGTCGCGGACAGCCGGCTGCTGACCGGCCCGCACACCGACGGGATCGTGTTCAAGACCGGTGGCACCACCGGGATGCCGCGGATCTCGTTCTACACCCGGCCCGAGTGGCGGGCGATGGCCCAGCGGTTCGGCGTCGGACTGCTCGCGGCCGGCGTGCAGCCCGGGGACCGGGTGGCGAACCTGTTCTACGCCGGGGAGTTGTACTCCAGCTTCGTCTTCACCCTCAACCTGTTCCAGGAGGCGCCGGTCACGACCGTGCAGCTGCCGATCGGCGGGGCGGCCACGCCGGAGCAGGTGGTGGCGACCATGCGGGACTTCTCGGCCACCGTGATCGCCGCGCTGCCGACCTCGCTCTCCCGGCTGGCCCGCGAGGTGGTGGACACCGTGGGCAGCATGCCGCTGATCCGGCTGGCGCTGTTCAGCGGCGAGGCCTTCCACGACGACCAACTGCCGCTGATCAAGCAGGCGTTCCCCAACATCACGGTGCGGTCGATCGGTTACGCGAGCGTGGACGCCGGAGTGCTGGCGGCCCCCGTGGCCGGGGAGTTCGACAACCGGGTGCACCAAGTGCTCGCCCCCGAGAAGGTGGTGGAGCTGCTGGACCCGGTGACCGGTGAGCCGATCGAGGAACCCGGGCGGCCCGGGCGGGTGGTGGCCACCGACCTGGTGCGGCGGCTGACGCCGATGATCCGCTACCCGGTGGGCGACCTGGCCGAGTGGGTGGACTTCCCCAGCCGCACCTTCCGGTTGCTGGGCCGCGCCGAGGAGGGTGCCCGGGTCGGGCCGGTGAGCATCTTCCTGGAGGACCTGCGGACGCTGGTGACCGAGACCGACACCGGCGGCCGGATCGGCGGCCTCCAGGTGGTGGTGCGGCACTTCGACGGGCGCGACCAGCTGACCCTGCGGCTGGCCGACAGCACCCCGCAGGCGGCCGGCCGGGAGCTGCTGGAGGCCGCCGTGATCGAGCAACTGGACGTGCGCCGACCGCTGTTCACCGACCAGGTGGCGCGCGGGGCGATCCACCCGGTGGCCGTGGAGTGGGTCGGGCCGGGCGGACTGGCCGTCAACCCGCGCACCGGCAAGGCGATCCGGCTGCTGGACGAGCGGCTCGGCTGACCACGCCGCAGGGGGTGGCGGCCGTTGCCGTCACCCCCTGCGGGACCGTCCGGTCAGCCGACCCGCAGGTCGACCACCTCGCGCAGCTTGCCGCTGGCCGCGGTGCGGGCCAGCGCGTCCACCGGCACCGCCTCGACCCGCAGGTCGACCACCCGGTCCTGCACCACGTCGGTCGCGAGCTGCGGGTAGTCGGCCAGGAACGCCTCGGCCAGCAGGGCGGAGTCGCGCTCGCCCGGCTCGAAACCGCCGAGCAGCACGGTCAGCGTGGTGACGGCCGAGTCGGCGCCGTCGGCCACCCGCAGCTGGACCGCGCCCAGGTGGTCCAGGGACTCCTGAGCGATCGTCACGAACCGGCGGTAGTTGAGGAAGTGGCCGCCGGCCCGGAAGATGTCGCCGAAGCGGCCGAGCAGTTCGAACCGCGGGGTGCGCCGCCCGCACGGGCAGTCGCCCTCGACCCAGCGGCCGAGGTCGCCGACCTCGTAGCGGTCCAGCCGCTGGCCGCGCCGGGTGTGCGCGGTGAAGACCAGGCGCCCGGGCTCGCCCGGGGCCGCCGGGCGGTCCTCGGTGCGGTCCAGGATCTCCAGCGTCTGCACGCCGCTGAACAGGTGGTGCACCCGGTCCCCGGCGTGCGCGCACTGGTAGCCGAGCGGGCCGGCGTCCACGCTGCCGTAGGCCGCCGAGCGGATCAGCTGCACGCCGAACTCCTCGCGCAGCCAGTCCTGCTGGCGCTGCGGGAAGTGCTCGCCGCCGAAGAACACCTTCCGCACGCCCCGGTAGGCGCGCAGCTCGGCCGCCCCCTCGGTGAAGACCCGCAGCAGGTAGTTCGGCATGCCGAACAGGGTGTCCACCCGGTTGTCGACGATCGCGCGGGCGACCATCGCGTGGTCCTCCTGCCCCGCCATCGGGAACTGCACGGCCCGCAGGGTCTCCAGCACCGAGTGGAAGCTGAGGAACCCGCCGGACAGCTGTCCGGCGAAGAACAGGTTCATCGACCGGTCGGTGCGCGGGTCGAAGCCCGCCGCGAGCAGGCCCTCGGCGCCCGAGCGCATGTGCTCGTGGTAGTCGTCCCAGGCGAAGGCCGACAGCTTGGGGGCGCCGGAGCTGCCGCCGCTGCGGAAGAACACCTCGGCCCGGGCGCCGTCGCCCTGCAGCCGGTCGAACTCGTCCTTGCCCGTCACCGGGACCTGGGGGACCGTCAGTTCGCGCACGCCCAGCAGGTCGTCGAGGCAGGCGTCGGAGCGGAAGCGCTCGTCCAGCTGGACGTCCACCCGGCGGCTGTAGCGCTGCAAGGCGTAGACGCCGTCGTGCGGTTCGCCGTTGTAGCTGTCCAGCATGGCGCCGGGGACGGTGACCCGCTGGGCGCCGGCGGTGAGCACCAGGCCGGCCAGCGCGGCGGTGTCGGTCCGGTCGGCGCCGAGCCCGACCGTCTGCAGGTAGCGGCGCATCGGGCGCAGCACCTCGACGATCCGGGTGCGCGGCAGCGGCTTGACCCACACCGTGCGGTGCAGCGGGGAGGCGCGCAGCGCGCTGCGCAGGTCGGCGAGCACGTGCCAGTCGCCGTCCGGGTCGGCGTGCACCCGGGTCAGGCCCAGGTGCTGCTCCAGGGTGGCCACCTGCACGGTGTTGCTGATCTCCGCGCTCTCCAGCGGATCGCGCTCGGGCAGGTCGAGTTCGCCGACCGCCTCGGCCAGCACGGCGGCGAAGCGCTCGGCGAAGGCGAGGACCTGCTCCTCGTCCTCGGTGTCCAGGTAGACCAACTGCGGGCTGGAGCAGGCCTGCTGGTCGAGCCGGCAGACGTCGGCGGCGATCCCGCGCAGGGTGTCCGCATCGGCCCAGCGGTGCTCGGTGAGGTAGGCGAAGGAGAGCTTCGGCCCCCAGTCGACCAGCCGGCAGCCGGCCGGGACCAGCTTGGCCACACCGGCCAGCGCCTCCTCGCCGCCCCAGGCGGCCACCGCGTCGGCGGGGGCGCAGAGCCGCTCCAGCCAGTCGGTGCGGCTGGAGGGGAAGGCCAGCACGATCACCCGGCGGGCGATCGCGCCGCTCGGGTCGAGGGCCGCGAGCTGGGCCAGCAGCTGCTGGGTGAAGCGCGAACCGCCGCTGGTCTTGGCCGCGTTGACGTTCCCGGCGAGCAGGCCCTCGATGACGCTCAGCGCGCCGGCGGCGGGCGCGTTGCCCGGCGCGACGTGCACCAGCAGGCCGACCGGCAGCCAGCCCTCGAAGATCTCCCGGCGGAAGTCGAAGCGGGCCAGGCGGCCCGGGTCGGTCCCGCCGAGCTCGCGCATCAGCTTGGTCTCCAGCGCCTCGCGGTCCAGCGCCCCGGCGACGTCGCGCAGGGTGCGGCCGGCCTCGGCCGGGTCCACCCGGGCGGCGGCCAACTCCTCGGCCAGCAGCTTGCGCTGGGCGCTCCCGGGGTCGCGCAGCGCGGCGGACAGCAGGTCGCAGGCGGCCAGCACGGTCAGCGGGCTGAGCCGCGGCTCGGCCAGCACCGAGCGGACGTCGGCGTCCAGCTCGTCCAGGCGGCGGCCGGCCTGGTCGTCGGTGAGGAACTCGCCCTGCCAGTAGTGCGGGCGGTCCTCGGCGGGCGTGTGCGGTGCGGTGGTCACGACTTCCCCTTGAGCAGTTCGGCGGCGGCGACGGCGCAGCTGCGGTTGCGGCTGAGCGCGGCCCGCCCGTGCACGGTGAACCAGGGCGTGGGCAGCCCGCAGCCGCACTCCTCGGGGCCGTGCTGGGAGACCAGGTCGGCCATCAGGACGGACTGGGCGGGCACCGAGGTGATGTAGGGCGAGATGAACTGGGCGTAGCCGCGCTCGCCGTGGCCGAGCGGGCGCAGGGTGCGCACGTCGCGCACCATCAGCCGCGACCAGGTGGGCACGTGCAGGTGGTGGTTGGCGCACTCCATGTAGAGCACCGAGTGCTCGACGGCGCCGAAGCCGTCCCTGATCCGCTCGTCCGGGATGCCCAGTTGCTCGTGGATGCGCCGGTACAGCTCGGGCTTGGTCACCTGCCGGTCGGCGTTGGCCTTCCAGCCGCCGCCGAACACCACCAGCGACTTCGGGTTCAACCGGATCGGCGGCAGGCCGAGTTCGCGCATCCGGTCGAGGGTGAAGGAGAGGAAGGCGGGGAACCCGAGGATGCGGACCGGGGCGCCCTCCTCGGCGAACCGCAGCAGCGCCCGCACGCAGCCGAACGGGTCGAACTCGTGGCCGCTGCCGGTGTGCTTCAGCGCGTACTCGGCCGAGCGGACCGGCGCGAAGTGGGCCAGGTACTCGTCGGTGAACGAGGTGCCGAGGTTCAGGCCCGGGCGCGGCTGGTAGTTGGTGAGCAGGTAGTTAACCGGCTCCTGCTCGCCGAGCCAGCCGTAGGAGTCGAAGATCCGAGCGACGATCCGCTGCCCGTTGCGCAGCGTCCAGTCGTCGAAGAACATCTGCGACTTCTGCCCGGTGGTGCCGGAGGAGGTGAGCCGGATCCGCACGTCCTGCTCGGGTATCGAGACGATCTCGTGCGCCTTGAAGAAGTTGGCGTGCACGAAGGGCAGTCGGGCCAGGTCGGCGGCCGACTCCAGGGGGCGCCGGGCGGCGGGGTCGGACTCCCAGAGCTTGCCGAAGAACGGCGAGCGGGCGGCGTGCCAGGCGTTGGACTCGTTCATCGCCCGCACGAAGAGCTCGTCGAGCTCGGGGCCGGCCAGGTAGGGCTCGGCCACGTCGAAGAGCCGCTGGACGTGGGCGAGCGCCTCCGGGTCGGGCACCTGGACCGGTTCGAGGTAACGGCTCGCCAGGTCCACCGGGGTGGTCGTACTCACTGGAACACCTCGTGCGTGTTGAGGTACTGCTGCTTCCACAGCTCGATGTACTGCTCGGTGAACGGCTGGAAGGCCGCGTCGATGGACAGGCCGCGGAAGTCCAGCGGCTGGAGGCTGCGGGTCATCACCACGTAGTCCCGGAAGCCCTCGCCCTGACGGCGCATCGCCGGGTAGGCGGCGGCGGGCAGGAAGCCGTGCGCGAGCAGCAGCCGCAGGTCCTCGTAGCGGTCCAGCGGCAGCAGCGCCTCGATGTGCGAGGCGCCGCCCTCGGCCAGCCGGGCGACCAGGCCCTCGAAGACCGGGGCCAGCGTCGCGAACGCGCCGCCGGCGGTGCCGATCAGCGCGCAGTAGCCGTCGGTGCGGTTCAGCTGGGCGTAGACCTCGTGCGCGCCGTCCGCCGAGGAGAGCAGCACGTTGGGGGTGTGGAAGGGGTAGAAGCGCTGCTCCGGGTCGGGCAGCGCCTCGGCGGTGCGGCGGGCCACGAACCGCGGCGCGTCGACGAACTCCATCTCGACGTCGGCGGACCGGCGGCGGCGCTCGGGCAGCGGCTCGTGGTCGATCGCGGGCAGCGGCTGCTCGGGCAGGCCGACCGCCTGGTGCAGCGCGCGGACCAGGTCGGCCAGGCCCGCGGGCACCCGCTCCACCGGCAGGCGCCGGTCCAGGACTCCCGGGCGGTGCTTGGCGAGCAGCACCATGGTCTCGTGCTCGTCGGCCTTGCGCAGGTTGGGGAAGATGCCCAGGGCCCGGAACCCGGCGCTCAGGCAGACGCGCTGCGGCGCGGTCGAGTTGGTGCGGGCGGTGGCGTAGACCGAGTCGGCGGGCGGGCGGTCGCCGGCTCCGCTCAGCAGTGCCTCGGCGAGCTGACGCACCGCCAGGTGGGCCAGGCCGGTGCCGCGGGCCTCGGGGTGGATCACCAGGCCCTGGAGCTTGCCGAGCCGCTCCTCGGGGTCGAGGGTGCCGATGATGGTCCCGACGATCCGGCCGCCCGCCGGCTCCCGGGCGGCGAGCCAGGTGGTGTTCGGGGCGGCGATCTCCCGTGCCGTCACGGCGGGATCGGTGCCGATCGGCAGCGCGTACCCGCTGCCGTAGACCTGTCGATAGAGTGCTAACAGTCCATTGATGTCGCTCTGCTCGACGGCAGAGAACCGCTGCGTCAAAACACTTCCCCAGTCTTGCCGGTGCACCGGCGGATCACGCCGGAACGCCAGGGTGGGCAGTCCTCGCGATCGAATGCGCGCCCCGGTGGGGTCGGGTCGCATGCGGGAATCCGCGTAGGGCGGGTCACCGTGCCGCGATTCCGCCGGAGTGGGGTGCCCGGCGGCCTGCGGCCGAAAGGAGGAGACGGCCGCGCGATGGCGCGGTCGACTCGTTCACTCTAGCTGCCGTGGGCCGAAGTTGACCATGTGTCAGTTCGCTGACCTGCCCACATGGACGTCGAGTGCGACTGAGATCACAGGATGAGCACGGTTCGCCGGGCCGGGTCGTGGCTTTCCGGCCGCCGGTGCGACGCTTTTCGGACAATGGCCGATCGATTGCCCGGAGTTCGGCGGTGTCCGCACTTTTGCCACGGTGGCAAGGATGGCGATCGACGTTCCCGTGAACTCCGGGGAAAGGCGGCGGGGCGTGCTCAGGGAAACGCGCATCGGGGCGGCCGGGACGGAAATGACGGCCCATTGGCATGTGCAGGGAGAAATGCGGAGGGGAGCGACCTAATGGGACGGGCCGGTGTTGCGAGGCCTCCGCGAGGCGTACCACGCGATTCACGAGCTCCTCGGTAGCGTGCTCCGCATGGAGATCATCGCCTTCGGCGTCCAGGCCGACGAACGGCCACTGCTGGAACAGGCCTTCGCCGGCCGCCACGCCCTGCGGGTGCTGTCCCTCTTCCTGAACCGGGACACCGCGCCGCTGGCCGCCGGCTTCCCGGTGGTCTCCACCAGCGTCAACGCCGAGCTGGACGCCGAGACCCTGGCCCTGCTCGCCGCCGGCGGCACCGAGCTCGTCGCCCAACGCTCCACCGGGTTCAACAACATCGACCTGGCGGCGGCGGCCGAGCTGGGCCTCACCGTCGCCCGGGTCTCGCACTACTCCCCCTACGCGGTGGCCGAGCACGCCTGGGCGCTGGCGCTGGCCGTCAACCGGCGGCTCACCCGGGCGGCGAGCCGGTCCCGGGAGTTCGACTTCCGGCTCGACGGGCTGCTCGGGCGGGACGTGCACGGCATGACCGTCGGGGTGATCGGCACCGGCAAGATCGGCGAGTGCTTCGCCCGGATCGCGCACGGCTTCGGCACCGAGCTGCTCGGCTGGGACCTAGCCGAGAACCCCGCCTGCCGGGAGCTCGGCATGACCTACACCGAACTGCCCGAACTGCTCTCCCGCGCCGACCTGGTCAGCCTGCACGTGCCGCTGCTGCCGGCCACCCACCACCTGATCGACGCCGCCGCGCTGGCCCGGATGAAGGACGACGCGATCCTGGTCAACTCCAGCCGGGGCGGCCTGGTCGACAGCGCCGCCCTGGTCGAGACCCTGCGGGCCGGCCGGCTCTCCGGCGTCGGCCTGGACGTCTACGAGGAGGAGACCGGGGTCTTCTTCACCGACCGCTCGATCCAGGGCATCACCGACGACACCCTGGCCCGCCTGGTCACCTTCCCCCAAGTCCTGGTCACCTCGCACCAGGCCTACTTCACCCGCACCGCCGTCGGCCAGATCATCGACGCCACCGCCCGCAACGTCGAGGACTTCGCCGCGGGGCGGCGCAACGGGAACACCCTGGTGCCGCTGAGCGGCTGACGCACCGGCGGTGCCCGAGGCAGTGCGGTCCCGAAGCCAGTTCCGGGCCCGTCCACCTGATGGTCCGATCAACCGCTGTTCACCTTGATCCCCTTTACTGTGCTCGTAGTTGTCTGATCGTCAGATGTGGAGGAACGCTATGCGAGTCGTTCGGTTCCATGAGCTGGGCGGGCCCGAGGTGCTGCGGCTGGAGGAGGCGGCGCCGGGCGTGCCCGGGGCCGGGGAGGCGCTGGTCCGGATCCGGGTGATCGGGCTCAACCGCGCGGAGGCCAGCTTCCGCGCCGGCCGGTACATCGAGCAGGCCCGGGAGCTGCCCGCGGGCCTGGGCTACGAGGCGGCCGGCGTGATCGAGCAGGTCGGCGACGGGGAGAGCGGCTTCGCCGTCGGCGACCGGGTGTCGATCCTGCCGACCTTCTCGATGAACGACTACCAGGTCTACGCCGAGCAGGCCGTGGTGCCGGTCTCCGCGCTGGTCAAGCTGGCCGCCGAGGTCAGCCTGGAGCAGGGCGCGGCGGTCTGGATGCCGTACCTGACCGCCTACGGCGCGCTGGTCGACATCGCCGGCATCGGCAAGGGCGACACCGTGCTGATCCCGGCCGCCTCCAGCAGCGTCGGCCTGGCCGCGATCCGGATCGCCGGCCGGCTGGGCGCGGTGCCGATCGCGGTCACCCGCACCGCCGCGAAGAAGGCGGCGCTGGAGGAGGCCGGCGCGGCGGCCGTGGTGGTGACGGACGAGCAGGACCTGGCGACCGAGGTGCTGCGGCTGACCGAGGGCGCCGGCGCCACCGTGGTCTTCGACCCGGTGGCCGGCCCCGGCTTCAACGACCTGGCCCAGCTCACCGCGCGCGGCGGCACGCTCTTCCTCTACGGCAGCCTGAGCAACCAGCCCACCCCGTTCCCGCGCGCGGCGATCGGCCGGGGCATCAACATCCGCGGCTACGTGGTCTTCGAGATCACCGCGCACCCGGTGCGCAAGGCCCGGGCGCTGGAGTTCGTCACCGCGGGCCTGGCGGAGGGCTGGCTGGACCCGGCGATCGACCGCAGCTTCCCGCTGGACGAGATCGTCACGGCGCACGAGTACCTGGAGTCGAACAAGCACATCGGCAAGATCCTGGTCACCGTCGACTGACGATCGGCCACGAGCGTCCGAGGGGTGCGGCCCGGCCCACCCCTCGGGCGCCGTCCGCCGTTCCCCTGACCGGGGAGCGGGCGTCGCGGTAAAGTGGCGGCGCGCCGGCGCCGCGTGCGGTACCGACGGCTGACGAGGTGTGGGTTCGAGTACGCAATTGGGGTAACTGTGGCGTCTACAGGGCACATTCTGCGGTTCGACGAGGTTCGCGGGTACGGCTTCATCGCGCCCGACGGCGGGGGCGAGGACCTCTTCATGCACGCCAACGACCTGCTCGGGGAGAAGCACCAGTTCCGCGCCGGGCTGGCGGTCACCTTCGAGGCGGAGCACGGCGACCGGGGCATGAAGGCCTCCCGGGTCCGGCTGGTGGACGCGCCGGTCCGCGAAGGGGTCGGCGTGCAGCGCGTGCCGGCGCCGATCCTGCCGCCGTGGAGCAGCCGGGACGAGCCGAACGACGGCCTGTGCGACGTGCTCTCGGGGGCCGAGTTCCAGCAGGAGCTGACCGAGGCGCTGCTGGAGTCGGCGCCCTCGCTGACCGGCAGCCAGATCCTGGCGATCCGCCGCGCGGTGCTCGGCCTGGCCCGTCAGCACAACTGGCTGGAGAGCTGAGCGGCACCCCGGCGGACTGACGACCTGGCGGACCGACGATCGGTCAATCCGTAGGTTCGAACAGCAGCCTGACGGTCGATCGGACGGTCGGACAACCACCATCCGATCGACTGACGGCGCGAGCGCGGCCGTGGCGCACCCGCCCCGGGCCGCGCGCGCCGCTTAGCCTGAGTCGGTGCGTACACCATCCCGGCGCGGCCCGGACGGCCACCGCCGGGCGGGGTCCGTCGGCGAGCTCACCCGCTGGTCGCCGTTCCTGCTGATCGCGCTCGCGGCCGTGGTCGACGTCGCCACCCCGGGGCAGCAGCGCTTCGACCGGGTGCTCTCCGCCGCGCCCGCGCTCGCCGCCGCCACCTGGAACGTGCCGGCCACCGCCGCGTTCGGCGTGCTGGCCGCCGCCTTCGAGGTGCTGCTCTCGTTCCGCCGGGTCAGCGAGCTGCACCCGGCCTCCTTCCTCACCGCGATGCTGGTGATCACCGCGGTGACCGTCGCGGCCTGCTTCGTCAGCCACGTCCGGCAGAGCCGCGAGCGCGAGCTGGCCGAGATCCACGCCGTCGCCGACACCGCCCAGCAGGTGCTGCTGCGGCCGCTGCCGCCCCGGCTCTCCGGCGTGGACCTGGACCTGCTGTACGCCGCCGCGGCCGCCCAGGCCCGGATCGGCGGCGACTTCTACGAGGCGCTGCGCACCGGCTTCGGCGTCCGGGTGATCGTCGGCGACGTGCAGGGCAAGGGGCTCGCGGCGGTGGAGGCCGCCTCGGTGCTGCTCGGCTCGTTCCGCGAGGCCGCCTACGAGGCGCCCGACCTCGGCTCGCTGGTCCGCCGGCTGGAGACCAGCATGATCCGCTACGCCGAGCAGGTGCCGGGCTCGGACGCCAGCGAGCGGTTCGCCACCGCCGTGCTGCTGGAGCTGCCGGCCGAAGAGCCGGTGGCCCGGCTGCTGAACTGCGGCCACCCGCCCCCGCTGCTGCTCGGCGCCGACGGCGAGGTGCGGCCGCTGGAGCCCTCCGCGCCCGCCCTGCCGCTCAACCTCTCCCCGCTGCTGGACGACGACCACCCGGTGGACACCGTGCCGTTCGGCCCCGGCGACCGGCTGCTGCTCTACACCGACGGGGTCAGCGAGACCCGCGACCCGGCGGGCGAGTTCTACCCGCTGGTGGAGCGGGTGGCCGGCTGGAGCGCCGGAACCTCCCGGCGGGTGCTCGACCTGCTCCGCGCCGACCTGCTGAGCTGGGGCAGCCACGCCAGCGACGACGTCGCCGTGGTGATCGCCGGCCGGCCCCGCCCGGAGCCCACCCCGGGGGCTGCCGGGGTGTAGGGCGCCCGTAGGGTGGAGCAGATGAAAAACGGACGAACCGGACCATCGGTCGTCCCGGCGCACGACGAGGGAAAGCAGGACCGCGGATGGACGGAATGTCGGGGATGCACCACCACGGTGGCGGGATGCTCGGACCGTTCACCCTGCACTCGGTGCTCACCTGGTCCCCGGACTGGCCGTTCCTGATCGGCTGCCTGCTGGCCGCCGGCCTGTACGGCGCCGGGGTGCTGCGGCTGCGGGCGCGCGGCGACCGCTGGCCGGTCGGCCGCGTGGTGGCCTGGCTGCTCGGCGTGCTCACCGTCGTCGCGGTCACCTGCTCGGGGCTGAACGACTACGGCATGGCGCTGTTCAGCGCGCACATGATGCAGCACATGGTGCTCAGCATGCTCTCGCCGATCCTGCTGCTGCTCGGCGCGCCGATCACGCTGGCCCTGCGGGCGCTGCGGCCGGCCGGCAAGGGCCGCCCGCGCGGACCGCGCGAGCTGCTGGTGGCGCTGCTGCACAGCCGGTACGTCAAGGTGCTCTCGCACCCTGCGTTCACCATCCCGCTCTTCATCGCCAGCCTCTACGGCCTCTACTTCACGCCGATCTTCGACTCGCTGATGCAGTCGCGGATCGGGCACCTGGCGATGATGGTGCACTTCCTCGGGGTCGGGCTGCTCTTCTTCTGGCCGATCATGGGCGTGGACCCGGGACCGCACCGGCCGAGCCCGGTGATGCGGATCCTGGAGCTGTTCATGGGGATGCCGTTCCACGCCTTCTTCGGCGTCGCGGTGATGATGGCGACCACTCAGCTGGTCACCACCTTCAACGCGGCCGGCGCCCCGCCCGGCACCGACCTGATGGCGGACCAGAAGATGGCCGGCGGGATCACCTGGGCCTTCGGCGAGATCCCGACCGCCGTGGTGCTGGTCGCCCTGGTCTTCCAGTGGGCCAAGTCGGAGCAGCGCCACGCCAACCGCAAGGACCGGGCGGCGGAGCGCGACGGCGACGCCGAGCTGGTCGCCTACAACGCCTACCTGGCCTCGCTCGAAGGCCGCGGCAACCGGCCGGCCGAGGCCGGCTGAGCCGGCCGCCGACACGCACGGGAGCCCCGTCCACCTCCGGGTGGGCGGGGCTCCCGCACGTGGTGGCAGGCTGGAGGGTGGGTGAGGACGATGACCGTGTTCCAAGCGCACCGGCCGAGGTTCCGCGACCGCGCCGAGGCCGGGCGACTGCTCGGCAAGCGGGTGGCCTCCTGGGCCGCGGACCAGCCGATCGTGATCGGGCTGCCGCGCGGCGGGGTGCCGGTGGCCTTCGAGGTGGCCCGGGCGCTGGGGGCGCCGCTGGACATCCTGGTGGTGCGCAAGATCGGCGCGCCCGGGCAGCCGGAACTGGCGCTCGGCGCGGTCGGCGAGGGCGGGATCCGGCTCTTCAACCACGACATCGTGTCGGCGCTGGGCGTCTCCGCCGAGCGGCTGGAGCAGCTGGCCACCGCCACCTCGGCCGAGGTGGCCGAGCGGACCGGGCGGCTGCGCGGGGACCGGCCGCCCCTGGAGGTGGCGGGCCGGTCGGTGGTCGTGGTGGACGACGGGATCGCCACCGGTGCGACGGTGCGGGCCGCGCTGGCCGTGCTGCGCCGGCGCGAGGTGGCCGAGCTGATGCTGGCCGTGCCGGTGACCGCGCCGGAGGCCCTGCGGGTGCTCGGGCCGCTGGCCGACGACCTGGTCTGCCTGAGCGCGCCGCCGGCCTTCATGGCGGTCGGGCAGTACTACGAGGACTTCGACCAGACCACCGACCAGGAGGTGCGCCGGCTGCTCGCGACGGCCGGCGAGCGGGCTTGACCCGCGGCGCGGGCGAAAGTTCTGCGCGAAGCCTTGACGTCCGCTCCGGGGAGGAGTTGTCTGACCCCCGGTCCGTTCGGTTCTGAGTGATTCCGAGCGAATCTGTTCGTATCTTCGGGCCATCCCCCGAGGCCCCACCCCGCTCGCACTACTGACGTGCCATCAGCAACCCCCATTGCGCAGAGAGGCGCCTCACCAGCATGCCTGGATTCAGCAGGGCCGGATTCAGCAGGACCGCCGCCACCGGGACCGCCCTCGGTCTCGTGATGGCGAGCTCCCTCACCATCGCCGCCGCCAGACCCGCACAGCCGCCGGCCACCACCGCCTGGCAGGCCGGCCGCTTCACCGTCGACACCCCGGACCTGGTCCGCCGCTCGGACGTGGTCCTGGCCGGTCCCAACCGCGACCAGACCCAGGCCCTGCCGCTGGGCAACGGCACCCTGGGCGCCGCCGTCTGGGCGGCCGGCGGGTTCACCGCCCAGCTCAACCGGTCCGACACCCTGCCGGACCGCAAGTCCCCCGGCTGGCTGACCATTCCGGGGCTGGCCAAGCTCACCTCGGCGCCCGACTTCGCCGCCCACCTGGACCTGTACGACGGCACCCTGGTGGAGTCCGGCGGCGGCATGACCGCCACCGTCTACATCCGGGCCGACAAGGACGAGATGGTGGTCGACGTGACCGGCGCCGACCCGGCCACCCCGCAGACCGCACGGCTCGCGCTCTGGTCCGGCCGCTCGCCGCAGGCCCTGGCGGCCGGCCAGGTGGCCGCCCTCGGCGAGACCTGGGTGGACAACTCCCAGCCCGGCGCCAGCGGTTCGACCTTCGGCTCGCTCGGGGCGATCACCGCGGGCGGGCAGGCGGTGACCGCCGCCGTCGTGGACCCGGAGACGGTGCAGGTGTCCTTCACGCCCAACGCCGACGGCAGCTTCCGGGTGGTCACGGCCGCCCCGCACTGGGCCGGCGGCGACGCCCTGGCCACCGCGGACAGTCTGCTCGGCACCGACGCCACGCTGCCCTCGGCGAGCCTGAGCGCGGCCCATCTCGCCTGGTGGCACGGCTTCTGGGGCGGCATCGGGCTGGCCAGGTTCTCCTCGGCCGACGGCAGCGCCGACTACCTGGAGAACCTGCGCACCCTGGACCTCTACGACGCCGCCGCGGAGAGCCGGGACACCTACCCCGGCTCGCAGGCCGGCGAGGGCGACCTGTTCTCGCCCTACCAGGACTCCCGCAACTGGGACCCCGGCGCGTACTGGCACTGGAACCTGCGGATGCAGGTCCAGGTGAACCTGTCGGCCGGCGCGTTCAGCCTCAACGACCCGTACTTCAGCCTCTACCGCGACAACCTGCCGGCCATGCAGGCCTGGACCCAGGCCCACATGGGCGGCCGGCCCGGCATCTGCGTGCCCGAGACGATGCGCTTCAACGGCCAGGGCTACGAGTACGAGACCTGGCTGTCCAGTCCGGGCCTCAACTGCGATGCCTCCAGCGGCCCTTACTACAACGCCCGGACCATCACCACCGGGGCCGAGGTCGGCCTCTGGGTCTGGCAGCAGTACCAGATGACCGGTGACCGCGCCTTCCTGGCCGCCAACTACCCGCTGATGGCCCAGTCCGCGCGCTTCCTGCTGGCCTACGCGACCACCGGAGCGGACGGCAAGCTGCACACCTACCCGTCCAACGCGCACGAGACCCAGTGGGACGTGCACGACCCCACCACCGACCTGGCCGCCGAGCAGACGCTCTTCCCCGCGACCGTCCAGGCCGCCCAACTCCTGGGCCAGGACGCCGATCTGGTCGCCCAGCTGAACGCCGCGATCCCCAAGGTGCTCCCGTTCGCGCGGACCGACGCCGCCACCCGCACCCAGTTGCTCACGCCCGCCGCGGACGCCGCCGGGCAGGACGTGATCGCCCCCTCCTACGATCCCGCGGCGACCAACCACAACAGCGAGAACATCGGCCTCGAACCGGTCTGGCCGTACGGCGTGATCGGTGACAGCGGCCCGCTCACCGACCTCGCCAAGCGCAGCTACGCCGTCCGGCCCTACCCGCTGGCCAACGACTGGAACCTGGACCCGCTGGACGCCGCCCGACTGGGCCTGGGCAGCGAGGTGGGCAGCACGCTGACCGCGCTCACCGAGAAGTACCAGACGCTGCCGGCCGGCTTCGCCAACTTCTTCGCCCAGGACTTCTACGCCGAGCAGCAGGGCGTCACCGCGGCGGCGCTCGACGAGGCCCTGGTCCAGGACTACGACGGGCTGGTCCGGATCGCCCCCGCCCTGCCGCCGGGCTGGGACGCCGACGGCACCGTCTTCATCCAGGGCGCCGACAAGGTCTCGGTCCAGGTGCACGGCGGGCAGATCGGCCCGGTCGGCATCAACGCCGGCTCCACCGGCAGCATCAAGCTGCGCAACCCGTGGCCCGGCCACCAGGTCCAGGTGGTCGACGGCACCGACGAAACGACCGTGGTGGTGAAGGCGACCACCGCCGCGCAGCTCACCATCCCGGCCGTGCGCGGCTCCTCCTACGTGGTGCAGCAGGTCGCCGACCCGGTCCGGGGACGCACCGTGGCGACAGTCACCGGCACCCCGGCCACCCAGCCGCGCAGCCTGGGGTCGGTGACGATCGGGCTGCCGAAGAGCAGCGCGCTGGTCGGCGCGGCCTCCGGGCGCTGCCTCGACGACCCGGGGGCGAGCACCACCGCCGGCACCCAGGTGGACATCTGGGACTGCGGCGGCGGCCTCAACCAGCAGTGGACCCCGCACCCGGACGGCTCACTGACCGTCAAGGGCCAGTGCCTGGACGCCGACGGCGCGGGCACCGTGCCGGGCACCCGGGTGATCCTCTGGCCCTGCAGCGGGTCCGCGAACCAGAAGTGGTCCCTGGCCACTGACGGTTCGATCCGCGCCACGGCCTCCGGGCTCTGCCTCGACGTGACGAACGGCGCGACGGACAACGGCAGTCCGGTGCAGCTCTGGACCTGCTCCGGTTCGGCGAACCAGCGCTGGACGCAGGTCTGATCCGAGCCGTCGCCGGCCCGCACGGGCCGGCGACGGCAGCGGGTCACCCCTCGTCGTCGGCCCGGAAGCTGACCACGTTCTCGCCGTGGACCATGAAGACGTCCGGGTTGGCGAGCGGGGCGAAGCCGGCCTTGGCGTAGACGCCGTGCGCGTCCCGGGTGGCCAGCATGATCCGGCGCAGGCCGTAGGGCGCCAGGTGGTCCCGGATCTCCTCGACCAGGGCGGTGCCCAGGCCCTTGCCGCGGGCCGGCCGGGCCACGTAGACGTCGCACAGCCAGGCGAAGGTGGCGAGGTCGGTGAGGATCCGGGCGTAGGCCACCTGCTCGCCCGAAGCCTCGTCGTAGACACCGAAGTTGAGTGAGTTCTCGACGGCCCTGCGGTGGCTGTCGACGGTGCGGCCGCCGGCCCAGTAGGTGTCCTCGGAGAGCCAGCGGTGCACCCGGTCGGCGTCCAACCGGGCCGGGTCGGTGGAGAGTCGGTAGCCGGCGGGCAGATGTGTCGTCATGATCGGATCCAAGCAGCCGGACCCGGACCGTGGCCACGGCATTTTCCGCTCCGCAAGCGTGCTGCCTGCTCAGGCCGGGGCGGGGATCCGGCCGGCCACCTCGGCGGCGAACTCGTCGAGCGTCATGAGCGCGTTGGCCTCCATCTCGTCCAGGTCGAACTGGATCCCGAAGCGCTCCTCGACCTGCAGCGCGAGGTCGGCCAGCGCGAGCGACTCCAGGTCCAGCCCGGACGGACCGAGGTTGGTCGCACCGGTCACCCCCGAGAGGTCGTAGTCCATCCCGGTGAGTGCGGCGAGCACGAAGGCGCGCACCTGTTCCTGCATCAGCCCTCTCCTTTCACGGCTGGGGTCTTCCATGGCGGGGGTCTTCCATGACGGGTCCGACCGGTGCGGGCGATCACCGGCGGGAATCCCGGAATTCCGGCGCGGGAACAACGGAGCGATTGTCCGGCGCCGATCCGAGATTGGCAGAGAAAGGTCGTCGGGTCAAGGTCTGTACCAATTCCTCGACACCAGCCCGCGCCGCCCGATGGAAATGGCCGTGAACACGCCAGAATGGAATTACGAGGACCCCGATTCACCGGCGGACCGGGTGGCGGAATTCTCCGGTGAACTGGCCCGTTGCGGCGGATCTGGCGCAGGCCACGGACCGGCTGCATGGACTGAGCGCATACGGAGCACCTGGTCGGAAACATTCCGCTGCCACCAGACGCCGACGGCCACCGGGACAGCGCTGGCGGATTCTTCGAACGCCACTGGCGGCGGCTGGAACTGATGCGGGCCGGACCGGCGATGCCCGCGCACGAGGAATTCATGCCGAATCGGATCTTCTGCCACGACGGGCACCGCCGGATTCATGCCGAGGCGGAACTCCGGCACGCGTTGACGGCCGCCGGATTCACCGACCGGAACATTCACCGGACCGCGGGCGCGGCCCGGCGCAGCAGCGGTTCAGTGCAGCAGCGGTTCAGCGCAGCAGCGGTTCAGCGCACCCGGTCGGCGAAGAGCCGGGCCGCCCAGCCGACCGCGAGCACGGTCAGCAGGCCGACCAGCAGCAGGCTGCGCCAGACCGCCGGGTCCCCAGGGTGCCCGGCGAACAGCGCCCGCATGCCCTGCACCGCCCAGTAGAACGGGTTCCACTCGGCCACCGCCCGCAGCCAGCGCGGGGCCAGCGCGAGCGGCAGCAGCACGCCGGAGAGCAGGGCGATCGGCTGGGCGATGGTGTTCACCACCGGGGCCAGCGCCGCGTCGCTGCGCACCACCAGCGCGATGCCGTAGGAGAGGGCCGAGGCCATCAGCGCCATCAGGCCGAGCAGCAGGTAGGCGAGCAGCAGCTGCCCGATCGGCACCGAGAGCCCGAACGGCAGGGCGAGCACCGTGATGATCACCGCCTGGACCAGCAGCGCGACGGTCTCCCGCAGCGCCCGGCCGAGCAGCAGCGCCACCCGGCTGACCGGAGTGACCCGGGAGCGCTCGATGATGCCGGCCCGCAGTTCGCCGAGCAGGGTGAAGCCGGTGAACAGGCCGCCCATGATCACCAGGGCGGTGAGCAGGCCCGGCACGTAGATCCGGTAGGCGTCGGCGTAACTGCCGCCCGGCGCCAGCACGGGGCGCAGCAGCGGGGCGAAGAGCAGCAGGTAGAAGACCGGTTGGAGCACGCCGACGGCGATCCAGACCGGGGTTCGGGCCATCAAGAGCAGTTGGCGCTGGAAGACCAGCCAGGTGTCCCGGGCGAGTTTCAACTCGGGTTCCGTCCTTGGTGTCGGACTGTCGGATGAGTCGTCGTCAGGCGGGTGTTCAGCGAGTTCAGCGGGTGAAGCGAGCGCGGGAGGGTCAGGTGAGGGAGCGTCCGGTGCGGGCCAGGAAGACGTCGTCCAGGCTGGGCCGGTGCAGCCGGATCTGCTTGGGCGTCAGGCCGGCCTCGGCGAGCTCGCGCAGCACCAGCGGAACGGCGGCCCCGCCGTCGTCCACGTAGAGCCGCAGCTCCTCCTGTTCGCCGGCTTCCATCCGGCGCAGGCAGCTGAGCCCGGCGAGCACGCCGACGGCCGGCTCGCGCTCGTCCTCGGGCAGGTCGATGCCGACCACGTCGCCGGAGATCTCCCGCTTGAGCTGCTCGGGGGTGCCCTCGGTGACCAGTCGGCCGTGGTCCACGATGCCGATCCGGTCGCAGAGCGCGTCGGCCTCGTCCAGGTAGTGGGTGGTGAGCACCACGGTCATGCCCTCCGCGCGCAGCCGGCGCACCTCGGCCCAGACGCCGGCCCGGCTCTGCGGGTCCAGGCCGACCGTGGGCTCGTCGAGGAAGAGCAGGTCGGGGCGGTGCACGATGCCGAGCGCGAGGTCGACCCGGCGGCGCTGGCCGCCCGAGTAGGTCCGGCAGTGCCGGTCCGCGAACTCGGTCAACTCGAAGGCCGCGAGCAGCCGTTCGGCGCGGCGGGCGGCCTCGGCCTTGGTGATGCCGTACATCCTGGCCTGCAGCACCAGCTCCTCGCGGGCGCTGGCGTGGTCGGTGGTGCCGCCGCCCTGGGAGACGTAGCCGATCCGGCGGCGCACCTCGGCGGGCTCGCCGCGCAGGTCGGCGCCGGCCAGGGTGGCCTCGCCGTCGTCCGGGCGGATCAGCGTGGCGAGCATCCGCATGGTGGTGGTCTTGCCGGCCCCGTTGGGGCCGAGCAGGCCGTAGATCTCGCCCTGATCCACCGTCAGGTCCAGTCCGCGGACGGCCTCGACGGTGGTGGTGCGGCGGCCTTGGCGGGACTGGAAGGACTTCCGCAGCCCCTTGGTCACGATCAACCGAGACTCCCGTGGTCGGTGGGACCGGCCGTCGCCCGCAGGACGCGGCGCGGTGCTCGGCGGCGGGTGGCCGCCCGGTCGGCCAACTGGCCCGGCGATCACCATAGGGGGTTCCACCGGCCCGGAACAATGGTCTGGACCAAGACGCCGGCACCCCGACCGGTCCATCAGCTGAGATGGACAGCCGCTTGCTCAACCCGGTCAACTGCCGTGCGTGCACCGCCTTCTGCCGGAAAGCCAGCAGCGGGAGGAGTGGGAAGCGTGGGGATCTTGTGCAGGCCCGACGGCGTGGGGATACTAGCCCGGGTGACCGCACTGGCGGCAGTCGCCGTCCATCTGCCATCCGAGTCCGTGCCGGTCGAACTCCTCGGTGAGCGACTCGGATTGACCTCTCGTCAGATCACCCTGCTGCGCCGCTTCCACGGCCTGGACCGGGTCCGGCTGGACCCGGACGGCGAGCTGCTCGACCTGCTGGCACCGGCCGTCGCCGGGCTGGCCGGGCTGCGCGGCCGGGAGTCCGACGTCCGATACGTGATCCACGCCCGGAGCATGCCGGTCGTGGCACCCTACCCGCGCAACCCGCTGCACGAGCTGGTCGACCTGTTCGGCCTGCACCCGGTGGCGGCCTTCACCGTGACCCACCACGCCTGCGCCGCCTCGCTGCTGGCGATCGACCTGGCCGGCCGGCTGCTCGCGGCCGAGCCCGACCCGGACGCGCTGGTGCTGCTGGTGGCCGGCGAGAAGACCTTCACCCGGCACGCCCGACTGGTGCCGGAGACCTCGCTGTTCGGCGAGGGCGCGGCCGCCTGCCTGGTCGCCGCCGACGGGCCCGCCGACCGGGTGCTGAGCTACGCCAGCAGCCAGCTCGGCGAGTTCGACGGTCGCCTGGACACCGACCGGGAGCTGCTGGCCGACTACCAGCGCGGCTACCCGATCGCGATGGTCGAGGTGATGGAGGCCGCGCTGGAACAGGCCGGGGAGAGCTGGCGGACGGTGCGGCTGCTGCTGCCGCACAACGTCAACCGGATCTCCTGGCAACGGCTCTGCAAGCTCACCGGGTTCCCGGTGGAGCGGGTGGTGCTGGACAATGTGCCCGAGGTGGGGCACAGTTTCGCTGCGGATGCGTTCATCAACCACCGCACCGCCACCGCGCGTGGTCTACTCCGGTCGGGCGACCGGTACCTGATCGCGGCGGCCGGCCTCGGCGCGACCTTCTCGGCCATGGTCCTGGAGCACTGACCGGCCGGCGGCCCGCCGTCCCTCCCCGATTCCGACGCCGCGCGGCGCTGCACCACCGCGCGGCCGCCTCCCCTGGACGGACCGTGACGGACCCTGCCCCCGCCCTGCCCTCGCCCACCACCGCCACCGATCCCCTGCTGCGCTCGCGGGTGCTGACCGGGATCGGCGAGCTGCTGCCCCGGGTGCTCGGCCGCGAGCTGCCCGAACTCGCCGAGAACGCCTGCCTCTTCGACGAGCTCGGGCTGACCTCGGCGAGCACCCTGGAGCTGATCCTGGAGTTGGAGGAGTCGCTGGAGATCCAGATCGACGTGGAACGGATCGACCAGGACGCGCTGCGCTCGGTCGCCTCGCTGGCCGACTTCGTGGCCGCCAACACCGTGCCGGAAGAGTGAGCCGATGTTCAGCAGCGGCGCGGTCGCGGCCGACCGCCCCGGCCGGCTGCGCCTGGGCGCGGCGCTGGCCCGGGAGTTCGGGGACCACTCGCCGACCGCCGGCGACCCCGACCTGCGGACCTTCACGGCGGACCTGGTGCGCCCGTACCGGCTGCCGCTCGACGAGGCGGTGCTGACCGGCGGCCTGGGCCACTCCTACGCCGAGCTGGGCGAACACCTGGTGGCCGAACTGACCTCGCCCGAGCGGCCGGTGGACCTGCTGGTGCTGGTCTTCGGCTCGCCCGACGTGCAGCCGGTGCGGACCACGGCGGTGCACCTGAGCACCCGCTGCCCCGGCCGGCCGCTCGCCTTCGCGCTCTGCGACCAGGGCGCGGCCGGGGTGTTCAGCGCGCTGCGGATCGCCCGGGCGTACGCGGCCTGCGGGGTGGTGCGGCGGGCGCTGGTGCTGGTGGTGGAGCAGGCGCACCTGCCGTACCAGCCGCTGCGGCCGGCGCCCTGGCCGGACCGGCACGCCGGGGTCGGGCTGCTCTGGGAGACCGACGGCGCGGGCGAGCTCGACCTGCCGACGGAGCACGGTCCCAGCCGGCAGGGTGAGTTGACGGACGAACAGGTCGACGCCGAACTGCGCGGTGCGCTGGCCGGGCTGGTCGAGCCGGTGCTGCTGCTCGGCCCGGGCCTGGCCGCGGTGCCCGCGCCCGCCGGGGTGCGCAGCGTGCGGGCCCGGCCCGGCGCACCGTTCACCGGACTGTGGAGCGAACTGGCGCGGCGTCAGGCGCAGTGGCGGGCCTCCGGGCGGAGCGTGCTGCTGGCGGACCGCGATCCGCTGCTCGGCTACCTCAGCCTGGCGGTCTGGACCCCTGAACAGAAAACCGCACGACCGGTCGTGCCGCATCTTCAGGTGGTGCGATGAGGCACGTGGACGCCTGGCGTCCGCCGACCACCCGTCAATTCCGAGCCCCTGGTGGACCGATGACCGACGACGACGCCCGCCCGCTGCCCACCGGGGCGCCCGGCGTGCAGCTCTTCCCCGCCCCGTTCGAGCAGGTGGTGGCCGGCCTGCGGGCCGGCATCGCCGCCCTCGCCGCCGACGAGCCGTTCCACCGCCTGGCCGTCGCGCCGGTGATCGCCCGCCGCACCCTGGAGCAGGCCGGCTACGTCGCCGCCTTCCCACAGCTGCTCGGCACCGTGCACAGCTACCAGGGCACGCCCGCGCAGTGGGCGCGACTGGCGCCGCTGGTGCCGGACGGCGGCGACTGGCACCGCGAGCAGCGGATCGGCGACCTGGTGCTGCTGCCCGCCGCCTGCTACCCGGTGCACGCCTCGCTGGCCGGGCGGGAGCTCGCCGAGCCGGTGCGGTTCGCCGTCGAGGCCGCCTGCTTCCGGCAGGAGCTGACCGCCGAGACCGGTCGGCTGCGCAGCTTCCGGATGGCCGAACTGGTCACGGCCGGCACCGAGCGGCACTGCCTGGCCTGGCGCGAGCGCTGGCTGGGGCGGGTCGGCGACTGGCTGGCCGGGCTCGGTCTGCGACCGGCCGTCGAGGTGGCCGACGACCCGTTCTTCGGCCGCAGCGCCCGGCTCTACCAAGCCGCCCAGCGGATGCAGCAGTTGAAGTTCGAGCTGCGGGTGGAGCTCGGCCCGGGGCTGGTCCAGGCGGTGGCCTCGGCCAACATCCACAAGGACCACTTCGGCGAGGCCTTCGGCTTCACCGCCGAGGGCGCACCGGGACAGACCGCCTGCACGGCCTTCGGCCTGGAGCGGATCGCGCTCGCCCTGTTGCACGCCCACGGCCCCCGGCCGTCCCAGTGGCCGGACGGGCTCCGCGGCGAGCTGGGGCTGGACCGGTGAGCGCCGGGCAGCGGATCACCGTCCGATACCGGGCGGCCGGCCCCGGCGGCGACGCTCCGCTGACGCTGGGTCAGGACAACATGGTGCGCTGCGTGCTGCGGGACGAGCCCGCGCACATGAGCAAGCAGGCGCTCTGGCCGGTGCCCCCGGGCACCGGGCTGCCCGCCGCGCTGGGCGCGCTGCGCACCCTGGCCGAGCGCCACCCGGCGCTGCGCACGGTCTTCCCCGGCACCCACTTCGAAAGCCAACGCGAGCTGTTGGAAGGGGAGTTCACGGTCGCGGTGGAGCCGGTCCCGACGGCCGCGGAGGTCGACGCCTACGGCGAGCGACTCGGTTGGCGGGAGCGGCAGCGGGCCTTCGACCTGGCCCGGGACTTCCCGCTGCGCTGCACCCTGCTGACCGTGGCGGGCGCGCCGGTGCGCCTGCTGGTGGTGGTCTGCCACGCCCAACTGGACGGCGCGGCCACCGCGTTGCTGTTCCAGGAGTGGCTCCGCCTGGCGGCCGGCGAGTCGCTGCCCCCGGTCACGGCGATCGGCCCGCGCGAGGTGGCCGAGCAGGAGCGCTCGGTGGTCGGGCGGCGCCGGGCGGCCGCCGCGCTGAAGCACTGGGAGCGGGTCCTGCGCGAGGACCCACTGGCCGTCTTCGCCGACGACCGGGTCACCCGCTCGGACGCCCAACTCCCCACCCTGATCGTGCGTTCGCTCGCAGGCGCGAAGGACCTGGCGCGCGCCGTCGAGCGGACCGGGGCGAGCACCTCGACCCTGCTGCTCACCGCCTACGCGGCGCTGGTCGCCCGGCTGGCCGACCAGCGCACCCTGGTGGTCTCCGCGCTCTCCGGCAACCGGCACCGGCGCACGTTGGCCGACCACATCGGCACCCTGGCCCAGGACGCGCTGATCTCGCTGACCGTCCCGCTCGACGAACCCGCGCTGGACCTGGACGAGTTGGCCCGCCGCACGCAGGCCGCCGCACTGGCCGGCTACTGGCACAGCACCTTCGACGCGGAGGCGGTCTGGCAGCTGATCGAGGACGCGGCGCTGCGGCGCGGCGCCCGCTACCCGCGCCACGTGGTGCTCAACGACCTGAGCGCGACCATTCCGGAGAGCGCGGCCCGGGCCCGGCCGCTGCCCGCCGCCGAGCCGGAGTTCGGCTGGCTGCCCGCCGAGACCATCCCGACCAGGGTCATGCTCAACATCTGGCGGGTCGACGGGGTGCTGGAGCTGAGCCTGCACCTCGATCCGGTGCTCTTCCCGCGCGAGCAGGCCGAGGGGCTGGCCCGCCTGCTGCTGCGCCTGCTCGCGCTGATCGCGGAACGCCCGGTGGCCCTGGGCGAGTTGACCGGCCTGGCGGAGCTCGCCGGGTTGCGGCCGGGTCGGCGGGAGCGGCCGGGCTGGCGGCGGGTGGACGGCAGTTGGATCGACCTGGCGGCCGTGCGGGAGCTGGTGGCGGGGGCACTCGGCCTGCCCTGCCGGATCGAGCTGCCGGAGGGCGGGCCGCTCACTGCCGTGCTGGCCGAGCGGCCCGGCGAGCCGCTCACCCCGGAGCGGGCGCACCGAGCGGTGGTCGCCGCGCTGCCGGAGCACCACACGGCGATGGCACCGCAGCTCTACCGGATGCAGCTCGACGGCCGGACCCTTCGTGAGGGGTCCGGCCGCTGAGGTTGTGACGGATCGTCAGGTGGTGGTCAGGAGAGCACGGTCCAGCTCTGGCCGGCCGCCGAGGAGTTGGCCGGGTTGGTCACGCCGTTGGAGCCGGCGGCGGTGCCGGAGACGTCCAGCGTCAGGCCGTTGCCGACGTTGGTGATGGTGATGCCGGTGGCGCCCTGGATCACCTTCCACTCCTGCCACGGGTTGTTGGCGGTCGGCGGGAGCAGGTACGCGGTGCCGACCCCGCCGCCGGCGGCGAGCACGGTGTGGCTCTGGGTGGCGGTGTAGCAGTTGTCGCTGATCGTCACGGTGCCGTCGTTGTTCGGCGTGAAGAGCCACTGCTGGGCCGCGTTGCCGCTCTGGTAGGCGTTGATGTCGGAGTTGCTGCCGGAGTTCGCGTAGCAGTTGCCGCCCTGCACCTCCAGCGCCTGGCCGCCGGTGCCGCCCGCGCTGATCGCGTGGTAGTTGCCGTCGCCGACGATGCTCGCGATCTTCGGGGTGGTGCCGGTCGCGGAGGCGGCGCTGATCCGGTAGAGCGCGGTGCCGTGGGCCGGGATCCAGTTCCCGCCGATGGTGCCGGTGGTGGTGGCGGTGGTGCCGTTCCAGACGTCCTTGTAGGTGTAGCTGGCGGCGGTCAGGCCGAGCTGGCTGAGCGCCACGCTGGGGTTGGCCCAGTTGTTCGGGTCCTGGTTGACCAGCGCGACGACGACGTCGCCGTTGGCCATGGTGCGCTTGAGGATCACCGGCGCGGTGGAGGTGGCGGGCGGGTTGCCGACCAGCGAGGCGGGCTTGCCCAGGCTGTCCTGGTCGATGGCGATCATGTCGGGGTTCTTCATGATCGACAGGGCCGAGGAGTTGATGCCGGTGGACCAGGTGTAGCCGCTGGCGGTGTGCTGGGACTGGGCGGCGGTGCGCAGGTCGGCTCCGGAGATCAGCGGCGCGGCCATCATCGAGAGGATCGACATCTCGGTGCGCGACTCGTCGTCGGTGAACGGCTTGTCGCCCGTGTTGGTGTCGGTCACGCCGTAGACGCCGTTGACGTCCTGCCAGCCGGTGAACAGCATGTCCATGTCGTGCCAGCCGCCGGGCTGCACGGTGTTCGCGTACTTCAGCGCGGTGCCCAGCTGCTGGTCGTACAGCACGCCGCTCAGGTCGCTGTCGCGGTCACCGCCGATCCGGCACATGTTGGCGACCTGGCCGCACCACACGCCGGTCGGCGAGTACCCGGGGGCCTGGTGCGGCTGGGTGCCGGCCGCGACCACCAACGGGTCGGTGCGGGCCGGGTCGTTGGCGTTCTCCAGGTACGGGATGCCGGTGTGCGCGGGCTGCGCGGAGAGGCTGAGGGTGACCTTCGGCTTGCCGGCCGCGGCGGTGGCCGCGTCCAGCGCGCGCTGGAAGGTCTGGGTGCGGGCGTAGATGGACTCGGTGAGCTCCTTGCCCTCGCCCTGCGGGTAGTAGGCGTAGCCGTCGGGACCGGTGATGGTCGGACCGTACGGGCAGTCGTCGTACTTGACGAAGTCCACGCCCCAGTTGACGAAGTCGGTGGCGTCGGTGGACTCGTGGCCCAGGCTGCCGGGGTGGCCCTGACAGGTGGTGTAGGTGTCGGTGGCGTACAGCCCGAACTTCATGCCCTTGCTGTGCGCGTACCAGGCCAGGTACTGGATGCCGTTCATGGTCTGGCCGTTGACGGTCTGCGAGGGGAAGTTGCGCGGGTCCGGCGCCAGGTGGCCGGAGGTCGGGTCGTTGCCCGTGCCGTCGCTGCCGGAGACCGGGTTGCCGTTGTTGTCGTACAGCTGCATGCCGTTGTCGGAGTTCTTCGCGAACGGCGCGCTCTGGTTGCTGCGGTAGCCCAGCGACCAGCCGTCGTCGATGGTCACCGTGTTGTAGCCGGCCTGCGCCAGGCCGTTGGCCGACATGAAGTCGATGGTCTGCTGGACCTGCTGCTCGTTGACCTGGGTGCCGAGCGAGTTCCAGGAGTTCCAACCCATGGGCGGGGTCAGGGCGTTGCCGTTGCCCAGGGCCAGGGCGGGGGTGGCGGCGCCGAGCGAGACGGCGCCGAGGCCGGAGGCGGCGAGGACCAGGGTGGCCAGCGCTCCGACCACGCGGTTCGGGGAAACGCGCATGTGGGGGCTCCAGATGGAGTGGTGGGGGGAGGAGAGAGCCCGGCCGGGCCCGTCGCGTGGACCCGGCCGGGAGTGGTGCGGGGTGGATCAGTTCTCGTGCGCCGAGGCGTCGTCGATCAGGAAGGCGGTGCCGGGGGTGGCGGAGGTCTCGTGCGAGACCAGCTTCAGGCTGATCGTGGTGCCCCAGCCGACCTGCTGGATGAAGGGGGTCAGGTCGACCGACTGCTGCTGGTAGCCGGCCTGGGCGCCCTGGCTGCTCCAGCTCTTCACCACACCGAGCTCGTGGCCGTCGTACTGCGAGTACGCGATCAGCTGCAGGGTGTCCGGGTTGCTCCCCGAGGTGTTGGTGGACTCGGTGTCCAGCCAGAACGAGAAGTTGGCGCTGCGGTAGCCCGGGTAGGTGTTCAGCGAGGTGTTGATCGAGTCGTCGGCCGCGCTGCCGGACTGGCCGAGCCAGGCGTACCACTGCCCGGAGTGGGCGGCGTGCAGGCTCGACGGGGTGATGATGTTGTAGCCGGAGGGGCCCCAGGCGTCGGTCATCACGGTGTGGTCGACGTCGGCCGAGCCGTTCTCGAAGCCCGGGTCGATCAGCTGCTCGGGGCCGCTGTTGCAGCCGCCGGCACCGCCGGTGACGTTCTCCCAGAACCCGGTGCTGGCCGTTCGTCCGCCCGCGTCGGTGGCGTTCACGGTGATCCGCTGCCAGCCGTTGGTGCCCGAGCTGGTGCCGGAGATGACGCCGGTGCCGGAGTTGATGCTCAGGCCGCTCGGCAGGCCGGTCGCGCTGTAGCTGACCGCGGCACCGGAGCTGTCAGCCGCCGCCGCGCCGATGTCCACCGGCTGGCCGGGGGTGTCGGTGCGGTCGCACATCACGCTCAGGGTGAGGGTGGGGCCGGTGACGATCGGGTCCGAGGACTGGCAGAGGTGGTCGGTGTTGGACCACAGGGTCTGCAGCGGGAAGGAGCCGGTGGAGAGGTTCTCGAAGAACAGGCCGCCGTTGGAACCCTTGGGGATCCAGGCGCACTTGTCCGCGACCTCCTGGCCGGTGACGTCGGTCCAGCCGCCCGGGGTGTTCGGGTCGGTCAGCGTCTCGGCGTACTCGTGGCCGCCGATGATGCCGTAGCCGTCCAGCAGACCGCGCGGGGTGTTCTCACCGAACCAGTTGGCGCCGCAGCCGGCCACGTCGGGCTGGTAGGGCATGTTGGTGTAGGAGATCGAACCGAACGAGGTGCGCTCGAAGTCGTGCCAGGCGCAGTAGCCGATCTCCTTCCACTTGTCCGGGTCGGCTCCCTGGGCGGAGTCGATCACGTACTGCACGTTGCGGTTCTGCGCCTCGGTGGTGTTGCCGAAGTGCTGCGCCGCGGCCGCCGCCTCGGCACCGAGCTGCGGCTCGGTGGCCGCCGCCGGGGCGGCGGCGCTGTTGTCCAGCCAGACGCCGGCCAGCACGCTGCCGGCCTGCGGGTACTGGATGTGCGCGGCGTTCGCCGGGCACTGCATGCTGCCGGCCTGGATGCCCTCGCAGTACTGGGTCAGCACCGCGCTCCAGCCGTCGCCGGAGGAGCCCAGGCCCTTGAAGAAGTCCTGCTGGTACGGGGCCGCGCCGTCCGGGTCGCCCGAAGCGACCAGGTCACCGCTGGAGTTGGTGCTCTGGGTGCCCCACTGGGACCCCCACAGCACCAGGTAGACCTTCGGCGGACCGGTCATCACACCGGCCGAGTCCTCGCCGCCCTTGTAGGTCATCGGCGCGTCGTACTCGTTGGCGACGTAGCCGTCACCGTCGTTGCCGTTGCCCGGGTCGGCGCCGTCGGCCAGCTGCGGGGTGACCTTGCCGCCGGTCTTGGTGGAGGCCTTGGCGGCGGCCGGACCGGCCTTCGCCGCGCCCGGCTTGAAGGCGTACGCCTTGTGCGGGCCGCCCGAGGCGGGGGTGCTGACGGGGGTGCCCGGTTCGGCGTTCGCCTGCGCGGTCGCGTGGAGCGCGGGGTGCGGGTCGGCGATCGCCGACAGCGGGCTGAAGGCGAGGCCGGTCACTGCCATGGCGGCCGTCAGGCCGACCATGAGCGTTCGCCTGCTGCGCCGCAGCAGGCGGGCTCGATTTCTGAGCACGTGTCACATTCCTTCTGGGGTCGTTGATCACCCGCGTCCGGGCGCATGGGGCGGCTCGGGCGGGCGACGGGAATGCGGTGGGGGGACACGAGGGCAGCACGGGGAGGTGGTGCCGTCGACGAGGCACTGCGTGGGGGAACTGCACGCGTCGCCGGGTCGCGGCGACAGTGCCATACGATATTGCACTGTCGGTAGACCGACAAGACTCGACGCAAGTAATCGACTTCCAACAGAATTCTTGGTCGATCTTGAGCGAATCAGAGCGGAACGGTCCGTCAATGACCCGCTACCGCAGGTTTACCGGGGCTGTCCGGACGCCAGATATCCCAGATGACGCAACAGTCCTTCCGGTGCTCCCCAGCGGTCCGGTACTCCCCCGAGGTCCGGGCCGCCCTCGACGACGGCCGCCCGGTGCTCGCCCTGGAGTCCACGATCATCGCGCACGGCCTGCCGCGGCCGCGCAACCTCGCCGTCGCGCTCGAACTGGAGGAACTGGCCCGCGAACACGGCGCCGTGCCCGCGACCGTCGCCGTCCTGGACGGGCAGCCGCGGATCGGCCTGGACCGGGCCGGGCTCGACCGGATCGCGAACCAGGACGGACTGCGCAAGCTCGCCCAGCGCGACCTCCCGCTCGCCGTGGCCACCGGGGCGAGCGGCGCGACCACCGTCTCCGCCACCGCCTTCCTGGCCGCCCGGGCCGGACTTCGGGTCTTCGCCACCGGCGGGCTCGGCGGGGTGCACCGGGACTGGGTGACCAGCCAGGACGAGTCCGCCGACCTGCCGCTGCTCGCCCGCACCCGGATCACCGTGGTCTGCGCCGGCGTCAAGTCCATCCTCGACGTGCCCGCCACCCTGGAGCGGATGGAGACCCTGGGCATCGCGGTGGCCGGCTACCGCACCGACGAGTTCCCCGGCTTCTACCTGACCTCCTCCGGCCACCCGCTCGGCTGGCGGGTCGACGACCCGCACACGGTGGTCGCCGCGATGCGGGCGCAGGACGCGCTGGACGGCCCGCCGGGCGCCCTGGTGGTGGCCAACCCGGTGCCGCCCGCACAGCAGTTGGACCCCGCGCTGCACGACCAGGTGGTGGCCGACGGCCTGGCCGCCGCCGAGCTGAAGGGGATCACCGGCCAGGCCGTCACCCCGTTCCTGCTCGCCCACCTGGTCGGCCACACCGGCAGCGCCTCGCTGGAGGCCAACCTGGCGGCGGTGCGCGGCAACGTGCGGCTCGGCGCCCGGATCGCCACCGCCTGGGCCGCCACCGACCGGACCGCCCCCCTGCGGACCGCCGGGTGAAGCCGCTGCTGGTGATCGGCGACGTGGTCACCGACATCGTGGCCCGCCACCGCGCCCCGCTCGCCGCGCAGACCGACACTGCCGCCCGGATCTCCGTGCAGCCCGGCGGATCGGCCGGCAACACCGCTGCCTGGGCAGTCAGTTCGGGCTGCCGGGAGGTGCGGCTACTGGCCCGGGTGGGCGCCGACTCGGCCGACTGGCACCGCTCGGCGCTGACCGCCGCCGGGGTCTCGGCCCACCTGGTGGTGGACCAGCGGCTCTCCACCGGCGTGGTGATCGCCCTGGTGGACTCCGCCGCCGAGCGCAGCTTCGTCACCGACGGCGGGGCCGCCGCCGCGCTCTGCACCGCCGACTGGCTGCCCGGACTGCTCGCCGGGGCCGGCCTGCTGCACCTCTCCGGCTACCTGTTCTTCCCGCCCGCCGGACGGGAGTTGGCCCGCCTCGCGATCCACGAGGCACGGGCGGCCGGGGTGCCGGTCTGCGTGGATCCGGCCTCCACCGGCTTCCTGACCGAGCTCGGGACGGCGTCCTTCTGGGCCACCGCGGCCGACGTCGACCTGCTGCTGCCCAACCTGGCCGAGGCCCGGCTGCTCAGCGGCGAGCAGGACCCGGAGGCGGCGGCGCGGGCGCTCAGCCACCGGGTCGGCACGGCCGTGGTCAAGCTCGGCCCGGACGGCGCGGTCGCCGCCCGGGACGGCGCGGTGATCGCCCGGGCACCCGGCACGGCGGCCCGGGCGGTGGACAGCACCGGCGCGGGCGACGCCTTCGCCGGCGGCTACCTGACCGCGCTGCTCGCGGGCGCCGACCAGCAGCGGGCGCTGGCGGCCGGGTGCCTGGCCGGCGCCCGGGCGGTCGAGGTGGTCGGCGGTCGGCCCGAGCGGTTCTGACGGATCGTCGGGATGCCTGTCAGCGGGCCTTTTCTGATTGACCGTCAGACTGTTTCTCAGCGGCCGACTTCGCGGCGCAGGAAGTCCTCCACCGTTTCGCGGCGCAGCAGTTGGCGGGCCCGGCCGTCGCGCACCGCGATCAGCGCGGGCCGGCCGACCAGGTTGTAGGTGGAGGCCATCGAGAGCTGGTAGGCGCCGGCCACCGGAACGGCGAGCAGGTCGCCGGGGCGCAGGTCGGCGGGGAGGTGGGCGCCGGGCACCAGCACGTCGCCCGCCTCGCAGTGGCGGCCGACCACGTCGATCGGCACCGGCTCCGCGTGCGAGGCGCGGCCGACCAGGCGCGCCGTGTACCGGGAGCCGTAGAGCGCCGGGCGCGGGTTGTCGCTCATCCCGCCGTCCACCGCCGCGAACACCCGCCCGTCCGTCCCGTGCTTGACCGCCAGCACCCGGTACAGCGCCACCCCGGCCGGCCCGACCACCGCACGCCCGGGCTCGACCAGCAGCCGCGGCACCCGCAGCCCGTGCGCCGCACAGGCGGCCGCCAACCGGGCGGTGACCAGGCGGGCGTACTCCGCCAGGTCCAACTCGGGGTCGCCGGGCAGGTAGGCCACGCCGTGGCCGCCGCCGAGGTCCAGCTCCGGCAGCTCGACCCCGTGCTCGTCCCGGATGCCGGCCAGCAGGGCGGTGATCCGGTCGATCGCGGCCAGGAACGGCTCGGGATCGGTGATCTGCGAGCCCAGGTGGCAGTGCAGCCCCGCCAGCCGCAGCCCGGGCTGGGCCAGCACCCGGCGGACCGCCTCGGCCGCGTCGCCGCCCTCGATCGGGAAGCCGAACTTCTGCCCGGCCACCCCGGTCCGCACCGCCGCGTGGTGTCCGGCCGCGACACCGGGCAGCACCCGCACCAGCACCCGCTGCGGCTCGTCCGCCACGGTCAGCGCGGCGAGCCGGGGGATCTCGGCCAGCCCGTCGATGACGATCCGTCCGACTCGCAGCCGCAGCGCCAGCCGCAGCTCCTCGGGGCTCTTGGCGTTGCCGTGCAGCAGCATCCGCTGCGGCGGGAACCCGGCCGCGGCGGCCAGTTGGAGCTCGCCGACCGAGCAGACGTCCAGCCCGAGCCCCTCCTCCTCGACCCAGTTCGCCACCGCGCTGCACAGGAAGGCCTTGGCGGCGTAGTGCACTTCGGCGTGCGGCAGGGCGGCGCGGTAGGCCCGCGCCCGGGCGCGCAGCTCCTGCTCGTCGAGCAGGTAGAGCGGGGTGCCGAACCGGTCGGCGGCCTCCGCCAGGCCGACCCCGCCGACCGCGAGGTCGCCGCCGGGCCGGGTGCGGGTGGAGGCCGGCCAGGGCGAGCCGGGGGCGGTGGGCGTCCCGGCGGTCGACGCGGTGGCGGTCGGTGCGGCGGCGGCGCTCGGCCCGGTGGTGGCGACGGTGGTCATCGGCTGCTCCTCTGACTGGTGCGTGTCCCCAGTTCAGCGCCGGGCCCACCGCCCGCGCAGCCGCTTTGACGAACGGCGTACGCGAACGCCCGCGGTTTTGACGTCGAGTTGACGCTTTGCCGGATATTGGCTCGGAGGCGCAGTAAGAACTTGTTAAAATACGACCCTGGTGTGCCGGGAAGTCTGGTCGGCCGGGGGACGGACTGCGGCGGTCGCCGACAGCGACCCCGAGAACGAAGCCCGAGGTCTCGGTCCATGCGCGCGGTCGGAACTGTCCTGCTCCTGGTGGTGCTGGCGACGAGTGTGGCGACCGGCGCCCGGCGATGGCGGATCCCCGCCCCCTCCCTGCTCGTGCTGGCCGGCCTCGCCGTCGCGCTGGTGCCCGGCACCCCCGCACTGCACATCGCGCCCGAGACCATCGGCCTGGTGGTGCTGCCGCCGCTGCTGCACGCCTCCGCCGAGGAGCTCTCGCTGCGCGACCTGCGCACCGTCTGGCGCCCCGTCACCGGGCTCGCGCTCGGCCTGGTGCTGGCCTCGGCGGCCGCCGTGGCCGGGCTGGCCGCCTGGCTCACCCCGCTGCCGCTGCCGACCGCCTTCGTGCTCGGCGCGGTGCTCGCCTCCACCGACCCGGTCGCGGTCAGCGCGCTCGGCCGCCGGCTCGCGCTGCCCGGCCGGGTGCAGGTGCTGGTGCAGGCCGAGAGCCTGTTCAACGACGCCACCTCGCTGGTGCTCTTCCGGGTCGCGGTCACCGTCGCGGTGGCCTCCTCCGCGTTCAGCTGGGGCGGCGCGGTCGGCGAGTTCCTGCTGCTGGCCGGCGGCGGCAGCCTGATCGGCGCGGCGGTGGCCGCGGTCGTCACCCAGATCCGCCGGCGCACCACCGACCCGGTGCTGGAGACCGTGATCGCCCTGGTCACCCCGTACGGCGCGTACGTGCTGGCGGAGGGCGCGCACACCTCGGGCGTGACCGCCGTGGTGGTCGCCGGGGTGCTGCTCGGCCGCTCCGGCCACCGGCTCACCGACGCCCGGATCCGGCTCCAGCTGCACGCCGTCCAGGCCGTGGTGATCTTCCTGCTGGAGAGCGTGGTGTTCAGCCTGGTCGGCCTGGAACTGCCCACCATGGTCCGCGAGTTGCCCGCCGGCACCGGCCTCTGGCCGCTCCAGGCACTGGTCGTGGCGGCGGCCCTGGTCGCCCTGCGGGTGCTCTGGATGCTGCCGCTGTCCACCGCGCTGCGCCCCAGCGGCGGGCGGCCCTCCTGGCGGATAGCCGGCGTGGTCAGCTGGGCCGGCACCCGGGGCGTGATGCCGCTGGCCGCCGCCCTGTCCATCCCGCTGACCGCCGCCGACGGCGCCGCCCTGCCCGGCCGGCCGCTGGTCCTGGTGCTCACCACCGCCGTCGTCGTCTTCACCCTGGTGGTGCAGGGGCTGAGCCTGGCCCCACTGGTCACCCGCTCCGGCCTCGCCCTCGAACCCGAGCACACCCTGCGCGAGGAGCAGCAGGCCCGCGCCAGCCTGGCCCACGCCGGCCTCGAACACCTCGACGCCCTCGCCGAGTTGGAATCCACCCCGGAACACCTCCTGGACCGCGTGCGACGCAGCCTCCAGGCCCGCCTGCACCACGCCGAGGACACCGCCGAACCCGACGCCTCCGCCCCCACCCTCCTCGCCTACCGCGACCTGCGCCGCGAGGTCATCGAGGTGCAGAGCGCCGAACTCCACCGCCTCTACGACACGCACCGGATCAGCGACACCACCCGCCGCCAACTCCAGCGCGACCTGGACCTGGAGGAGGCGGCGCTGGGGACGGTGTGATGACCCCCGGGCGCCTCTAGGATCGGCTCCATGAGGTCACCGAGGTCCGATGCCGCGTAAGCCGCCGGGCGTGGTGCGCGCGACCCCGCCCGAACACCCGGGGCCCGCCCCGGTCAGCCACCTGCTGATCGGCACCTGCCCCGGACCGCCGGCGTGCGCTGCCGTCCACACGTACCTCTTCGTCGACGGCCTGGACCTGATCGAGCGCAGCCACAGCGGCGCCGTCGGCATTCCGCCGCACCTGCTGCTCAGCCCCGGCGGGCCGCTCTACCCGACTGACCGCGCCCGCACGGTGACCGTGGCCGACCCGCCCCTGGGCTCCAGCAACTCCTTCGGAGTCGAGATCCGGATCCGGATGCGGGGCGGGACCGTCATCTGGAGCGACCTGATGTACCCCGGCGCGGACCGCGCGCCCATCTGGGAGGTGCGCTTCGAGCTCGCCCACTACCTGACCGAGCTCGAACGCGCCCACTCCCGCTGGGGGAACGCCGGTGGTTCGTAGGACCCCAGAGCGCCATTCCGGGCAGCCTGACAGGGCACCCTTGGGACGTCGATCCTGGTCAGGAGCGGTCGCGGCGCTCACGTTGTCGGCGAGCGGGCTCGGTTAGGCTGCCCCGCATGGTCGAGGGACAGCGGGAGCACTGGGAACGGACGTACGACGAGCATCCGGAGATGTACGGGCCGGAGCCGTCCGAGCCGGCGGTGCACGCGGCCGAGGCGTTCCGTGCGGCTGGTGCCCGCGAGGTGTTGGAGTTGGGGGCCGGGCACGGGCGGGATGCGCTGTACCTGGCCCGGGCCGGGTTCTCGGTGACCGCTGCCGACTTCAGTCCCGTCGGGCTCAACCAGCTCGCCGATGCCGCGGCGCATGACGGGTTGTCGGGTCGGCTGCGCACCGTGGCGCACGATGTGCGCACGCCGCTTCCGCTGGCCGATTCCTCGGTGGACGCCGTCTTCGCGCACATGCTGCTCTGCATGGCGCTGCGCACCGCGGAGTTGCACGCGCTGACCGCCGAGGTGCGCCGGGTGCTGCGGCCGGGCGGCAGCTTCGTCTACACCGTGCGCCACACCGGCGACGCCCACTACGGCGCGGGCACCGGCCACGGGGACGACATCTGGGAGCACGGCGGCTTCGCCGTGCACTTCTTCCCGCGCGAACTGGTGGACGCCCTGGCCGAGGGCTGGGACCTGCGGGAGGTCCAGCCGTTCGAGGAGGGCGCCCTGCCGCGCCGGCTGTGGCGGGTCACGATGTCGCGCGAGTCGAACCAGGGTCTGGTCTGACCGGTCCCGCCGATCCTGCGCAGGCGCAACATAGGCGCACCATAGGCGCAGGATCGGCGGGGCGCGCGCCCTAGGCCGCCGCCTGCACGAGGCGCGGGTCGTACTTGTAGCCGACCTGACGGACCGTCGCGATCGCGTCCCGGTGGCCCGGGCCGAGCTTGCGGCGGATCCGGGCGATGTGGGTGGCGATGGTGCGGGTGTCGCCGTTGTCGGGGCGGCCCCAGATCGCCTCCATCAGCTGGCCGCGGGAGTGCACCCGCAGCGGGCTGGCCACCAGGTGGGCGAGCAGTTCGAACTCCAGGAACGGCAGCTCTATCGGGCGCCCGTCCACCAGGACGGTGCGCTGGTCGACGTCGACCACCAGGCCGGGCAGCTCGGTCCGGGGAACGTCGGGGTGGTTCGCCGAGAAGACGACGTCGAGTCGGGGGTAGCGGATGGCCATGTCGAAGCTCCTTGGGTGGTGCGGGTTCAGCGGTCGGCGGTCCAGCGGCAGGCCAACCGGGTGGCCCCGTCGGCGGCGGTGACCGACTCCCAACGGGCCCGCAGCCGACGCGAACCGCCCTGCGGCCCGTCGGGGGTGACGGCGTGCAGCACCGGACTGTCGAACGGGCTCTCAGCGAGGCGCTGGACGGCCTGGGCGAACGCGGCGCGCAACGAGCGGGTGCGCGGGCGGCTCAGCTGGACGGACTGGAACGAGGCAATGACGGACATCTGGTGTCACCTCCGTGACCGGGTCTGCGGGCATGCCGAACACGCCCATGGACAGAACTGATGGGGGAAAAGGGAGTTGAGTGGGTGTCAGTGGGCGAGGGCGGACTGCACCAGCTTGATGACGACCAGGATCATCGCGATGAACAGGTACCCGCGCAGGGCGCCCATGCCGATCTTGCGACCCGTCGACATCACCGGCATCGTCAGCGTCTCCAGCGGCGGCATCCGCCAAGTGTCCCGGCCGGTACGGTCGATCGGGTCCTCCTTGGTCGCGGTGCGCTTGCGGGTGAAGGCGAAGCCCGCCGCCAGCACACCCACCACACCGCAGCCGGCCATGATGTCCAGGATCGCGCCCGAGGAGATGTCCGGGAACAGCACCGACGCGGTCAAGATGATCGACAGCGTCACCAGCACACCCACCACCGCGGACGTGAACGCGTTCGTCTTCGGCCCGTTCGTCCACGGCCCCAGCACCTGACGGTCGTTGCACAGCAGCAGCAGGAACACCGACGCCGACGGCAGCAACACCCCCGCCAACACCTGCACACCCTGCGTCAACAGACCCAGCGTGTGGTCCGAGGCCACCAGCACGATCCCCGCCGCCGCACACACCAGACCCGCGTACACCGCGTAGAACCCCTTCGCCCCACCGATCCCCCGGTGCAGCGAGTGCTTGATCCCGAACACGTCACCGATCGCATAAGCCGTCGACAGCGACACCGCGAACGCACCGATGATCGAGGCGTCCAGCAGCGCGATCGCGAACAGCACACCCACCAGCTTGCCCGCGTGCGCCTCCAACCCCCTGGCCACCCCGGCCGCGTCCGAGAACTGCCCGAACCCGTCCGTGCCCGCGAACGCCGCCGCCGCGAACCCCATCATCGCCGCCGCACCCACGACCACGATCACGATGCCGATCCACAGATCGACCTTCTCGTACTTCATGAACCGCGGCGTGATCCGCTTGTCGATCACGTAGCTCTGCTGGAAGAACAGCTGCCACGGCGCCACCGTCGTACCCACGATCGAGATGATCAGCAGCATCACCGTCGCCAACTGCCCCGTACCGCCCGGCATGTTGGGCACCACGAAGTCGTGGCCCATCTGCGAGCTCTTCGGGTGCACCATGAAGTAGATCGGGACCAGCAGCAGCGAACCCGCGCACAGCGCCACCGCGATCCGCTCGAACCGCCGGAACGAACCCGTGAACGCCGACGCGATGATGATCGCCGCCGCCAGCACCACCGACGCCACCTTCGGCAGCCCCAGGTACCCCGCCGCCAGCGTCACCCCGATGAACTCCGTCACCAGCGTCAACGCGTTCAACAGGAACAGGTCGATCACACTGAACGCGCCCCAGAACCTCCCGAACCGCTCCAGGATCAGCCGGGCGTGCCCCACCCCGGTCACCGCACCCAGGCGCAGCACCATCTCCTGGTTCACGTACAGCACCGGAACCAGCAGCAGCAGCGTCCACAGCAGGCTCGTGCCGTAGTTCTGCCCCGCCTGACCGTACGTCGAGAACGCACCCGCGTCGTTGTCCCCGACCATCACGATCAGGCCCGGCCCCACAATGGCCAGCAACGTCTTCAACTTCGCCGACAACCCCTTGCGCGGAGCGTCGTCGTCCAAACGAATGGTGCCCAGAGCACCCTTGATGTCACCGATGTGCGCGTCGTCCAGAACGGCGGCGCGGGGTGCCGGAACCCCGGCGGTGAGGTCGGTCTTGGTGGTGATGTCGGTCATGGCAGGCCTCCCTGGCCCCCCGATGACGGGGGAGGTCGGTGGCAGGCAGCAGCGATCCGCCCTGCGAGGGCCGTCCGGGCAGCACGAACTGACGTCGTGTCGGACGAAGGCGCAGAGAAGGTGGTTACCGCGTGCCGTAGGAGTACGAGGACAGGCGGGGGTAGGGGCAACTGTGGCCCGGACTACTGCAGTCCATGTCTCTCGCCTCCTCCCGGTCGCACACGCCCCGTGGCGTGTGTCATCGACACGGCAAGGAGTTCGCCAGTGCGCACGACGGCCTACTGGCTCACCCCAACTCGTCAGAGCTTTGGCACTTCACGGCGTACTCCCACCGGAGTGGGCAGCCACTTGGGATCAACCCTTAGGTCGGGAAGATCTGTCCTGACCCTGGGCGTCTCTCGACGTCGTGGGGTCAGTGGCCTGTGTCCGCGAAGACGCCTCACCGAACGAGGTGCCTGTTTTTGGATCCACTGCAAAACCACAACAAGGTTACTCCATGTTCGGGCAACCACTTCAGCCCTTTACGGAGTTTTGACGACCTGATTGCTACTCAGGCGGTCGGGTGCCCGGGCCGGCCGGGCCGAACTGCGCGGCGTGCTCGGCGATCCGGCGGACCGCGTCGACCGGCAGGTCGAGGTGCTGGGCCAGCCACTCGGGGCGGTGGCCCTGCACCGCGAGCAGGTAGGCGGTGTGGATCCGGGCGTCGTACGCCACCTCGGGCGAGGTGGTGGCGGCGAAGTCGCGGGCGTCCAGCAGGTAGAGCCGGGCCGCGCCGTCGCGCAGGGTGAGCCGCAGACAGCCGCGCGGCTGCGGGCCCCGGTCCTGCGGGTGGTGCTGCGGGTGGTGCTGCGCTGCGGCCGGCTGGTGCCGGACGTGTCGCGCGATGGTCAGGATGGACATGGCCAACCTCCGGTGTGCGCACGCGAGTTGACGGTACGTCGAGGACGCCGTCGACCAGCGTTGATCGAACGGGATGCCGGAAGGCGGTCGCCACTATAGCCACCGTTTGTGTCGTCACCGCCGCCTTGACAGCGTTCGCGAGAGCTGGGCCGTACTGTTCGCCGCGGCGCCCGTCTCCGATCCCGGCGCCGCTGTGACGGGGCGTCGACTCCGCAGGGTGGGCCCGCTCCGTCAGGCGGCCACCAGTGGGCGCACCCGCCGGGCCGGGCTCCGCTCCGGGCGCCAGATCCGCGCCGCCGCGACCGCCGCGACCGCCGCGAGGGCCCCCTGGGCGAGCACCGCCGCCGCCAGGCCCGCCGTGGCGCCGAGCCAGCCCGCGAGCGGATAGGTGAGCAGCCAGCAGCTGTGCGAGAGCGAGAACTGGGCGGCGAACGCGTCGGCCCGCCGCTCCGCGCTGACGCAGCGTCGGATCAGCCGGCCCGCCGGCGCGTTGACCGAGGCACAGGCCGCGCCGAGCGCCGCCCACACTGCAAGCAGCGTCGGCCACTGCCAACTCCCGCGCCCGCCGGCCATGGTGAGGCCGGTCAGCGGCACGAAGAGCGCCGCGATCGCGAAGCCGCCGCCGAGCAGCACGACCCGGTCCGACACCCGCTCCAGCACCCGGGGCAGCAGCAGCGCGGCCGTCATCGACCCGGCCCCGTAGGCGCCCAGCGCGAACGCCACCGCGCCCGCTCCCAGGTGCAGTTGGTGCCGCACGTACACCACGGTGTTCACGTAGACCACCGCTCCCCCGGCCGCCACCGCGAGGTTGAGCGCGAGCAGCGCCCGCAGCCGGGGTTCGCGCCAGAGCAGCCGCACCCCTGCGGTGGACCGGGCCAGCGCCCCGCCCTCGACCGGCCGCCGCACCGGCTTCGGCAGCACGGCCGAGACCACCAGCGCGGCCGAGGCGAGGAAGCCGACCACGGTGCCGAAGAAGAGCTGGTGGTACGTCAGCACGGCGAGCAGCCCGGCGGCCAGCGCGGGGCTGCACAGGTTCTCCAGGTCGTAGGCGAGGCTGGCCAGCGAGAGCGCCCGGGTGTACTCCCGCTCCTCGGTGAGCACTTCGGGCACCAGCGACTGGAAGGCGGGGGTGAACGCGGCCGAGGCCGCCTGCAGCACGAAGATCAGCAGGTACACCTGCCAGACCCGGTCGACGAACGGCAGCGCCAGCGCCACCCCGGCCCGGATCAGGTCGGCGCCGACCAGCAGCACCCGGCGCGGCAGCCGGTGCGCGTGCGCGCCGACCAGCGGGGCGAACCCGACGAACGCGACCATCTTGATCGCCAGCGCCGTCCCCAGCACCTCCCCGGCCCGCGCCCCGGCCAGCCCGTAGGCGAGCAGGCTCAGCGCGACGGTGGCCAGGCCGGTCCCGGTCAGCGCGATGACCTGGGCGGCGAAGAGATGACGGTACGTACGGTGGCGGAAGAGCCCAAACACGGCACACCTCGGCAGGGGTAGGCGCCAGCACGGTGCGCCGAGCATATCTCATGTGCGCACCTGCGCACATATAGACGGGATATTCGCACCGGAAGACGAGCAGACTTGCCAACCGAGGGTAATCAGGTAGTCACCTAACGTGGGATACCGTCGTGGCCTGACACCTACCAAGGAGGACGTCATGGCCAGCAGGGCCAGCATCGTTTTCGCCCACGGACTCTGGGCCGACGGGTCGTGCTTCAACAAGCTCATCCCCGCGCTCCAGGCCGAGGGCCACCAGGTCTACAGCTCGCAGCACGGCCTCGACTCGCTCGCGGGCGACGTCGCCTGCGTCACCCGCGCCATCGAGCACGTGCCCGGCCCGGTCGTGCTGGTCGGCCACTCCTACGGCGGGACCCTGATCACCAAGGCCGGCGTCCACGACCGCGTCGGCGCCCTGGTCTACATCGCCGCGCTCGCCCCCGACGAGGACGAGACCTCGCAGGACCAGCAGGCCAAGTACCCCACCATGCCCGTCTTCGAGCAGCTCGACGTCTCCGACGGCCGGATCTGGCTGCGCGAGTCGGGCCTCGCCGACTTCTGCCGCGACCTGCCCGCCGCCGAGCAGAAGCTCGTCCACGCGACCGGCGCCGTGCCCGTGCCCGACCTGTTCGCCCAGCAGGTCCCCGGCACCGCCTGGCGCACGAAGCCGAGTTGGTACATCGTCGCGAACCACGACCGCACCGTGAGCCCCGACCTGGAGCGGGCCGCCGCCGAGCGCATGGGCGCCAAGACCCACGACGTCGACAGCAGCCACGTGCCCATGCTGTCGCACCCCGACTTCGTCCTCGACGTCATCCGGGACGCCGCCAAGAGCCTGGAGGCGTAAGGCAGTCGGTGCCTCAGTCGTGCGAGGGCAGGTGCCCGATCTCGTGGTCGGCCACGCTGAGCGCCTCGTCGACCAGGCGGCGCAGGTGGCCGTGGCGCAGGGCGTAGACCACCCGGCGGCCGTCCTTGCGGGTGGTCACCAGGCCGGACAGGCGGAGCTTGCCGAGGTGCTGGCTGACCGAGGTGCGGGTGGCGCCGGTGGCCTCGGTGAGCGTGCTGACGTCGGCCTCGCCCTCGCCGAGGTGGTGCAGCAGGGCGAGCCGGGTGCGGTCGGCGAGCAGGGCGAGGATGCCGGCGGCGACGTCGAGCCGCTCCTCCGTCACCGGTTCCTGCACATGGTTCGCACCTGAGACCTGCCCGCCCTTGCTCATGAGGCCCATCCTAGGCGGCCCCGGACGCGCCGGAGGGCGCGGTGCCCGGCCGCCATGCCAGGTCCCGCGCCCTCCGCGTGTTGCGACCGGCCCACCGCTCCCCATCGGTCCGACCGGTCCGTCGCACCAGAAAGCTATCCGGGCCGCGGGGCCGTGCCGGCCGCCCTGACGCGTTCTTCACGCGCCCGGAGCGGATCTTGACGCTTGCTTGGCGCCCTTCGGTCCCGGCTCTCGGGCTCAGCCCGGGATCTCCAGCCGGAACCGCAGCCGGCAGATCACCGCGTCGGTGTACCGCCGCACCGCCAGGTCCAGCACCGCCCCGCGCTGGTTCTGCAGCAACCGCTGCCACGGGTGCGGCAGGTGGGTCTCCGGGATCAGCACCACCAGCCGCTCGTGGTCACTCTCCTCGGCCGCCACCCGGCGCAGGTAGTCGACGATCGGGCGGGTCAGCGAACGGGTCCGGCTGGGCAGCGGGACCAGCGGCACCTGCGGGTGCCAGGCCGCCCACTGCGCCCGCATCCGTTCCGCCGCCGTCTCGTCGTCGGCGTAGACCACGGTGACCGCCCGCACCTCGTCCCCCATCGACAGCGCCGCGCTCAACGCCTCCCGGGTGAGCAGGTTGACCGCGCCGACCGGCACCACCACCAGCGAGCGGCGCGGCTGCGGCGGCCCGGGCACCTCGTCCACCCGCAGCGCCAGCCCGATCCGCCGGTAACTGCGGTGCACCGACTCGAAGAGCAGCACCAGCACGGCCACCGCCAGGAAGACCAGCCAGCCGCCCTCGCCGAACTTGGCGATCAGCTCGATCACGGTGGCCGCGGCGGTGAGCACCGCGCCGACGCCGTTCAGCAGCGCCCGCCACCGCCAGCCGGGGCCGCGCTCGATCCGCCAGTGCCGGACCATGCCGACCTGGGAGATGGTGAACCCGATGAAGACGCCGATCGCGAAGACCGGCACCAGCGCCTGGGTGTTGCCCTGCGCGCCGACCAGCAGCACCAGCGCGGCCACCGCCAGCACCGCCACCCCGTGCCGGTAGACCTGCCGGTCGGCGCGCAGCGCGAAGACGTGCGGCAGGTGGTGGTCGCGGGCCAGCAGCGAGGTGAGCACCGGCATGCCGCCGAAGGAGGTGTTGGCGGCCAGCGCGAGCAGCGCCACGGTGGCGAACTGCACCACGTAGAAGGCCAGGTTGTGGCCGAGCGAGGCGTCGGTGAGCTGGGCCAGCACGGTCTTGGTGGGGTCCGGCGCGACGTGGAACCTGCGGATCAGCAGCGAGAGGCCGATCAGCATCGCGCCGAGCAGTGCGCCGAGCGCGATCTCGGTGCGCTGGGCCCGCAGCACCCGGGGCGTGCGGAAGGTCGGCACGGCGTTGGCGATCGCCTCCACGCCGGTCAGCGCGGCGCAGCCGGAGGCGAAGGCCTTGAGCAGCAGGAGCAGGCCGACGGCCTCGGTGGCCGGGCCCGGCCGGGTCGGCGCGGTCAGCGGGTGGCTGCGCAGCAGGCCGACCACGATCACCGCGAAGACCGCGACCACGAAGACCACGGTGGGCAGGATCAGCGCCTTGGCCGACTCGGCCACGCCGTACAGGTTGAAGCCGGTGATCAGGACCAGCACCGCGACGCAGATCACCACCCGGTCGCCGTACAGCGAGGGGAAGGCGGAGGTGAGCGCGGCCACCCCGGCCGAGACCGAGACGGCCACGTTGAGCACGTAGTCGATGATCAGCGAGGCGGCCGCGACCAGGCTGACCCGGCGGCCGAGGTGACGGCCCGCCACCGCGTAGGCGCCGCCGCCGTTCGGGAAGGCGGCGATCACCTGGCGGTAGGAGAAGGTGAGCGCGGCCAGCAGCACCACGATGGCCAGGGTGACCGGGAGGGTGTAGTCCAGGCCGGTCGCGCCGGCCGCGGCGAGCACCAGGACGATCGCCTCCGGCCCGTAGGCCACCGAGGCGAGCGCGTCCAGCGAGAGCGCGGCCAGTCCCTGGGGGACGGTCAGCCGGTCCCGCTCGCGCTCGCCGCCGACCGCCGGCTCCGTCGCCTCCACCGCCGCACCTCTCTCCGGGTTGTGGGGCGACGCTAGCGGCCGGGCCGCACCGGCCCGGGCAGGACGCGCAGCCAACGGACGGAATCCTTCCCTCCGCTTCGTTCTGATGGCCCGTCCGGGGGACGCCCGCCTAGATCGACTTGCAACCGGACCACCCTGCCGACGCGTCATATTCCGGGGGGATCCGGAGCACAGCTCAAGACCGCAGGGAGACGCATGCCCGCCAACAGGTGGACCCTGGCAGCCGACCGGAGCCTCACCGCCGCCAGGCACCTGGGCAGATCCGCCGGCCTGCGACTGCGCCGCCGGGCGCTCGCCTGCGTGCATCCCGAACTGCGGCGGCCCAAGGGCTACCCCCGACCGGACCGCAGCGGCCCGCGCCGCTGGCTGCCCTCCTGGCGGCACGTGCTGCGGATCGTGCTGTTCGGCACCGTGGGCCTGGTCGGCCTGCTGGCCTACGCCTACCACCAGACCCGGATCCCCACCGATCTGAAGGCCTTCGCCACCCAGCAGAACAACGTCTACTTCTGGGCCGACGGCACCGAGATGGCCCGCACCGGGGAGACCAACCGGGAGGACGTCCCGCTGGACCGAATACCGCAGGGCGTCCAGTGGGCGGCGCTGGCCGCCGAGAACGAGACCTTCTACACCGACTACGGCGTCTCGCCGCGCGGCATGGTCCGGGCGGTCTACAACATGGCCACCGGCGGCCAGACCCAGGGCGGCTCGACGATCACCCAGCAGTACGTCAAGAACGCCTACCTGAACCAGCACCAGACGATGAGCCGCAAGCTCACCGAGATCTTCATGGCGGTCAAGCTGGACCGCAAGGAGAGCAAGCAGCAGATCCTGGAGGGCTACCTCAACACCAGCTGGTACGGCCGCGGCGCCTACGGCATCGAGCGGGCCGCACTGGCCTACTACGGCGAGGACGCCGCCAAGCTCAACCCCAGCCAGGGCGCCTTCCTGGCCGCGCTGCTCAAGGGCGCGAGCCTCTACGACCCGGCCGGCGGAGCGGCCAACCACCAACGGGCGGTGGACCGTTGGAACTGGATACTGGACCGGATGGTGGTGATCGGCAAGCTCTCGCCGGCCGAGCGGGCCAGCTACACCACCTTCCCGGAGCCGATCGCCCCGCCCAAGCAGGTCGGCCTCACCGGCCAGACCGGCTACCTGGTGGACATGGCCCGGCAGTACGCGGTCGGCCACGCCGGCATCACCGACGCCCAGTTCGACCTCGGCGGCTACCAGATCTACACCACCTTCCAGAAGCCGAAGGAGGACGCGCTGACCGCCGCCGTCAAGGCCGCCGCCGGCCGCCAGCAGGCCGACGACCAACTCCGGGTGGGAGCGGCCTCGGTGGACACCGACGGCCGGGTGCTGGCGGTCTACGGCGGCCCGGACTACCTGAAACAGGGCTACGACAACGCCAACTCGGCGATCGTGCAGGCCGGTTCGGCGTTCACGCCGTTCGTGTACGCGGCCGCGCTCGGCCAAGGCGTGCAGAAGCAGCTGAACGTGCCGCGCGCCCCGGTCTCCCCCACCAGCACCTACGACGGTGACGACCAGGCGCCGATGATGACCCCGGAGGGCCCGTACTGGGACCGCAACGGGAAGATCGTCAAGAGCGGCAACGACGGCGGCAAGTCCTGGGGGTCGATCAGCCTGCAGCAGGCCGTCGCGCAGTCGGTGAACAGCCCGATGGAGCAACTCGGCCTGGACGTCGGCCTGGACCGGGTCCGGCAGACCGCCGTGGGCCTGGGCCTGCTGCCCGAGAGCATGGGCGCCCAGACCCCGGCCTTCTCGCTCGGCAACTCCACCCCGAGCGCCGTGCGGATGGCCGACGCCTACGCGGCCTTCGCCACCGGCGGGCTGCACACCGACCCCTACTCCGTCCTGCGGATCACCCGCAACGGGGCCGACGTGCCCGTGGCCGAGCCGGCCTCCGCCCGGGTGCTGAGCACCCAGGTGGCGCAGCAGGTGGACGCCGCGCTGACCGAGGCGGTGCGCAGCGGCAGCGCCCGGGCGGCCCAGCTGCCGGGCCGGCTCGTGGCCGGCAAGACCGGCACCACCCAGGACAACACGGCGGGCTGGTTCGTCGGCTACAGCGGCGAACTGTCCACCGCCGTCTCGGTGTTCCGCCTGGACGCGAAGAGCGTGCAGACCCTGCCGCTGGACGGCCAGGGCGACCCCGCCAAGTCGACCGCCGCGAACGCCTATCCGCTGGACGTCTGGAGCAGCTACCAGAAGGCCCTGCCCTAGCAGGCCTGACGGAGCGTCACTTGATGATGCTGGACCAGTCCGGGGCCTGCCCCGGGTCCAGGGTGCGCAACTGGGCGAGCACCTTGGGGTCCTGGACGTCCAGCCAGTCGGCGAGCTCCTTGAACGAGACGCAGCGCACGTCGGTCTGGGTGCAGACGGAGCGCATCACGTCCTCCACCGCCTTCATGTAGATGCCGCCGTTCCAGGTCTCGAAGTGGTTCCCGATGAAGAACGGGGCCCGGCTGCCGTTGTAGGCGCGCTCGAAGCCGTTCAGATAGCCGTCCCGGGTGGTCTTCTCCCAGGAGGCGTACTTGGACGGGTCGCCGTTCGGGTCGCTGTTGGACTGGTTGGCGAGGAAGTTGAAGTCCATCGAGAGCACCTGGAAGTTCTGCCCCGGGTAGGGGATCTCCTGCAGCGGGAAGTTCCAGATCCCGTTGCTCTTGCCCGGCCAGATCTGGAAGTCGCCCGGCGAGCTGGCGTCGTAGCGCCAGCCGAGCTGCTGCTCGACCGGCAGCAGCGTCTTCTGCCCCTCCAGGCACGGCGCCCGGCCGCCGACCAGCTCCTGCTGGTAGTCGAAGGGCAGCGGCGGGATGTCCTTGTAGCCGGTGTTGGTCTTCCAGTTCTCCACGAAGGAGTAGGCCTGCTGGGTCTCGCTCAGCCAGTCGGCGCTGCTCCAGTCGTTGCCGCCGCCGGGCCCGCAGAAGTGGCCGTTGAAGTGGGTGCCGATCTCGTCGCCGTCGGCCCAGGCCCCGCGCAGCTGCTCCAGGGTGTCCTTGATGTGCTGGTCGGTCGCGAAGTCGATGGCGGCGGTGCCCACCGGGTGCTTCGGCGGGTGGTAGAGGTAGCGCTTGGAGTTGGGCAGCAGGTACATCCCGCTCAGGAAGAACGTCATCTGGGCGTGGCTCTCCTTGGCCACCTCGCGGAAGTGCGAGAACAGGTGCTCGTCGCCCTCCAGCGCACCGTCCCAGGAGAAGACCACGAACTGCGGCGGCTTCTCACCCGGCTTCAGCTTCTCGGGCACCGGCTGGTTCGGCTCCGGCCCCGAGTCCTCCGTCGAACCGTCGCCGATCACGTGCACCTTGCCGTCCCAGGGCTTGGTGACCCGGGGCGACGGGCTCGCGCCCGCCGGCGCACCGGACGCGGGCGTGCTCGGCCCGGCGTCGGGGGCGGGCGACGCCGCGGCGGAGGGCCGGGCGTTGCCGCTCGGCTGGTCGGGGAGCAGGGCGAGCGCCACCGCGATCCCCAGGCCTCCGGTCAGCAGGACGGTCGTGCGCCGAGTGGTCCGCACCATCAACCTCGTTCCAGACGTGAGTTGCGGGCGTCCCGGCCGACTCGTGCCGGAACACCTGTTCCCCCCATGGGTTCAGACGCCACGAGTGGTCAAATCCGTTACCTGGAACGGTTGGTGATGATCATCACTCGTACGGATCGCTCGGCTGGGGAACCGTCACCAGCTGCGCCGCGTTGAGGGCCGGCACCGCGTCCGCCCCGGCCGACGGGTCCGGCTGCCAGGTGCCGGTCACCGAGACCCAGCTGTTCGCGGGCGGCATCGGCGCGCCCCGGACCTCCGCCTTGTACGTCATCGCGTCGGCCGCGCAGCAGCTGATCACCAGTCGGGTGACGAACCATCCGCCGCCGGCCTTCGGCGTGACGAAGCCGAGCAGTCGCACCCGGCGTCCGGCCAGCGGCTTCGCCGGGTCCCAGGCCGCCCGGACGTCGAACTCTGCCAGCGGCAACGGCAGCGGATCGCCGGCCGGCAGCGGCGGGAACCCGGCCGCCGAGTCCGGCTTGGCCACCGTGTTGCCCGCGTGCTGAGCCGTGTAGGAGCCGAGCGCGGGCGGCGCGACCAGCAGCACCGCCACGGCGGGGAGCAGCATCAGCCAGGCGATCCGCGGGCCGTGGGCGTGGTTGTGCGAGTGGCCGTGGTCGTGCTGCTCCTCGGCGTCCGGTCGGCGCCGCAGCGACGCCAGCGCGGTGAGCACGCCGAGCGCGACGACCACCACGCCCGCGGCGATCAGGTACGGCCGCGACTGGGCCCGGACGTACCGCAGGTAGCTGTCGCCGAACAGCGAGATCCGCAGCACCGCCGACCCCAGCAGCACCAGCAGGATCGCCTGCACCTCGCGCCTCACAGCAGCCACCACCCGATCAGCGCCGAGGCCGCCACCGCGACCGTGAAGGTGGCGGCCGAGAACCGCCAGGCGAAGGACCAGCCGAAGGTGCCGGCCTGCATCGCCACCAGCTTCACGTCCACCATCGGCCCGACCACCATGAAGGCCAGCCGGGCGGCGAGCGGGAAGGTGCCCAGGCTGGCCGCGACGAACGCGTCCGCCTCCGAGCAGACCGCCAGCACCACGGCCAGCACCGCCAGCACCAGCACCGGCAGCACCGGCAGGTGGGCCAGCGAACCCAGCCACCCGCGCGGGACCACCACGTTCAGCGTGGCCGAGGTGATCCCGCCGATCACCAGGAACCCGGCCGCGTGCAGGAACTCGTGGGTGAACGCGCCGCGGAACGCCGTCCAGCGGTCCTCCCCCGCCGCCCGCTCCCGGCGCGCCGACGGCCGCAACCACTCGGGCTGGCCCAGCCGCGCCCACAGCCAGCCGATCAGCACGGCGGTGACCAGCGAGGCGGCGAACCGGGCCAGCACCATCTCCGGGCGGCCCGGGAAGGCGACGGCGGTCGCCGTGAGCACCACCGGGTTGATCGCCGGCGCGGAGAGCAGGAAGGCCAGCGCGGCGGCCGGCGCCACCCCGCCCGCGATCAGCCCGTCGGCCACCGGCACCGAGGCGCACTCGCAGCCCGGCAGCACCGCCCCGGCCAGCCCCGCCACCGGCACCGCCAGCGCCGTCCGCCGGGGCAGCGCCCGCCGCAGGAAGGAGGCCGGCACCAGCGCGGTGATCACCGCCGAGAGCAGGGTGCCGAGCACCAGGAACGGCAGGGCCTGCACGCAGATCGCCACGAAGACCGTCGCCCAGGCCTGGAAGCCGGGCACCGCGAACCACTCGGCCAGCCAGGGCCTGGCCACCAGCAGCAGCACCAGGCCCGCGACCAGCAGTTCGAGCGAGCCGATCCGCCGCGCGGCGGACGGTCCCGCCGCGCGGTCTCCGGGTGGATCCGTTCCTGATGCCGGGTCACGGCCGGTGGCAGTGGTGCTGGTGCTGGTGGTGCCGGTGGTGGTGTGCAGGCTCTGCTCCGTCATGGCCGTCCGTCGCCCCCTGGGATCCCCACTCGCTCTCCGCGGGGACGATAGCCCGTCAGTTCGATCGTCCGGTGGGCGGTCCGGGGTTCAGCGGCCGGCCGAGCGGCCTGTGGCATCCTGAGCCGCGAACCCACACCACCGAGGAGCCCGCCATGCCGCTGATCGCGATCGACCACTCGCCGGGGCTCGACCTCGACCACGACGCGTTCGCGAAGGAACTGCACGAGCTGGTCGCGGACACCCTCGGCGTGCAGGTGACCAGCGTGAAGAGCGTCTTCCGCCCCGCCGCCCACCACCGGGTCGGCGACGGCGCCACCGACCGCGAGCTGCTGCTCATGGAGGTCAAGATCCTGACCGGCCGCCCGGCCGAGCTGCAGACCGCCCTGACCGACCGGATCACCGCCCTGCTGGAGTCCCGGCTGACCGGCCCGGTCTACGCCGCCGTCCAGCTCACCGAGCTGGCCCGGGAGACCTTCCGCTCCATCACCACCTGACGGCTGGTCACCACCTGACGGCCTGCCACCACCTGACGGCCGGCCATCACCTGCCGATCGGCCGCCTCCTGACGGCCGATCGGCTGCCGCCCGTCAGCCGGCTGACGCGTGCCCTGGCAGGTCATTTGTTTCGCATGCTATCTTGCAATGCATGGTACCTGGCATCGCAAACCACGAGGGCCCCGACGGCGGCGTGGACGGGCCGGTGGCGACCCAGCTCCGCAAGGGCGTGCTGGAGTACTGCGTCCTCGCGCTGCTGCGCGAGGAGCCGCGGTACGGCGTCGAGTTGCTGCAAGAGCTCGGGCGGTTCCCGGCCCTGGCGACCAGTCAGGGCACGATCTACCCGCTGCTGTCGCGGCTGCGGCGGGCCGGACTCGCCGACACGTTCCTGCGCGACTCGGCCAGCGGGCCGTCGCGCCGCTACTACACCCTCACCGATGCCGGGCGCAGCGCACTGAAGGACTTCACCGCGCTGTGGCCCGCTTTCCGCGAAACCGTCGATCACGTACTCGCTCCGGGAGACACCTCGTGAACAACGCCACCGAGCACCCCCTGGTCCGCGCCCACCTGGACGCCGTCGAGCGGTACACGGCACCGCTGGCCGCCGAACGCCGCCGCGAACTGCTCGCCGACCTGCGCGAGCACGTCGAGGTCGCGCTCGCCGAGAGCGACGCCGCCGACGACGACGCCGTCCGCCACGTCCTCGAACAGCTCGGCAGCCTCCGGCGGATCGCCGACGCCGCGCTCGCCGAGGAGGGCCGCGCCCGACCCGAGCCCGAGACCCGCCTGCGCACCGCGACGACCCTGGCCCTCGCCGTCCTGGCACTGCCGCTGGTCCTCGTCCCGGGGATCGGCCCCGGCCTCGCGCTGCTCAGCGCCGTCGTCGCGGCGATCCGGCTCGCCAAGTCCCGGCAGTGGACCGGACGGGAGAAGAAGCAGGCCACGCTGCTGCTGCTCAGCCCGATCCTGCTCACGCCCCTGGCGGCCGCCACCGTCGCCTTCGCCGCCGAGCTGACCGCGGCCGGCGTGCTCCTCGCCTGCGCGGTCGGGTTCTGCCCGACCCTCGTCGCCGCGTTCCGCCTCGCCCGGTCCGCCGCCCGGCTGCGCTCCGCCGCCGTGGCCGCCTGAGCCGGGCCGCGCGCACCAACGGATGTGCGGGCTCCGGGTCCGGTCGCCGCGGTGAGCTCAGGCGAGCGGCTCGCTCAGTTCCACCGAGCGCAGCGCGGCGGCCAGCGCCCGGGGGTCGCCGACGTCGAGGGCGGTGTCGGTGAGCTTGATGACGTGCTCGTCGCCGTGGGCCAGGGCCCGGTCGAAGACCTCCTCCGGACCGAGCGAGGTCAGCGGAGCCACCCCGGCGGACAAGCCGTCAGGCGCGTACATCGCGGTGACGGCCGCCGAGGCGGTCCAGGCGGCGTGCAGGCTCGGCACCCAGAGCCGGGCGGGCAGCGCGGGCAGGGCGCGCAGCACGGCGTTGGGGGCGGTGGCCGCGTGCACCAGCATGGTCGGCTCGCCGTGCCCGTGGGTGGCGTAGCGGTGGGTGGCCGCGCGGACCAGTTCGGCCAACCGGGCCCGGGCCAGGGCCGGTTCGGCGAGCACCCCGGGCCAGGCCGGCAGGGCGGTGACCCGGGCCAGCCGCTCCGGGAAGCCACCGGTCCGCTCGGCGATCGGCGACACTGCGTCCAGCGCCGCGTCGGCGTCGGCGAACCCGCCTGGCCCGTCGGCGAGTTGTGCCAGCGGGCGGTAGCGGGCCGCCCAGTAGCCCAGCCCGTGGGCGAGTTCGGCCAGCCGTGGCCCGGTGGGCTGCGCGCCGAGCAGAGTGCGCACCGCGTGGCCGACCCGGATCACCGGGTGGGTCGAGCCGCCGTACAGGCCCGGCAGCAGCCTCGGCCACCACTGGCCGAGCACCTCCCGCCAGGGCCGGTCGGCCAGTTCCCGTTCGAAGTACCCGATCCAGTCCGCCAGCCGTCGCGGATCCCCCAGCGCCTCGGGCCAGTTGGCCGCCGTGACCCGCTCGGTCGCGGTCGGGAACTCCTCCAGCTTGCGCCGGTACAGGTCGAGCCAGCGGTGCACCTGCCCCGCCCGCCCGCGGGCGGCGAGCGCCTCGACCACCATCGGCGCGTGGTTGGTCAGCCGTCCGTTCCGCTCCGGGCCGGCGGCGTGCAGTCGCTGGAGCGCTTCGTCGAGGGTGCCCGTGGTGTCCATGACGGAACGGTAGGCACACCACCGATCCGCCGGGAACGGGCCAAAGGCGTAAGCGGCCAGACCTAGGCCCACCTCCGCAGCACCTCGTGACACTTGGTCAGAACTTTCTGCAAGTTACCGAAAGTCTTTGCAGGAACCCTTGACGCACCCCTGTGCGACAAGGGATCGTCAGGTCCCGCGGCCGACCGGTCCCGAGGGCGGCCGCCGCTGACGTCAGGTCAGCGGGCCCCACCCCCACCAACTGGCCGACCGGTCACGGCCCCACGACGCGCCTGCCCTCCCCCGGCCACCGGCCGGGCGGGGCCCCCACGCAGGGCGCGCCCGCGGCCGGTCGGCCGTCAGCCACGGGAGTTCTCCACCATGACCTTCTTCCGCAGACCCGCCCGCTCGCGGCGCGGCCGCCGCGCCGTGTCCGGACTGGCCGCCGCCGGCGCGCTGGTGGCCGGCGCCGTCCTGCCGCTGTCCCTGCACGGCACGGCCCACGCGAGCGCGCCGAACTCCGGTGACGTGATCGCCAACCTCTTCGAGTGGAACTGGCCCTCGGTGGCCAACGAGTGCACCACCGTGCTCGGGCCGAAGGGCTACGGGGCCGTGCAGGTGGCCCCGCCGCAGGACTCGATCCGGCTCGACCAGTCCAGCCACCCCTGGTGGGAGGTGTACCAGCCGGTGGCCTACGACCTGAACAGCCGGATGGGCACCCGGGCCCAGTTCGCGGCCATGGTGACGACCTGCCACAACGCGGGCGTCAAGGTCTACGCGGACGCGGTGCTCAACCACACCGCGGGCACCAACCAGACCTCCACCGACTCGTACGGCGGCGCGACCTTCAACGAGAGCAACTACTCCTACCCTTCGGCCGGTTACACCGCCGCGGACTTCCACAGCTACCCGGGCAACTGCCCCAACGCCAACCTGGCGATCAACGACTGGAACAGCCAGCAGCAGGTCCAGGAGTGCGACCTGGTGTCGCTCTCCGACCTGGCCACCGAGTCCGACCACGTGCGCACCATCGAGGCGAACTACCTCAACGACCTGGAGGGCCTGGGCGTCGACGGCTTCCGGATGGACGCGGCCAAGCACATCAACCAGGCCGACATGGCCACCATCCTCGCCAAGGTGAACAACACCCAGTGGGGCGGCCGGCCGTACGTCTTCCAGGAGGTGATGCCCGGCGGCACCGGCCAGTTGGCGATGTCGGCCTTCGAGGGCAACGGCAGCCTGATCGAGTTCGACTACGCCACCGACCTGAAGGCCCAGTTCACCGGCAACATCGCCAACCTCCGGACTTTCGGCCAGAGTTGGGGCCTTGAGCCGTCCGACAAGGCCAACGTCATGGTGACCAACCACGACACCGAGCGCAACGGCTCCACGCTGAACTACAAGAACGGCGCCACCTACGACCTGGCGACCGTCTTCGAACTCGCCTGGGGCTACGGCACTCCGCAGGTCTACTCCGGGTTCGACTTCGCCTCCTCGGACGACTCCCCGCCGGCCGACGCCAACGGCTACGTCACCAACACCGACTGCGCGCACGGCTGGACCTGCACCGACCGCGACCGGGGCATCGCCAACATGGTCGGCTGGCACAACGCCGCCCAGGGGCAGGCGGTGGCCGACTGGTACGACGACGGCAGCAACCTGATCGCCTTCAGCCGGGGCGGCAAGGCCTGGATCTCGATCAACAACGAGGGCGCGACCGCCACCCGGACCTTCGCCACCGGCCTGCCGGCCGGCACCTACTGCGACGTCATCCACGGCGACTACGCCAACGGCTCGTGCTCCGGCCCGACGGTCGCCGTGGACGGCAACGGCAACGCGACCGTCTCGGTCGCCGCGCAGGACGCGGTGGCGCTCTACGGCCGGGTCACCCAGGGTGGCGGCGGCACCGGCTCGCCGTCGCCGTCCGCCTCGCCGTCCCCGTCCGCCTCGCCTTCGTCCTCGCCGACCTCGTCCCCGTCCGCCTCGGCCCCGGCCGGCCAGGTGGCCGAGACCTTCACCGTGACCGGCGCGCCCACCAACGCCCCGCTCTACCTGGTGGGTTCGGTGCCGAGCCTGGGCAACTGGGCGCCCGGCGCGGCGATCCCGCTGACCCAGTCGGGCTCGACCTGGAGCACCACCGTCAACCTGCCGCAGTCCACCGCGATCCAGTACAAGTACGTCGAGGAGGACGCCAACGGCAACGTCACCTGGGAGCCCGGCGGCAACCACTCCGCGACCACCGGCTCGGGCGGCACGGCGACCCTGACCGACACCTACAACGGGTCGAGCAGCACCGTCGCGCAGACCTTCGACGAGAACGCCACCACCTGGTACGGCCAGAACGTCTACCTGACCGGCTCGATCGGCGCGCTCGGCAACTGGAACACCGCCGACGCCGTCCAACTCTCCTCGGCCGGCTACCCCGTCTGGTCGGGCACCGTGACCCTGCCGCCGAACACCGCCTTCGCGTACAAGTACTTCAAGAAGGACCCGGACGGCACCATCGAGTGGGAGAGCGGCGCCAACCGCACGGCCACCACCCCCGCCGCCGGAACGGCGACCCTGAACGACACCTGGAAGTGAGGCGCGCTCCCTGACACCGCGCGCCGCACCCCAGGCGGGCGGCGGACCCCACGGTCCGCCGCCCGCCCTGGCGTTCCAGCCTGCCTTCCACCTCGCCCATCCACCCCGGACGGCCGATTCCGGCCGTCTACTGGCATGTTCCCGCCATGTCGTGTTCCAGCACGGGAACAGGCCTTTCCCAGCGAGCTCCCAGACTCCACGCTGGTCGGCAACGCGGAACCACCGGGCCTCCCACACCTTCCGGTGGATCCGTCAAACCCCCACAACTCCCAGGGAGTTCCCCAGATGATCCACGCACGCCTCCGGGCCGCCGCCGCTGCCGCCGCGCTCGCCCTGGCCGCCTCCGCCGCGGCCGCCACCCCGGCGTTCGCGGCCCCGGCCGGCCACGCCTACGGCCCCGCCCACACCCACTCGCACGGCCACCGGTACGACGGCGGCGTCTGGGGCGGCTACGTCGCCACCGGCAGCAACTTCCAGTCCATCTCGGGCTCCTGGACCATGCCCCAGGTCACCTGCAACACCAGCAACGACCTGTTCGCCCCGTGGGTCGGCATCGACGGCTACGGCTCGCAGACCGTCGAGCAGACCGGTGTCCAGGTGGACTGCTCCAGCGGCTCGCCGGTCTACTCCGCCTGGTACGAGATGTACCCGGCCGACCCGCAGTACTGGAGCGACCCGGTCAGCGCCGGCGACAACTTCACCGGCTCGGTCACCACCGACGGTTCGGGCAACTACACCCTGACCCTGACCGACAACACCGCGGGCTGGAGCGAGAACACCCAGCAGAGCCTGAACGGCCAGAACGTCAGCGCCGAGGCGGTGATCGAGTCGCCGAGCCAGAGCTACCCGTCCTTCAACGAGCTGGACTTCACCGGCGTGACCGTCAACGGGCAGTCCTTCGACCAGTCCAGCCCGCAGGCCATCGACAGCGGCCAGTACACCGAGACCGCGCTGCAGGGCGGCTCCTTCTCCATCGTGCCGGCCGGCGGCGCCGGCTTCGCCCGGGCCCACGCCACCCGCCCGGCGAACATCCACTACTGACGGGCCTTCCGCTGACGGACCGCCGGCGACCGCGGCGGTCCTGACCCTCGATCGGCTGGCGCCGGGCCACCTGGGTGGGTCCGGCGCCAGCGCAACGGTGAAGAGCCGAGGACGAAGCGCGGTCTCAGCGCCGCGACCGCCCGCCGCTCCACCCGTGCAGCACCCCCCGCCCGACGAACACCATCGGGTCCTGCGGCGCCACCCGCTCGGCCCGCGCGATGTCCTGCCTGGCCTCGCCCGGCCGCCCCAGGGTCAGCAGGATGAGCGCCCGCTGGACCAGCGCGCCGGCCTCCTCGGGCGCCAGCTCCACCACCCGGCCGAGGTCCACCAGCGCCTCCTGCCCGCGCCCCATCCGGCTGAACGCCACCGCCCGGCCGAACAGCGCCCGGACGCTGGCGGGTTCCAGCCCGATCGCGGCCGTCAGGTCCGCGACCGCCTGCGCGTAGCGGCGCTCCGCCAAGTGCTGACGGCCCCTCAGGGTGTAGGCCAGCACCCGCCCGGCCGGGTCGTAGCCGGCCTGACTGATCAGCAGGCCGAGCACCCCGGGCCCCGGCTGGGCGGCCGCCTTGCGCAACCGCCGCCCCCAGGAGCGCAGGCCGGAGTCCGCACCGTCCTCCCCCGCCTGCACCACCAGCCGCACCCAGCAGCGCAGTTCGCCGGCGCCGTGGTCGGCCGCGTCCAGCACGGTGCGCAGCACCTCGGGCAGCGCCTGCCGGGCGTCGGCGCACAGCCGGTGGTAGGCCTCGCGCCGGCGCAGCTCCCGCCAGTGCGGGTCGGTCCACCAGCCGGGCTCCCAGCTGCCGCCCGCCGGCCGGTCCCGCTCCTCCAGCTCGGCCCGCTGCTCGGCGCAGTCGTCGGCCAGCCTGCTGTGCAGCTCCCACCAGCCGGCCGGCGAGGAGGTGCGCAGCAGGCCGAGCAGCACGGCCCGGGCCGGCTCCTGGTAGCGGAACCCGCCCGCGTGCTCGGTGACCAGCGGCAGCGCGGTCAGCCAGTCGAACTGGGCGCCCGGCTCCTCGCCGGTGAGGGTCCGCCAGGCCCGGTGGTCCAGCTCCCGGGGCACTGCGCAGGCGAGCAGCAGCGCCTGCCGGTCCGGGTCGGGCAGGGCCCGCAGCAGCCGGCCGACCACGGCGGCCACCGCGTCGCCGGCCGCCGGGTCGACGGCCGAGGCGCGGATCGCCAGCCCGGGCGCGGCGGCGGGGCCGGCACCGGCGGAGCTCGCGCCGACCACCGGTCCGCGCCGGTCGCCGCCCACCAGCACCAGCGCGCGCCCGCCGGCCGGTCCGGCCGCCGCGGGCGCCTCCCGCGCGCTGCGGGCCGCCGCGCCCAGCGTGGCCGCGAGCAGCGGCAGCCCGCCGGCCAGCCGCACCGCCTCGTCCGCGGCCTCCGGCTCCGGCACCCCGCGCCAGACCAGCAGCTGCCGCACCTCCTGCTCGGTCAGCGGGGCCAGCGGCAGTTCGGTGACCAGGTCGGCGCAGTCCCGCCAGCGCTCCGCGTCCAGCGGCTCCCGGCCGGCCAGCACCACCAGCACGTTGCCCGGCAGTTCGCCGTGCCGGCCGGTGATCAGCAGCTCGTGCAGCCAGCCGTCCAGGGCCGGTCCGAGCACCTGGTAGTCGTCCAGCAGCAACAGCAGCCAGGGGTGCTGCTCGGCGGCCTCGGCCAGGTCGTGCAGGAAGACCGGGGTCAGCTCGGCCGCGCCGCTGCGGGCCGGGACACTCACACCACCGCCCGCGCCACCGCCCGGTCCGGCGGTGAGTGCGGCGGCGGACTTCGCGACCTCGCCGTCCAGGTCGTGCCGGCGCAGCCGGTAGCGGGCGAGCTCGCGGTCGAAGCCGACCAGCGGCGAGCCCTGGACGGCGAACTGCTCGCCGATCGCCCGCATCGCCTCCAGCGGATCGGCCGCGTCGCCGTCCAGCCGGGCGGTCAGCGCGCCGGCCTGCCGGGCGGTCACCTCGAACCGGCGGGCCAGCGCGGTCTTGCCGAGTCCGCTGGCGCCGTGCAGCACGAACAGGAACTGTTCGGCCCCGGTGGGCGGTTGCCGTAGCGCCGCCCGGAACTGTTCGAGCTCCGCCCGCCGGCCGACGAATCCGTTCCGCCGGTGCCGGCGGATCAGCTCCTGCCGTGTTGGGATCCGCCCCGCCACCCCGTTCTCCCCCCGTCCCGGGGCCCCCTCAGCCCCCGTGGGTCACCATCCTGCCCGAAGGGGCCCCCGGGCGTCGCGGGTCGCGTCGCGGGTCAGGCGCGGGTGGCGTCGCCGGCTCGGCGCGGGTGGACGGGATCGGCGCGGTGCGCTGCCGCACGCCGGGGCTCCACCACCCGGGTGCGTCTCGCACTGCGAACACTACCCGTCGACAAGTGTTGCAGCATGCAATACTTCGATCCGTGGATAAACCTTATGAACCGACCAACGGACAAGCTGATCAGAGCCCTCCGCCCCCCACGGACCAGGAGATCCAGGCCCTCCAGACCGCGACCCGCGACCTGATCGGCGTCGCCCTGCGCAGCCTGGACCTGCTGGCCGGCGAGGTCTCCCTGCCCCAGTTCCGGCTGATGCTGGCGCTCGGCGACCTCGGCCGGGTGCCCTCCTCCCAGGTCGCCGAGGCGCTCGGCGTCGGCGCCTCCTCGGTGACCCGGCTCGCCGACAAGCTGCACGCCTCCGGCCACCTGACCCGCGGCACCGACGAGCACCACCGCAGCGTCGTCACCCTGGAACTGACCGAGCGCGGCCACCGGCTGGTCGACGAGGTGCTGGCCTGGCGCCACGACGAGCTCGGCCGGCTGCTCGCCACCCTGCCCGCCGGGCTGCGCGCCGCCACCGCCGAGGGCCTCACCCTGCTGCACCACGCCATCGGCGAGCGCACCGAACTGCTCGCCCAGCACGGGCCGGTGCCGCTGTGAGCGCGGCGGGCGGCAAGGCCGCGCACCGCGGCGCGCACCTGGGCGACTTCACCGTCACGCCCCGGATGCTGCTGATCGCCGGCTGGGCGCTGCTGGTCGGCGCGGCCGGCGCGGGCGCCTCCTGGCTGCTGCTGCGGCTGATCGCACTGGTCACCAACCTGGTCTTCTTCCAGCGGGTGAGCACCGAGATGACCGCGCCCGGCGGCCACCACCCGTGGTGGCTGATCCTCTTCGCGCCGGTCGCGGGCGGCCTGGTGATCGGCCTGATGGCCCGTTACGGCTCGGAGAAGATCCGCGGCCACGGCATGCCGGAGGCGATCGAGGCGATCCTCATCGGCGGCAGCAAGGTCGCGCCCCGGGTCGCCGGGCTCAAGCCGGTCTCGGCCGCGATCAGCATCGGCACCGGCGGACCGTTCGGGGCCGAGGGCCCGATCATCATGACCGGCGGCGCGATCGGCTCGATCCTCGCCCAGCTGCTCCGGCTCAGCGCGGACGAGCGCAAGACCCTGCTGGTCTCCGGCGCGGCGGCCGGCATGGCGGCCACCTTCAACTCGCCGATGGCCGCGGTGCTGCTCGCCGTCGAGCTGCTGCTCTTCGAGTGGCGGCCGCGCAGCTTCGTGCCGGTGGTCGCGGCGGTCTCGGTGGCCACCGTCTGCCGCGGCTACCTGCTCGGCAAGGCGCCGGTCTTCCCGGTGCCGACCGCCGGGATGCACCTGACCACCTCGGCCGAGGCGCTCTGCGTGGTCGCCGGGCTGACCGGCGGAGCGCTCGCGGTGGCGGCCACCTGGCTGGTCTACCGGGCCGAGGACGCCTTCGCCAAGCTGCCCTTCCACTGGATGTGGTGGCCCGCGATCGGCGGTCTGATCATCGGCCTCGGCGGTCTGGTCGAGCCGCGCGCCCTGGGCGTCGGCTACGACGTGATCGACCAGCTGCTCACCGGCCGGGCCACCACCTCGCTGATCATCGGCATCCTGGTGGTCAAGACGCTGATCTGGTCGCTCTCGCTCGGCTCCGGCACCTCGGGCGGCGTGCTCGCCCCGGTCTTCATGATCGGCGGCGCGCTGGGCGCGGCCGAGGGCCTGGTCCTCCCGCACGTGATGCCCGGCTTCTGGGCCATGATGGGCCTGGCCGCCGTGGTCGGCGGGGTGATGCGCTCGCCGCTCACCGGCGTGGTCTTCACCCTCGAACTCACCCACGCCTGGTCGGCCGGCCTGCCGCTGCTGATCTCCTCCACCTCGGCCTACGCACTCTCCGCCCTGCTGCTGAAGCGCTCGGTGCTGACCGAGAAGATCGCCCGCCGCGGCCTGCACCTGACGAGGGAGTACTCCACCGACCCGCTGGAGACCTTCTTCGTCGAGGAGGTGATGGACCGCCCGGCCGCCCTGCCGCTCCAGCGCACCGGCGAACTGCCCGCGGTCTTCGTCCGCCCCGACGACACGCTCCGCCAGGTCGCCTACCTCTTCGCCGAACAGGGCGTCACGGAGGCGGCCGTGCTGGCCCACCACCCGGCCGACCAGCCGATCGGCGTGATCACGCTGCCGCACCTGCTGCACGCGCGCCGGCACGACCTGACGGAGGAGCACCACCGGGAGCGGGTGCTGGGGTAGGGGTCAGCCGCGCTTCCAGGTCAGCTTGGCCCGGGGAGTGATGGCGATACCGAAGAAATTCTCCCTAGCAGGGCCCCCTCCCCGTCGACACCTCATCGTGCTCCGCGGCCGTGAGCGTGCGGTCCAACCGCAGCCACCCGCGCCGATGGGCGTCCTCGCCGTACTGGGAAGCGAGCACATGGCCCTGCGCATCGTCGTACTTCCGCAGGAGCGCCAGCGGATCGACCCTGCGGAGCTCGTCGACCAGCCACTCCACCCCCCGCTCCCCCGACTCCGCCCACGCCAACTCGTCCAACAGCAAAGGCAGCTCCGCCGTCCCACCGCACTCGGAGGGACGACGGAGCTTGCGGTTGAGCTCATCGATCAGCAGCTCGCGGTACCCGGTCAGCCCGGCCCGCCGGTCTGACACCGTGTCAACGCTCATCCGGCCATGCTAAGACCGAACTCCCGCCTCAGCCCATGATCTTGCCGATAACCTCGGCGCCCAGCCCGAGCCCCGTGGTCATCCCGACGCCCGAGGTCACCGAGACCACGTGCACGCCCTCCGCCGGCTCGGCGATCAGGAACGGCTCCGTGCCCGAGGCGTACACCCCGCGCCAGCGCTCCAGCACGGTGAGGCGCTCGACGCCCAGCAGGCCGGCGATCTCCCGCTGGACGGCCTCGTCCAGGTGCTCCTCGTCGAAGAACTCGGGCGTGGTGTCGTAGGCGTGGGTGTCGCCGATGGTCAGGGTGCCGTCGGGGCGCTGGGTGAACATCAGGTTGAGCCCGATGTCGATCAGCTCGCCCTGCTCCCGCGCCAGGCGCTCGCGCACGGCCGCCAGCGAGGGGCAGGCGGCGAAGCCGTTGTAGCGCAGCAGGGAGAAGCCGGTCTGCACGGCGGGCTCGATCACCCGGTCGCCGTGCGGGTTCGCCACCCGCTGCATCCGCAGCACGCAGCGGCGCACGGCGGCCTTCGCCGCGAGTTCCGGGAAGTGCCGGTCCACGTCGTGGCCGGTGGCCAGCAGCACGGTGCCGGCGTGCACCTCGCCCCGGCTGGTGCCGACCAGCCCGGTCTCGACCCGGTGCACGTTGGTGGCCCAGTGGAACCGCACGCCGCGCCCGGCCAGGTAGCGGGCGATCGCGGCGACGGCCTCGCGCTGGTCCACCCGCAGGTCCTCGGTGAGGTAGGCGCCGCCGACCACGCCGGGGCCGACCGGCACCTTCTCGGCCACCCCGGCCGGGTCGAGCAGCCGCACCTGCTCGGCGCCGCGCAGCTCGGCGAACTCGCGCAGCACGGCCAGCTCGTCCTCGGCGCGGGCGACCAGCACGGTGCCGGTGCGGGCGGCCCAGAAGCCGGCGTCGTGGCTCAGCCGCAGCCAGCGCTCGCGGGCGGCGAGCCCGTAGCGCAGGCCGTCGCCGTCGAGGCCGGTCGCGCAGGCGTGGCCGAAGTTGCGCACCGAGGCGCCGACGGCCCGGTCGTTGCGCTCGATCACCGCTACGCTCAGGCCGCGTTCGACCGCCTCGTAGGCGTGCGCGAGGCCGATGATCCCGGCTCCGACGACGACCAGGTCGGCCGAGTCCAGCGTCTTGCTCACGTCTCTCCCTTGCCCAGTTGTATGAACAACTTTGTCACGGGAAACATAGATCCCGCCAGGGGACCTGATGACGGCCGAGCAGTGAACACCGAGTGAACTGACCCCTACGTTCCGGTGGTTCGCCCACGCCCGCGGATTCGCCGGGCCGAGCCCACCGTACTTGCCGGTAGGTCTAAGGTTGCTGCAGCTACCAGGGGCAGGAGTTGACGGTATGACGGACGGTACGACGACAGGGTTCTTCGACTCGGTGGACGAGGTCACCGACCGGCTCGCCGCGGCCGGCTACCTGGCCTCCACCGCGGTCGCCACCACCGTCTTCCTGGCCGACCGGCTCGGCAAGCCGCTGCTGGTGGAGGGGCCGGCCGGGGTCGGCAAGACCGAACTGGCCAAGGCGGTGGCCGAGGTGGCCGGCGCCCGGCTGATCCGGCTGCAGTGCTACGAGGGCGTGGACGAGGCCCGCGCGCTCTACGAGTGGAACCACGCCAAGCAGTTGCTGCGGATCACGGCCGGCCGGGACGAGGGCTGGGAGCAGGCCCGCACCGACATCTTCAGCGAGGAGTTCCTGCTGCCGCGCCCGCTGCTCACCGCGATCCGCGGCAGCGAGCCGACCGTGCTGCTGATCGACGAGACCGACAAGGCCGACGTCGAGGTGGAGGGCCTGCTGCTGGAGGTGCTCAGCGACTTCCAGGTCACGGTGCCCGAGCTGGGCACCATCACCGCCGAGCGCCGCCCGTTCGTGGTGCTCACCTCCAACGCGACCCGGGAGCTGTCCGAGGCGCTGCGCCGGCGCTGTCTCTTCCTGCACCTGGACTTCCCGGACCAGGAGCTGGAGCAGCGGATCGTCCGGCTGCGGGTGCCGGGCCTGGAGGCGGCGCTGGCCGAGTCGGTGGTCAAGGTGGTGGCCGCGCTGCGGGCGATGGAGCTGCGCAAGCTGCCCTCGGTGGCGGAGACCATCGACTGGGCCCGCACCCTGCTGGCGCTCGGCGCCGGCAGCCTGGACGACGCCCTGGTCCGGGCCACCCTCGGGGTGCTGCTCAAGCACCAGGAGGACATCACCCGCGCCGCCGGGAAGCTGACCCTCAGTTGACCACCCAGCCAGGACTGACCCAGCGGCTCACCTCCTTCGTCCACGCGCTGCGGGCCAACGGCCTGCGGGTCGGGCCGAGCGAGACGGTGGACGCGGCGGCCGTGGCCGAGGTGCTCGGCCTGGCCCACCGGGAGCGGCTGCGCGAGGGGCTGGCGGCGGCGCTGCTGCGCGGCGAGCGGCAGCGCGCGGTCTTCGACGCCACCTTCGACCTCTACTTCCCGCTGCGGGTCGGCGCGTTCCCACTGCGGGAGGGCGAGCCGGAGCCCGGCGCCGCTCCGGCGGCCGACGCGGAGCAGCTGCGCGAGCGGCTGGCGGCGGCACTGGCCGCGGGCGATCAGGCCCGGCTGGCCCAGCTGGCGGGCGAGGCGGTGGGGCTGCTCGGCCAGTACGGCTCGACGCCGGGTTCGGACGGCTACTCGGCCGCGCAGACCCTGGACCGGCTGCGCCCGGAGATCCTGCTCGCCCGGGTGCTGGCGGCGCTGCGCGAGGGGCGCCCCGCGCCGGACTTCACCGACCGGCTGACGGCGGACGAGATCCGGCGCCGGATCCAGGAGTTCCGCGGCATGGTCGGCACCGAGGCCCGGCGCCGGGTGGCCGAGCTGCGCGGCACCGACCGGATCGCGCGGCGGGCGGTGGCGCCCACGATCGACCAGATCGACTTCCTGTACGCGGGACGGGACCAGCTGGCCGAGTTGCGCAAGGCCGTCCGCCCGCTGTCCCGCAAGCTCGCCACCCGGCTCGCGGCGCGCCGCCGCCGGGCCTCGCACGGCGAGATCGACCTGCGCCGCACGCTGCGCCGCTCGCTCTCCACCGGCGGGGTGCCGCTGCGCCCGGCCTACCGGCACCGCCGGCCCCAGCGGCCGGAGCTGGTGCTGCTCTGCGACGTCTCCGGCTCGGTGGCCGGCTTCGCCGACTTCACCATGCTGCTGGTGCAGGCGCTCAAGTCGGAGTTCAGCCGGGTGCGGGTGTTCGGCTTCGTCAACCGGATGGCGGAGGTGACCGACCTGGTCGGCCGCGACCCGGGCTCCACCGCCGAACGGATCCTGACCACCGCCCAGGTGATGGGCTACCACAGCAACTCCGACTACGGCACGGCGCTCGGCGAGTTCGCCGACCGCCACCTCGACGCGGTCGGCCCGCGCACCTCGGTGCTGGTCCTCGGCGACGCCCGCAACAACCACCGCGACCCCAACCTGGCCGCCCTGCGCGCGATCGCGCTGCGCGCCCGCCGGGTGTTCTGGCTCAACCCCGAGCCCCCCGACCTGTGGACCACCGGCGACTCCGCCGCCCTGCGCTACGCCTCGGTGGTGGAGATGCACCCCTGCCGCAACGCCCGCCAGCTGGGCACCCTGATCGAACGGCTGCTGCCGGTATGAGCACCCGTTTCCCGCTGCCGGCCTCGATCCTGCTGCTCCGGGCCCGCGGCGAGTGGCGGCACAGCACCGTCGACATCAAGGGCGGGCGGACCTGCGGCGGTCTGGGCGGCCTGCCCGCCGACGCCGGCCCGGAGCGGGCCAGGGCGGCCGCCGAGGCGATGCTCGCCGGGCTCGGCGAGGAGTTCTTCGGCGGCCCGCTGACCGTCGACTGGGCGCCGGGCGGGCTGACCGGCGAGGTGACGCCGGCTCAGCGGTAGTCCAGCTCGGCCAGCTCGCGGGCCAGCTTGCGCTGGAAGGCCGGCACCCGGGAGAGCACCGGCATCACCGTGTTGCGCACCGCCCGCTTCGGACCGGTGAAGGTGGCGACCCGGGTCATCCGGTCGGTGAAGGCCACCACCCGCTGGGCGACCGGGCGGCGCCGGGCCTCGTAGCCGTCCAGGGTGCCGGTGGCGAAGGCCCGGCCGAGCGCGTAGGCGTCCTGGATGCCGGTGTTCATGCCCTGCCCGCCGGCCGGGCTGTGCACGTGGGCCGCGTCGCCGGCCAGGAAGAGCCGCCCGGCCCGGTAGTGGTCGGCGACCCGGTGGTGCACCCGGAACCGCGAGGACCAGACCACCTCGTGCACCACCGCCTGCCCCGGCGCCCGCTCCTCCATCAGCCGGCGCACGTACGCGAGGTCCGGCTCGGCCGGCGCGTCGGCGACCACGGCCACCACCCGGTAGCGGCCGCCGGGCAGCGGCGCGACCACGAACACCCCGGCGTTGCCGAAGGCCAGCGCGACCTCCTCGGGCCCGGGCGCCCAGTCCATCCGCACGTCGGCCAGCACGAACGACTCCGCGTAGGTGGAGCCGGTGAAGCCGATCCCGGCCGCCTCGCGCACCGTGCTGTGCATCCCGTCGGTGCCGACCGCGTAGTCGGCCCGCAGCCGCTCGCCGGTGGCCATGGTGAGGGTGACCCCGTCGGCGTCCTGCACCGCGCCGACCACCTCGAACGGCCGGTGCACGTCGCCGCCGAGCGCCCGCAGCCGCTCCAGCAGCACGGCCTCGGTGTGGTCCTGCGGGGTGAGCAGGGCGAACGGGTAGGCGGTCGGCAGCTTGGCGAAGGAGACCCGGGCCAGCCGCCGGGCGCCGTCGCGGACCGCGAAGTGATCCAGCGTCAGGCCGCCGGCCACCAGCTGGTCGGCGGCGCCCAGCTCGGCCAGCACCTCCAGCGTGCGGGCGTGCACCACGGCGGCCCGCGAGGTGTTGGCGCCCTCGGCCAGCCGGTCCAGCAGGACGCAGTCGATGCCGGCCTCGGCCAGCGTGACCGCCAGGGTCAGGCCGGCCGGACCCGCGCCGACGACGGCGACGGTGGTGCGCTCGGGAAGTGCGGTGCCGGTCATGGTGGTGCCCCCTTCAATCGATGCCAACGCTTGTTGGCCAACGCTTGTTGACAATAGTGGCCCCGCCCCGACACCATGTCAACAAGCGTTGGCATAGGCTGATCCGCATGACCGACAGCACCGGGGACGCCCCCGCCCGCCGCTCCGCCGAGACCACCCGCGCCGCGATCCTGCGCAGCGCCCGCGACCGGTTCGCCGCCCACGGCTACGAGCGCACCACCATCCGCGCGGTCGCCGCCGACGCGCAGATCGACCCCTCGATGGTGATGCGCTACTTCGGCAGCAAGGAGCAGCTCTTCGACGCCGCCCTGACCGTCGACCTGCACCTGCCCGACCTGTCCGCGGTGCCGCCGGCCGAGCTGCCGGAGCTGATGGTCCGGCACTTCCTGCACCGCTGGGAGCACGCCCCGGCGGACGACGCGCTGCTGATGCTGCTGCGCTCCGGCGTCACCAACGAGAAGGCGGCCGCCCGGCTGCACGAGGTCTTCGCCCGCCAGGTGGCCCCGGCGCTGGTCGCCGCGGTCGGCCCGCAGGCCGCCGCCCGGGCCGGCGGCGTGGTCGCCGCGCAGCTGCTCGGCGTGGCCGTCACCCGCTACCTGCTCCGGCTGCCGGGCGTCGTCGCGCTCGAACCCGAGCAACTGGTCGCCGCCCTCGCCCCGGCCATCGCGGCCACCCTCGGCATCACTCCGAAATCCGGGTGACCCGGCGTCGGTGACCAGCCAGAATGCCGGAATGCTGAGCGATCACTGGCCCCCGCTGGGGCTGCGCCTGACCACGCCCCGGCTCGAACTGCGGCTGCCCACCGAGCCGCAGTTGGCCGCGCTCGCCGAGCTGGCCGCCGCGGGCGTGCACGAGCCCGACCGGATGCCGTTCATCAACACCTGGACCGACCTGCCGCCGACCGAGCGGGCCCGCTCCGTCGTCCAGCACCACTGGCTGCGCCGGGGCAACTGGACGCCGCAGGACTGGAGCCTCAACCTCGTGGTGCTGCGCGACGGCGAGGTGCTCGGGCTGCAGTCGCTCTGGGCCAGGGAGTTCGCGGTCAAGCGGGAGGTGCACAGCGGCTCCTGGCTCGGCCTGGCGCACCACGGCCAGGGCGTCGGCACCGAGATGCGGGCCGCCGTCCTGCACCTGGCCTTCGCCGGGCTCGGCGCGTTGACCGCCGGCTCCGGCTACCTGGACGGCAACGAGGGCTCGGCCGCCGTCTCGCGCCGGCTCGGCTACCGCCCGGACGGCACCGACCACTACGTGGTGCGCGGCGCCCGGGTGGCCAGCCACCGGCTGCGGCTGAGCCGCGAGGACTGGGAGGCGCACCGCAGCGTGCCGGTGGCGGTGGCCGGCCTGACGCCCTGTCTGCCGCTCTTCGGCCTGACCGGCCACGACGACTGACGCGTCGTCGCCACATCACCGTTCAGCCACGAGAGCTTTCGGGCGCCACGAACCCCTTCACCTCCGCTGCGGGACCGGTACCTTCGTCCGTGTCACCGACACGGCGGAGGGTGGGGGCATGGAGGCACTGGGGCCGCAGGACCCGCGGCAGGTCGGCGAGTACCGGCTGCTGCGACGGCTCGGGGCGGGCGGCATGGGCACGGTCTACCTGGGCCGCAACACCGGCGGGCGGACCGTCGCCGTCAAGGTGGTGCACGGCGAGTTCGCGCAGGACGAGGAGTTCCGCCGCCGGTTCCGCCAGGAGGTGCGGGCGGCCCGCACCGTCGGCGGCCGGTGGACGGCGCCGGTGCTGGACGCGGACACCGAGGGCCCGCTGCCCTGGGTGGCCACCGGCTACGTGGCCGGGCCCGCGCTCGGCCAGGCGGTGCGCGAGTTCGGCCCGCTGAACGGCGCGGCCGTGCGCACCCTGGGCGCCGGCCTGGCCGACGCGCTCGGCGCGGTGCACGGGCTCGGCCTGGTGCACCGGGACGTCAAGCCGTCCAACGTGATGCTGGCGCTGGACGGCCCCCGGCTGATCGACTTCGGCATCGCCCGCGCGATGGACGCCGCCGGCGCGCTCACCCAGTCCGGCTACGTGGTCGGCTCGCCCGGCTTCATGTCGCCCGAGCAGGCCCGCGGCGACCAGGCCGGCCCGCCCAGCGACGTCTTCTCGCTCGGCGCGGTGCTGGCCTTCGCGGCCACCGGCACCGCGCCGTTCGGCGAGGGGGTGAGCGCGGCGGTGCTGCTCTACCGAGTGCTCAACGAGACGCCCGAACTCGGCCCGCTGGAGGGCGACCTGCGCCGGCTGGTGCTGGACTGCCTGGCCAAGGAGCCCGCCGACCGGCCCACCCCAGCCGAACTGCGCGAGCGGCTGAACGGCGGCCCGCCCGGCACCATGATGCTCGGTCAGGTCGGCTGGCTGCCGCCGATGCTGGCCGAGTCGATGGGCCGGCTGGCGGCGCAGCTGCTGGAGCTGGACACCGATCCGCGACCGGCCGCGCCGCCGGTGCACGACGCCGTGCCGCCCGGCGCGTTCGGCCCGCCGACCCCGCCGACCCCGGTGCCCGCCCCGCCCGCCACGCCCCCGCTCGCGCCCCGGCCCTCGCCGTACAGCGAGCTGCCGGCCGCGCCGACCACCCCGGCCGGCTACAACCCGGGCCCGTACCAGCCGCCGAACCCCTACCAGCAGAACCCGTACCAACAGCAGCCGTACCAACAGCAGCCCTACCAACAGCCGTTCCCGTCCCCGGCCCCGACTCCGTACCCTCCGACCGCCGCCCCGGCGCCCGGCGGCAACCGCACCCGCACCGTGCTGATCGCGGCGGGCGCGGCCGTGGTGGTGGCCGGCGCCGCCGTGCTCGCCTACTACCTGACCGGCCACCACGCCGCCCCGCAGCCGGCGCCCCTCCCGACCCCGACTCCGAGCCCGGTGGTCACCAGTGACAGCCCCACGCCGCCGCCCAGCCCGTCCCCCGACGGCGCGCTGGCCGCCGGGTTCCCCGGCAACTGGACCGGCTCGATGACCATCACGCTGAACGGGCGCTCCGACCCGGTGACTTACCAGATCTCCCTGGTCCAGGGCGCGGTCGGCCAGGTGGTGGGCCAGTCCAGCACCACCTACCCCACCGAGAACACCATCTGCAACGGCGCCGACACCCTGGTCTCGGCCGACGACACCACCATGGTGCTCTCGGAGGCCGGCACCACCGGCACCTCGGGCTGCGGTTCGAACACCGCGCCCGACACGGTGACGCTGCGACTGAACTCCGATGGCACCCTGGAGATCAGTCAGGACGGGTTCACTCCCGCCGCCCTGACCCGCCAACAGTAGGAGGAGCCGGATGGACCTGCGAGAGAGCGCGGCCGCGCTGCAACCCGAACTGGCCGCCCTGCGCCGGGAACTGCACGCGGTGCCGGAGCTCGGCCTGCGCCTGCCGCGCACCCAGCGGCTGGTGCTCGACGCCTTGGCCGGCCTGCCGCTGGAGGTCACCACCGGCACGGCGCTGGACTCGGTGACCGCCGTGCTGCGCGGTGCGGGCGACGGACCGACGGTGCTGCTGCGCGGCGACATGGACGGGCTGCCGGTGCACGAGCGCCCGCTGCCCGGCGGCCCGGTCTCCGAGCTGACCGGGCAGATGCACGCCTGCGGCCACGACCTGCACACCGCGATCCTGGTCGGCGCGGCCCGGCTGCTGGCCGAGCGGCGGACCGAACTGCCGGGCGACGTGGTGCTGATGTTCCAGCCCGGCGAGGAGGGCCCGGGCGGGGCGGAGCCGATGATCGAGGAGGGCGTGCTGACCGCGGCGGGCCCGGACCGCCCGGTCGCCGCCGCCTACGCGCTGCACGTCTCGTCCGGGCTGCTGCCCAGCGGCGTGGTGGCGGTGCGCGACGGCGCGATGATGGCCGCCGCCGACCAGTTGCAGGTGGTGGTGCGCGGGCGCGGCGGCCACGGTTCGGCGCCGCACGCCGCGCTGGACCCGCTGCCGGCCGCCTGCGAGATGGTCACCGCGCTGCAGACGGCGGTGACCCGCTCCTTCTCGGTCTTCGACCCGGTGGTGGTCACCGTCGGCACCTTCCACTCCGGGGAGAAGGAGAACATCATCCCCGACACGGCCCGGTTCACCGCGACCGTGCGGTCCTTCTCCGGTACGGCCCAGGAGCGCGCCGCCGAGGTGCTGCCCCGGGTGGTGGAGGGGATCGCCGCCGCGCACGGGCTGACCGCGGAGGTCGAGTACGTCCGCGGCTACCCGGTCACCGCCAACCACCCGGCGCACGCCGCCAAGGTGGCCGGGACGGCCGCCGCGCTGCTCGGCGCCGACCGGGTGGTGGCGATGCCGGATCCGCTGGCCGGCGCGGAGGACTTCTCCTTCGTGCTGGAGCGGGTGCCGGGCGCGTACTTCTTCCTCGGCGCCCTGCACCCGGAGCGGGAGTTGGCCACCGCCGCCTACAACCACTCCCCCGAGGCCGTCTTCGACGAGTCGGTGCTGTCCGACGGCGCCGCGCTGCTCGCCGCCCTGGCACTGGCCCCGCAGCCGTAGGCACTCCAACCAGGGGATCAGCCCGCGGGATGCCGTCCACGGGCTGATTCGCGGCGCCCGGCCGATCACTAGCATCGGCCGGGTGCCCCGACCTCCCGCGCTCCGCGCCCGCCCCGACTTCCTCACCCTGCTCAGCTGGAGCGCGGTGCCCGTCTTCGCGCTGGTGCTGCTCGCCACCACGCTCTGGCGGGTCCGGCCCGCGCTCTTCGGCGACGACCGGTACCTGCGGGTCGGCCCGCTCCCCGGCCTGCTCCTCGCCGTGCTGCTGGCGCTGCCGCTGGGCTGGGCGGCCAAGCGCGCGGTCCCGGTGCTCGGGCTGCTGCTGGCCGAGACCCTGACGGCCCGGCTGCTGGGCGCCAAGCTCTGGCCGCTGCTGCTGGCCTGCGCCGTCCTGCTGTTCTACGTCGCCGCCGTCCGCCCCCGGCGCACCGCGGCCTGGTCGCTGGTCGCGGTGCTGGCCGGCTGGACCGCCGTGCAGCTGCTGCCGCCGGCCGAGTTCGCCGCCCGGGTGACCGGGCCGAGCGGCACCCTGGTGGTCGTGACGGCCTCCTGCTGGATCGCCGGCTCCTGGCTGCAGCTGCGCCAGGAGCACGCCGCGACCCTGCGCAGCCAGGCCGCCGAGCAGGCGGTGCAGGCCGAACGGCTGCGGATCGCCCGCGAGTTGCACGACCTGGTGGCGCACTCGATCGGCGCGGTGGCGATCCAGGCCGGCGCCGCCCGCCGGGTGATCGCCAACCGCCCGGCGGAGGCCGCCGAGGCGCTCGGCGCGATCGAGCAGACCAGCCGGGAGACCCTGGCGGGGCTGCGCCGGATGCTGGGCGCGCTGCGCCGGGCGGACGCCGACCCGGTGGCCGGCGCGCCCGCCCCGGGCCTGGCGGACGTCGAGCGGCTGGCCGCCGCGGCCGGCGAGAACGGGCTGCGGGTGGCGGTCTCCTGGCACGGCGAGCGCCGGCCGCTGGCCCCGGAGGTCGAGCTCTCGGCGTTCCGGATCATCCAGGAGGCGGTGACCAACACCATGCGCCACGCGCGGGCCGGACTCTGCACCGTCTCGGTCGACTTCACCGCGACCGAGCTGGCCGTCGAGGTGCTGGACGACGGGCGCGGCGGCGGCGGCGGGGTCGGCACCGGGTACGGCCTGATCGGCATGCGCGAGCGGGTCGGCCTGCTGCACGGCTCGCTCACCGCGGGCCCGCGCCCCGAGGGCGGCTTCCAGGTGGTCGCTAGGCTGCCGATATGACGATCCGTTTGCTGCTTGCCGACGACCAGCCGCTGGTCCGGGCCGGGCTGCGCCTGGTCACGGCGGACGCCGAGGACCTCGAAGTGGTCGGCGAGGCCGGCACCGGCACCGAGGCGGTCGAGCTGGCCGAGCGCACCGCGCCGGACGTCGTGCTGATGGACATCCGCATGCCACAGCTCGACGGCATCGAGGCGACCCGGCGGATCCGCGAGCGCACCGCGTCGAAGGTGCTGATGCTGACCACCTTCGACGAGGACGAGAACGTCTACGCGGCGCTGCGCGCCGGCGCGGCCGGCTTCCTGGTCAAGGACATGGTGCTGGACGACATCCTGGCCGCGATCCGGGTGGTGGCGGCCGGCGACGCGCTGCTCGCGCCGGCCGTCACCCGCCGGCTGATCGCCGAGTTCGCCGCCCGGACCCCGGGGGCGGCCCGCAACCGCGAGCTGGCCGCCGCGATCACCGAGCGCGAGCGCGAGGTGCTCACGCTGATCGGGCGCGGGCTGTCCAACGCGGAGATCGCCGAGCGGCTCTTCATCAGCGTCGCCACCGCGAAGAGCCACGTCGCCCGGCTGCTGACCAAGCTGGACGCCCGGGACCGGGTGCAGCTGGTGATCGAGGCCTACGAGTGCGGCCTGGTCTGACGACCGGTCAGGCCGGTTCCGCGGATCCGTCGTTGAGCTCGGCCAGCCGCCGCAGCTCGGGGCCGTACTCGGGGTCGGCGAGGGCCGCCGCGAACTGGGCGGTCAGGTAGGCCAGCGGGTTGCCGGTGTCGTACCAGCGGCCCCGGATGACCTGGCCGTAGACGGCGCGCTCGGCGGCGTAGGCGTTGATCGCGTCGGTCAGGTAGACCTCGCCGGTGCGGTGCTCGTACCAGCGGGCGGTCTGCCGGCGCAGCTCCTCGATCACCGCGGGGGTGATCACGTAGCCGCCGATCGCCGCGTAGTCGGAGGGCGCGGTGGCCGGGTCGGGCTTCTCCACCAGGCCGGTGATCCGCAGCAGCCCGCCGCCCAGGTCCTCCTTGACCACCGGCACGCCGTACCGCTGCGCCTCGGAGCGGTCCATCGGCATCAGCGCGAGCACCGGGCAGCTCGTCGCCTCGTAGGCCTTGATCAGCTGCTGGGCCCTGGGCACCTCGGCGACGAAGACGTCGTCCGGCCAGAGCACCAGCACCGGCTCGTCGCCCAGGTTGCGGGCGGCGTTCAGCACCGGGGTGCCGTTGCCGTAGGGGCCGTGCTGGTCGAGGTAGGTGATGTGGCCGGCCCGGGAGAGCTCGCCGACCTCCTCGACGGCGTCCGCGTAGGCCTCCTTGCCGGCCGCCCGCAGCTGGTCCACCAGGGCGGGGTTGGGCCGGAAGTGACGCTGGATCAGGTCCTTGTTGTCCGACACCACGATGGTGATGTCGGTGATCCCGGAGGCGATCAGCTCGCGCACGGTGTGCTCGATCACCGGCTTGTCGCCGACCGGCAGCATCTCCTTGGGGATGGCCTTGGTCAGCGGCAGCAGTCGGGACCCGAGACCGGCGGCCGGGATGACGGCCCGGCGGATGGTGGTGGTCATGTCCCGACGCTACCAGCGCCGTTGGGTCAGGCCGACCAGCTCCGGGAGCAGAGCACCAGGCGGTAGCCGTCGGGGTCGAGCACGGTGACCCCGAAGCGGTCCCAGTAGGGGTTGTGCGCGGGCACCCGGCGGCCGCCCGCGGCCTCCAGCCGCTGGACCAGGTGTTCGTCAACCGGGGCGCCGAGATAGACCACGAACAGGTCGTCCACCGTGGGGGTGGGTTCGAGCGGCTGCTCGGGGTCGCGGGTCAGCTCGAAGTGCCAGGCGCCGCCGGCCGGGCCGACCATCAGCAGGTCGTGCTCGCCGGACACCCGCTCCGAGGTGCGCCAGAGCACGTCCAGCCCGAGCCCCTCGACGTAGAAGCGCTCGGCGGCGGCCAAGTCCCTTGAGGGGCGGGCGATTCGGATCTGCATGCTGGATTCGATCATGCCGCGGACGCTACCCCACGGAACACCTCCCCTACCGAATATGTCTGGTACCGATGTACTCTGTGAGAGACAGACAGTCGGACGGACGAGCGAAGAGGGGGTGCCCGGGTGAACGCCGTGCTCGCCCTGCTCACCACCGAGCGGGCCAGGCCCGAGCCGGTCCGCCGCGCCCCCTGGGCCTGGCGGCTGGCGGTCGGCACGGTCTGCTTCGGCGCCTTCATGGGCCAGCTGGACGCCAGCATCGTGACCCTCACCTACCAGCCGCTGCGCACCGAGTTCCACTCCACCCCGGCCGCCGTCGAATGGGTCTCGCTCTCCTACCTGCTGACCCTGACCGCAATCCTGGTCCCGGTCGGCCGCCTGTCGGACGCGCGCGGGCGCAAGCTGATGTACCTCTACGGCTTCGCCGTCTTCACCATCGCCTCCGCCGCCTGCGGGCTGGCCCCCGGCCTGGCCGCGCTGGTGGTCTTCCGGGTGGTGCAGGCGGTGGGCGCCGCACTGATGCAGGCCAACAGCGTCGCCCTGGTCACCACCAGCGCGCCGCCCGGCCGGATGCGCGCCGCGCTCGGCATGCAGGCGGCCGGGCAGGCGCTCGGCCTGGCGCTCGGCCCGACCGTGGGCGGCGCGCTGGTCAGCGCGGTCGGCTGGCGCTGGGTGTTCGGCGTCAACGTGCCGATCGGCGTGCTGGCCCTGGTGGCCGGCCACTACCTGCTGCCGCGCACCCGGCAGTGCACCGGTGGCGGGCGGATCGACCTGCCCGGCGTGCTGCTGCTCGGCGGCTCCACCACGGCGGCGCTGCTCGCCCTCTCGGTCGCCTCCGGCCTGGGCCTGCCGATCTGGTCCGCCGCGCTGCTCGCGGTGGCCGCGGTCGGCGCCGGCTGGGCCTTCCTGCGCCGCCAGCGCGCCTGCGCCCGGCCGCTGCTCGACCTCGCGCTGCTGCGCGAGCGGCGGCTCGGCCCCGGGCTGCTCGGCGGGCTCTGCGGCTACCTGGTGCTGTTCGGCCCGCTGGTGCTGGTGCCGCTGGCGCTGGCCCGCACCGGCAGCACGCCGCTGGCCACCGGGCTGGTGCTGACCGCCCTGCCGCTCGGCTTCGCGCTCGCCGCGACCGGCGCCGAGCGGCTGCTGCCGGCCGGCTGGAGCGACGGGCGGCGCGGGCAGCTCGGCGCGGCCGGGTGCGTGCTGGCGCTCGCGCTGCTGGCGGCGCTGCCGATGCGGGCCGACCTGCTGCCGCTGCCGCTCGGCCTGCTGGGCCTGGCGCTCGGGATCTACGTGCCCGCGAACAACACCCAGGTGATGCGGGCCATCCCGACCTCCTCGGCGGGCACCGGCGGCGGCATGGTCAACATGACCCGGGGCCTGGGCACCGCGATCGGCGTGGCCGCCGTGACCCTCGCGATGCACCTGGCCCCCGGCACCGGCCCCACCGCCGCGGCCCTGACCCTGCTGGCCTTCGCCCTGCTCGCGCTGGCCACCACGCTGCGCCCGCCACGCTGACCTGCCGACCGGTCAGGCCCGGCCGGCCGCCTTCTGGGTCCGGCGGGCCAGCGAGTCGATCACCACGGCGGCCAGCAGCACGGCGCCGGTGATCATGAACTGGATGGCGTTGGACAGCCCCTCGATGTTCATCCCGGACTGGATCGATCCGATCACCAGCGCACCGAGCAGCGCCGACCAGGTGGAGCCGCGCCCGCCGAACAGGCTGGTGCCGCCGATCACCGCGGCCGCGATCGCGTTCATCAGCAGGTTGCCGCCGCCCGAGGTCTGACTGGCCGACTGGATCTGCGCGGCCAGGAAGAGCCCGCCGACCGCCGCCATGGTGGAGCAGATCATGAACACCGTCATCCGGGTCCACGGCACGCTGATGCCGGCCCGCCGGGCCCCCTCGATGTTGCCGCCGAGCGCGAAGACCTTGCGCCCGTAGGTGGTGCGCCGCAGCACGAACTCCAGCACCACGATGAACACCAGGAAGACCAGCAGCGCCAGCGGCAGCCCCTTGTACTGGTTCAGCGTGTACGCCGCCAGGTAGGCCACCACCGCCAGCAGCACCGTGCGCAGCGCGATGTCCGTCACCGGCCGGGACGGCACCCCGGCCCGGCGCCGCCGCCCGGCGTCCACCAGCGAGGCGCCGAGGAAGAGCGCGACCCCCGCCGTGGCCAGCCCGTAGGCGGCGACCTGCTGCCCGTAGATGGTGCTGTAGAGCCGCGAGACGATGTCCTTGCCGGACAGGTTGACCGTGCCGCTGGAGCCCAGCACCTGGAGCATCAGGCCGTTCCACCCCAGGTTGCCGGCCAGCGTCACCACGAAGGCCGGCACCCCGACCCGGGCGAAGAAGAACCCCTGCACCAGGCCGACGGCGGCGCCGCCCAGCACCGCGCAGAGCAGCGCGACCCACTGGTTGACCCCGTGGGTCACGTCCAGCACCGCGAAGATCGCCGCGCAGAGCCCGCTGACCGAGCCGACCGACAGGTCGATCTCGCCGAGCAGCAGCACGAAGACCACGCCGACCGCGATCAGGCCGGTGCCGACGATCTGCTGGGACAGGTTGGACAGGTTCTGCGCGGACAGGAAGCTGCTGTTCAGGCTGCCGAAGACGGCCCAGATCACGACCAGCGCGACGATCACCGGCAGCGAGCCAAGTTCGCCACTGCCGATCCGCCGGCGGAACTCCCCCAGGTAGCCCTTGACGCCCTCCTGCCGGACGATCAGCCGCGGGTCGACCACCGGCGTGGCCTCGGCCGCCACCGGCACCGGCGCGTTCACCCCGCCGGACGGCATCGAGTCCTCGGGCAGGTGCCGGCGCTGCTCCTCGTACCGCCCGTCCGGGCGGGGTTCCTCGCTGCTCATGCGGAGCCCTCCGTGCCACGGGCCTGACGGCGGGTCACGGCGTTGTCCGTGGCGCCGGTGATGGCCGAGATGATCTCTTCCTGGGTGGTGGAGCGCCGCTCGAAGACCCCGTTGTTGCGGCCCAGCCGCAGCACCGCGACCCGGTCCGCGACCGCCATCACGTCCGCCATGTTGTGGCTGATCAGGATCACTCCCAGACCCTGGTCGCGCAGCCGCTCCACCAGGTCGAGCACCTGCGCGGTCTGCTCCACGCCGAGGGCGGCGGTCGGCTCGTCCAGGATCACCACCTTGGGCGAGCCGATCAGCGAGCGGGCGATCGCCACCACCTGGCGCTGGCCGCCGGAGAGCGAGGCGATCGGGATCCGCACGCTGGGGATCCGGATCGACAGGGTCTCCAGCAGCGCCCGCGAGCGCTTCTCCATGGCCACCTCGTCGAGCACCCCGAACCGGGTCAGCTCCCGGCCCAGGAAGAGGTTGCCGACGACGTCGAGGTTGTCGCACAGCGCCAGGTCCTGGTAGACCGTGGCGATGCCCAACTGCTGGGCGTCCTGCGGCCGGTGGATCCCCACCGGCCGGCCCTCCCACTCGATCACACCCTCGTCCGGCTGGTTCACCCCGGCGATCGACTTCACCAGGGTGGACTTGCCGGCGCCGTTGTCGCCGACCAGCGCGAGCACCTCGCCGGAGTGCACCTCCAGCTCGATGCCGGTCAGCGCCTGGACGGCGCCGAACCGCTTGGAGACCCCGCGCAGGGCCAGTACCGGCTCGCCTGCCATGGCCACCGCCCCCTCTCGGTCAGCTCAGGCCGGCTGCGGCGCAGGCGCTGGCGTAGTCGGGGGTGCAGATCTGCTGCACCGAGTAGAGGCCGTCGGCCACCACGGTGGTCTTGATGTTGGACTTGGTGAGCACGGTCGGGGTGATCAGCACGGCCTTGACGGTGGTGCCGCTGCCGTTGGTCGCGGTGGTCGGCGCGATCGAGGCGGCCAGCGCCTTGCCCTCGGCCAGGGTGACCGCCATGGTGCCGGCGGTGTCCGCCTCCGGCTTGTAGGGCTTGTAGATCGACATCGTCTGGGTGTTCAACAGGATCCGCTGCACGGCGTCCAGTTGGGCGTCCTGGCCGGTCAGCGGCACGCTCAGGTTGGCGGACTTGAGCGCGGTGGCGATGCCCGCCGCCATGCCGTCGTTGGCCGAGTAGACGCCGACCACGTTGGCCGAGCCGATCGCGGTGATCGCCGCGCTGGCCTCCTGGTTGGCGTTGTTCGGGTCCCAGTTCGGGGTGTCGTACTCCTTGCCGATCTTCAGCTTGCCGTCGATCGCGCTGTGCGCGCCGGCCTTGAAGTCGGCGGCGTTGGGGTCGGTCGGCGAACCGTTGATCATGATGATCTGGCCACTGCCGGACTTGGCGCCGACCGCCGCGACCAGCGCCTGGCCCTGCAGCTCGCCGACCTTGTGGTTGTCGAAGGAGACGTAGGCGTCCACCGGGCCCTGGGCCAGCCGGTCGTAGGCGACCACCTTGACGCCCGCGTCGTGCGCCTTCTGCACCGAGGACTGGATCGCCTTGGCGTCCACCGCGTCCAGGATCAGCACCTGGTCGCCCTTGGTCAGGGCGGTGTCGACCTGGGTCTGCTGCTGGGTCGCGTCCTGGTTGGCGTTGTAGTAGTCGATGGTGGCGTTCGGGGCCAGCTGCTTGATCCGGGCCTCGATCAGCGGGCGGTCGAACTGCTCGTACCGGGTGGTCTTGGACTCCGGGAGCAGCAGGCCGATCTTCAGCGCGGCGGTCGAGCTGCTGGCGCCGGCCGAGCCTCCGGACGACTGCTTGGCGCTGCCGCAGGCGGCGCTGGCGAGGGCCAGCGCCGCCACCGTGGTCGCGAGCGCGGTTCGGCGCAGGGCCTTGTTCACGTGGTTCCTCCCGGTCCGGGTTCGCCCCCTTTCCGCCGAGTCTGCGAACCCGCGCCGCCGCACCACGAGGCGGACTGCGCCGAACGGGCCCGATTGCCCCCGTCCGGCCCAGTCGGGGGGCCGTCCGAGCACCTTGAGGCACCGTCAGGACCGCCGGACCGCGGGGTGCCGCTGAGCGCCCGTCAGCCGGCCAGCGCCCGAGCCGCCTTGTCCCAGTTGGCGTGCAGGGTGTCCAGGTAGCCCTTGGCCTGCGGGCCGACCGAGGTGCCGCGGGCGAAGGCGAGCATGTTGCCGGCCCCGGCGTTGTAGCCGAGCGCCAGCAGCTCGTCCCGGTCCAGCCCCGCGGCCGGGTGGGCGGGCAGCTGGGCGGCCAGGTCGTGCAGGAACCAGGCGGCGGCCTCGATCGCCAGGTCCGGGTCGTCGGGCAGCTCCTCCCACTGCCGGCCCGCGAAGTCCCGGCCGGCCTTGGTGTCGTCGAAGGCGGCCTTGTGCATGTTGGCGATGCCGAAGGCGGAGTCCGGCTTGAGCTTCTGCCAGGCCCGCTCGAAGGCCGGGTCGTGCGGCTTGTAGCTCTCGTTGTAGAGGATCGCCATCAGCAGCTGCGGGTCGATCCCGGCCTGCCCGGCCCGGGCCTTGACCTGGGCGGCGTACCGCGCGGGGTCGTAGGCGCCCGCGCCCGCCGACGGCAGCGGGGACACCGCGGCCCCGGCCGGGGGCGAGGCCGTGGCCGACGCCGAGGCCGATGCCGTGGCCCCCGGTTCGGCCCGGGTGCCGTCGTGCCGCACCGCGTGCACTACGAAGCCCAGCGCCAGCACCACGGCCACCCCGACCGCCGTCCGCCCGTTCCTGCCCACCGTCTCCACCCTCCGCCGCCGGCCGTCCTCCCCCGCCATCCTGCCCCGCGCGGCCGCCGGGCTCCCAGCACCTGCCGGACTAGAGTCGAAGATCACCGCCGAGTCCGCCTGGGGAACGCATGCCCGAGAGCACCGACCGCTACGTCTTCGACCGCGCGTGGGAGCGCGAGCACGAGCGGCTCGCCGCCCTGGAGGCGGTCTACGACCCCGGGACCACCGAGCGCCTGGCCGGGCTCGGCGTGGCGGCGGGCTGGCACTGCCTGGAGGTCGGCTGCGGGGCCGGCAGCATCGCCCGGTGGCTGGCCGACCGGGTCGGGGAGCGCGGGCGGGTGCTGGCGATCGACCTCGACCCGCGGTTCGCCGAAGGGCACGGCCGGGCCAACCTGGAGGTGCGGCGCCAGGACCTGCTGGCCGATCCGCTGCCGGCCGGCGCCTTCGACCTGGTGCACGCCCGGGCGGTGCTGGAGCACCTGCCGGACCGCGAGCGCGCGGTGCGGCGGCTGGCCGCGGCGGTCCGGCCGGGCGGCTGGCTGGTGCTGGAGGACTTCGACATCGAGGGCCCCGCGGTCGAGCTGATCGCCCGCTACTGGCCGGACGGGCAGCACGAGTTGGCCGAGCGGCTGTACCGGGCGCTGGAGGCCGCCTTCGGCCGGGCGGGGGCGGACCCGGGCTACGGGCGCCGGCTGCCCGACGCGCTGGCCGGGGCCGGCCTGACCGAGGTGGGCGCCCGGCTGCAGGCGCCGGTGCTGCCGGGCGGCACCCCGTTCCTGGCGCTGACCCTGCGTCAGCTGCGGGCGCCGCTGCTGGCCGGCGGCCTGGTCGAGGAGGCGGAGCTGGACCGGGCGGTCGAGCTGATCCAGCGCCAGGACGTGCGGTACGTGCCGAACGTCATGGTCACGGCGTGGGCGCGCAGGCCCGACTGAGCGTCACGGCCACGGTCACGGCATCGGCTCGTCGGCTCGACCGACCAGCTGCCGCTCGCAGGCCCGGGTGAGTTCGAGCACCCGCTTGACCAGCTCGGGCGCGCCGCCCGCGCTGCCGGTGGTGTAGGGGCTGTCCACGGTGTAGGCCTCGCGGACCAGGCGCAGGTGCCGGCCGCGGAAGACCACCATCGAGCGGAGCAGCTCGGCCACCGTGCGGCCGGTCAGCAGCAGTTGCGGCGAGGCCTCCTGACCGGCCGCCAGCAGGGCCCGGACCACCCGGGTGACCACCGACTCGGCGCCCTCGCGCTCGTGGTGGAGCCGGCTCCACTCGGGCAGGCCGTAGTCGAGCATCTCCCGGGTGAGCTCGGCGTAGGCCGGGTCGACCCGGTCGCTGCTCCAGAGCAGCTGGTCGACCAGGTGGAGCGGCACGTGGGCGGCGGCCGGCCCGTAGTACGAACGGTCGCCCACCCGGACGTCCTCGAAGTACGGCCGCAGCCGCGCCATGAAGAACCCGGCCGGCGCGACCTTGCCCGCCACCACGCCGATCTGCTCGGGCAGCACCTCGAAGTCCCGCACGGCCTGCCGCAGCACCCGGAAGTACTCGGGGGTGCCCGGGTCCGCGCCGTCGAGCTCGGCCAGCCCGAGCGCGGCGCGCTCGACGGCCACCGCGCCGAGCCGCACCGACTGGATCAGCACGTCCTCCTCGGGCGCCCCGAGGTACATCCGCTGCCGGTCGCCCCGCGGGTTCCAGGCGCCGTAGTGCAGCACGGTGTCCCGGGGCACCATCTCGGCGCGGGCGCCGAGGCGCCGCAGCACCGGCCCGGCGGCCGGCACCGCGCTGAGCGGTTCGACGCCGTGGCGCTTGAGCGAACCGAGGGTCATCCCCATGTCACGCATCGCGGCCAGCCGTTCGGCCGCGGACTCCAGCGGCGCCCGGTCCGCCGCCCCGGCCAGCGCCGCCAGCAGTTCGCCGAGCGGGCGCGGGTCCGCCCGCGCGTTGAGCGCGGGCAGCTCGGCGAGCAGCCGGTCGGCCCTCAACGGGTCGGCGGCGGCCACTTCGGCACAGAACCCGTCAGTCAGCCGCAGGGCTCCCACCTTCCTTGTCCACTGCCATGGTAGGCACGGCCCCGGTCCCCGGCCGGACGGTCCCGTCAGTAGACGTCCCGCACGTAGCGGTGCTCCTTGGCCAGGCGCTCCAGCTCGGCGCCCGCCTGTTCCGCCGTCAGACCGCCGTGCCGGGCGATGATCTCCCGCAGCGCCCGGTCCACGTCGCGGGCCATCCGCGCCGCGTCCCCGCACACGTACAGGTGGGCCCCGCCGCGCAGCCACTGCCAGAGCCGGGCGCCGTGCTCCCGCATCCGGTCCTGCACGTAGACCTTGGCCCGCTGGTCCCGGGAGAACGCCAGGTCCAGCCGGTCCAGCCGGCCGGCCGCCCGCAGCTCCTCCAGCTCCTCCCGGTAGTAGAAGTCGGTGGCGGCCCGCTGCTCGCCGAAGAAGAGCCAGTTCGGCCCGGTGTGCCCGAGTGCCTGCCGCTCCCGCAGGAAGCCGATGAACGGTGCCACGCCGGTGCCCGGGCCGACCATGATCATGGCCGTCGCCGGGTCCTCGGGCGGCCGGAAGTGCGGGCTGGCGCGGACGAACACCCGCACCGGGCCGTCCAGCGCCCGGTCGGCCAGGTAGCCGGAGCAGACGCCCGAGCGCTCGCCGTAGCGCACCACCGAGACCGTCAGGCTGACCGTCCCCGGGTCGGTGCGCGGGCTGGACGATATCGAGTAGAGCCGCGGCTGCAGCCGCTTGAGCACCGCCGTCCACTCCCCCGCCTCGGCCCGGACCGGGAGCGCGGCCACCACGTCCACCGCCTGCCGTCCCCAACTCCACTTCGCCAGCTCGTCCTTGTTGTCCGAGCGGAGCAGTCTTCGCAGCTCCCGGTCACCGCTGCGCTCGGCCACGAAGCGCAGCAGCTCCGGGGTGATCCGGGCGATCTCCAGCCGGCCGGCCAGCGCCTCGGCGAAGCTGGTGGCCTCGCCGCCCACGGTGACCGGCTCGCCGCCGCCGAGCTCGGTGACGGACAGCCACTCCTTGACCAGTTCGGGCGAGTTGACCGGCCAGACCCCTAGTGCGTCACCGGCCCGGTAGGCCAGCTCGCCGCCGCCGGTGGCGAAGCTGAACTGGCGCACCTCCTTGGTGGCACCGGGCAGGCTGAGCAGCCGGTTGCCGACCAGCTCGGTGGTGTAGGGGGCGTCCCTGGTGAAGCTCGGCGCGGGCGGGCCGGCCAACTCGGCCAGCACCGAGCGCAGCCAGCCCTCGGCGGTGTCCCGGTAGTCCGGTTCGCAGTCGGCGCGCGGCACCAGCCGGGTGCCGCCGAGCTCGGCCACCCGGGCGTCGAGGCGCCGGCCGTGCCCGCAGAAGTCCTGGTAGCTGGAGTCGCCGAAGGCCAGCACCGCGTAGCGCAGGCCGGCCAGCGAGCCCGGGGCGGCCGCCGCCAGTGCGGACCAGAAGGCGGCGCCGTTGTCGGGGGCCTCGCCGTCGCCGGTGCTGCTGCTCAGCAGCAGCACCGGCACCGCCGGGTCCAGGGCCTGCGGGGTGTGCTCGGCCATCGGGGCCAGCACCGGGCTCAGGCCCTCGGCGGTCAGCCGGGCGGCGCAGGCGGCGGCGAACTCCTCGGCGGTGCCGGTCTGCGAGGCCCAGAGCACCAGCACCCGCGCACCGGCCGGCCCGCCTGCCCGAGCCGGCTCGGTCGACTCGGCCGGCTCGACCGGATCGGCCGGCTCAACCGGCTCAACCGGCTCCACTCGCCGCGAGTAGAGGCCGGCCAGCAGCCCGTCCACCCAGCTGCGCTGCTCGACGGCCAGTGGCGCGCCGGGCGGCAGCACCGGCACCGCGCCGACCGGCGGCGCGGCCCGCAGGCCGGCCAGGAACCCGGCCAGGTACCGCTGTTCGTGCTCGCCGAACGCGGGCTGCGCGAGCGCCTGGCCGGCCAGCCCGAGCGTTCTGACGGCCAGCTCGACTGGATCTGATGCATCGTCAGCAACTCTCTCCGGTGCGGCGACCGGGGTAAGCGCCACCGCGCAGGCCTTCAGCTCGGGCTGGAAGGAGATCGGGTCGACCGCGTCGTTGGTCACCGCGTTGATGCTCAACTCCGCGCCGAACAGGTCGTTCCAGTGGAAGGGCGCGAAGCAGGTGCCCGGCCGCACCCGGTCGGCGACCACGGCGGGCAGCACGGCCCGGCCGCGCCGCGAGTCGATCGCCACCCGCCCGCCCTCGGCGATGCCGAGGCGCTCCGCGTCCACTGGGTGCAGCTCGACGAAGGGCCCCGGGTTGAGCCGGTTCAGCTTGGCCACCTTCCCGGTCTTGGTCAGGGTGTGCCACTGGTGCGCCAGTCGACCGGTGGTGAGGGTGAACGGGTAGTCCTCGTCCGGCAGTTCGGCCGGCGGCAGGTGCGGGCGGGGGAAGAAGACGGCCCGGCCGCCGGGGGTCGGGAAGGCCAGTCGGGGGCGGGTGCCGTCGGGACGGACCAGCAGGGTCTGGCTCACCCCGTCGTTCAGGTAGCGGATCGGGTTGCGGTCCGCGCCCGCCGGGTCCGCGCTCGGCCACTGCACCGGGCCGCGGCGCAGCCGCGGGTAGCCGATGCCGCGCAGGTCCCAGCCGGTGCGCGGGTTCCAGGCCCGGCGCAGCTCCTCGAAGACCTGCTCCGCGCTGTCGAAGTCGAAGCCCTCGGCGAACCCCATCGCCCGGGCCACCCGGGCGATCAACTCCCAGTCCGGCAGGGCCTGTCCGGCCGGCTCGACGGCCCGCCCGGCCAGCGTCAGGTTGCGCTCGCTGTTGACCATCACCCCTTCGCCCTCGGACCACGGCGCGGCCGGCAGCACCAGGTCCGCGTAGGCGTTGGTCTCGGTGTCGGGGTAGACGTCCTGGGTGACCACGAACTCGGCCGCGGTCAGGCCCGCGATCACGGTCGCGCGGTTCGGCACCGAGGCGACCGGGTTGGTGCAGATGATCCAGCAGGCCTTCACGCTGCCCTCGGCCAGCCGGCCGAACAGCTCCACCGTGCCCTGCCCCGTCCCGGTCCGGATGGTGCCGGGCGCCAGGCCCCACAGCTCCTCGCAGAACGCCCGGTCCGCCGGGTCCAGCACCGAGCGCTGGCCGGGCAGCCCGGGGCCCATGTAGCCCATCTCCCGGCCGCCCATCGCGTTGGGCTGGCCGGTCAGCGAGAACGGGCCGCTGCCCGGGCGGCAGATCGCCCCGGTGGCCAGGTGCAGGTTGACCAGCGCGTTGGTGTTCCAGGTGCCGTGGGTGCTCTGGTTCAGGCCCATGGTCCAGCAGCTCGTCCACTCCCCGGCCTCGCCGATCCACCGGGCCGCCCGGCGCAGGTCCTCCTCCGGCACCCCGGTCAGCTCGGCCACCGCGGCCGGCGGGTAGTCGGCCAGGAAGGGCGGCATCGCCTCCCAGCCCTCGGTGTGCTCGGCGATGAACTCCGGGTCGGTGTGCCCGTTCTCGACCAGCAGGTGGAGCAGGCCGTTGAGCAGCGCCAGGTCGGTGCCGGGCCGCAGTTGCAGGAAGAGGTCGGCCTTCTCGGCGGTGGCGGTGCGGCGCGGGTCCACCACGATCAGCTTGGCGCCGGCCTTCACCCGGTCCATCATCCGCAGGAAGAGGATCGGGTGGCAGTCGGCCATGTTGGCGCCGGTGACCAGGAAGAGGTCGGCCCGGTCGAAGTCCTGGTAGGAGCCGGGCGGGCCGTCGGCGCCCAGCGAGAGCTTGTAGCCGCTGCCCGCACTCGCCATGCAGAGCCGGGAGTTGGACTCGATCTGGTTGGTCCGCACGTAGCCCTTGGCCAGCTTGGTGATCAGGTACTGGGCCTCCAGGGTGAGTTGGCCGGAGACGTAGAAGGCCAGCGCGTCGGGCCCGTGCTCGTCCAGCAGCGCGCGCAGCCGCCGGCCGGTCTCGGCGATCGCCTCCTCGACGGCCACCGGCACCGGCGGCGCGCCGCGACCGGTGCGGCGCAGCGCGGTCTCCAGCCGGCCGCCGGCGGCCAGCAGGTCGGCGCTGGTGGCGCCCTTGGTGCAGAGCCGGCCGGCGTTGGTCGGGTGCTCCTTGTCGCCGGCCACCGCGAGCACGCCCGGCCGGCCGCTGCCGGGCAGCGGGCCGACCTCCAGCACCATGCCGCAGCCCACCCCGCAGTACGAGCAGGAGGTGCGCAGCCTCTTCGACGACGGTCGCGGTGCTGACACGCCCTGCCTCCCCGGGACGGGCGGCCGGTCCGGGCAGGCCGGCCGCCGACGGTTCTCTGATGCTTGTCCGCACCGTAGGAACCCGGTGTAACGCGCGCATGACGGAAGGTGGGACGCGCGCGTTACATCTCCCGCATCCGGCCCGCTGCGCGGGCGTCAGATCGGCGCCAGCTCGCAGGCGTGCACGAGGTAGTTCCCGAGCAGTCCGGTCCGGTCGCCGTTCTTGTGGGCCGCGACCCGGCCGACCAGCCCCTCGCCCCGGCGGTTGAGCCCCAGGGCGAGCTCCGGGCTGGCCACCCGGGCATCGGCCGTGGGCAGCTGCAGGTCGAGCGCGGCGCGCAGTTCGTAGTCGCTCCCGGCGGACGCCTCGGCGGTCACCGACGGTCCGTCACCGAGCGCCACGGTGATCCGACCTTCCGTCAGAATAGCGACTCGGATGGGGACTTGACCCTCGGATGTGAAGATCTGACCGGCCCACCGGCCTTCGGGCAGCGCCGGCGGCCGGGCCGGATCGGGCGGGAAGGGGGAGATCGTCCGGGGGTCGTAGCCGGGCACCAGCTCGGTCAGCAGGTGGTCCAGGATCGCGTCCCGGGCCGCCTTGTTGGTGCTGTTGCAGAGCACCCCGAGCGAGAGGTCCAGCTCCGGGACGGCGACCACCATGGCCGCCACCCCGCCCATGCCGCCGCCGTGGCTGCGCACCTGCGGGCCGGGGCCGGTGGAGATGATCCAGCCGAGGCCGTAACCGACGTGCTCGGTGATCGCCAGTGCCTCGCCGGCCGCGGCGGCGGTCTCCGGCCGGAGCAGCCCGGGCGCGCCGTGGCCGAACCGGGCCAGGTCGCCGGCGGTGGCCCAGGCCGCACCGGCGGCGGGCGTGCCCATGGTGCAGACCGGGTACCGTCGGCCGTCCGCCGTGTAGCGCTCGGCGGTCGGCGCGCTGCCGGGGTACGCGGCGCCGTAGAAGGTGTCGGTCATGCCGAGCGGCAGCAGCACCCGCTCGCGCAGGAAGTCGCCCAGCTCCCGGCCGGTGGCCCGCTCCAGCAGCGCGCCGAGCCGGCGGTAGCCGAGGTTGGAGTACTCGAAGCCGCTGCCGGGCTCGGCCAGCGGCTGCGCGTAGCGGTCCGGGTCGATCGGGCTCGGGGTGCTCGGGTCGTAGTGGAAGTCGTGGTAGCCGCGCAGGCCGCTGCGGTGCTGGAGCAGCTGACGCACCGTCGGCACCGGGCCGCCGCCCGGGCCGGGCGCCGGGTCGTCCAGGCCGAGCAGTCCGTCGTCGACGGCCAGGCAGACGCCGGTCGCAGTGATCGCCTTGCTGATCGAGGCCAGCGCGTAGGCGGTGCCGGGGGTCGCGGGTCGGCCGGTGGCCGTGTCGGCGAAGCCGTGCGCCTGTTCCAGCACGATCTCCCCGCCCCTGGCGACCGCGATCGAGACGGATGCGCACCCGTGCTCCGCCAGTTCCTCCGTACAGAAATCCGCCAGCCCGTCGAGCATGCCGGCTCCCTCCCCTGTCGCCGTCCGGTTCATGATCGCCAGGCTAGCCGGGCGGTTCCGCGGCCCGGTGAGCGGGACGTGCCGCCCGCGCCGGTTGAGGCCCGCGCGGCCGGGTAGGCGGCTCAGTGAGGTGACCTCTGATGAGCATCCCCTTCCCGTCCGACCCGGACGCGGCGCCGCCGCACCCGCCGATGCCGCCCGACCCGCTGCCCCCAGTGCCCGGCCCGCCGCCCCCGCACCCGCCGGTGCCGCCGCCCGACCCCTCCGAACCGGAGCCCGGCGGCCCGTCCGACCCCGAGCCGCCGGTGATCCGCTGAGGAGCCGAGCAGGGGCTGAGCCGACCGGTGGCTGAGCCGATCGGACGACGTGGCGTGCCGGAGCACGGCTGCGCCCGCGCGGCTGCCTAGCGTGGGAGCTCCCCGTCCGCGCGCACCCCGGAGCCGCACATGACCACGCCCCCGCTCACCGAGCTCACCGGCCGCTACGACATCGACCCGCACCACAGCAGGATCGGCTTCGTCGCCCGGCACGCGATGGTCACCAAGGTGCGCGGCCACTTCAAGGAGTTCGAGGGCAGCACGGTGATCGACGGCGCCGACCCCGCCAAGTCCTCCGCGACCGTGACCCTGAAGACCGCCAGCATCGACACCGGCGTCGAGCAGCGCGACAACCACCTGCGCACCAACGACTTCCTGGACGCGCCGGCCTTCCCGGAGATCGTCTTCCGGTCCACCGGCATCGAGGCGCGCGGCGGCAACGAGTACCGGCTGAACGGCGAGCTGACGGTCAAGGGCACCACCAAGCCGGTCAGCCTGGACGTGGAGTTCGACGGCACCGCCACCGATCCCTACGGCAACCAGCGGCTCGGCTTCGAGGGGAGCACCACGATCAGCCGCAAGGACTTCGGGGTCACCTGGAACGCCCCGCTGGAGGGCGGCGGCGTGCTGGTCGGCGACAAGATCACGCTGGAGTTCGACGTCTCGGCCATCCGGCGCAAGGACTGACCCGCCGACCGGACCGATCCGCCGGCCGGAGCGACCCGGCCGACGACGCGCAGCGGACGGTGGTTAGCATCGCTGGGTGTCCACACCGAACCGTCCGCTGCGCGTGCTCCGGGAGCTGCCCGCCCCGGTGCGCTGGCTCAGCCTGCCCGCGGTGCTGGCCGCATGCGCGGCGGCCGTGCTCTGGCCCGGCGACTACCAGCCGCCGACCACCGCGCCGGTGCCCGCCGCCGACGCGGTCGGCCCGTGCCTGGCACTGATGAAGCAGTTGCCGCAGCAGATCGAGGGCCACCCGCGGACCGACCCGTCCGCCTACGTGGCGGTCTGGGCCAGCTCGCCGCGCACCGTGCTGCGCTGCGGGGTGCCGCGCCCGGCCTCGCTGGACACCCACGGCAGCGAGCTGGGGCCGAACGTGGACGGCGTCCAGTGGTACATGGAGGGCGACGGCCACGGCGGCAACAAGTTCACCCTGACCCTGCACCAGCTGTACGTCGAGGTCGCCGTCCCCGAGGGCGCCACCCCCTACCCCGCCGATCCGCTGGCCCCCGTGTCGCCCGCCGTGCTGGCCACCATCCCGGACCTGAGCGGCGAGCTGAACAATCCGAGCGACTGAGGGCCCAGCGACTGACTGATGATCCGTCAGATCAGGTCAGCGGCCCGGTGATCGGCAGCACCACCTGGCACGGGATCGGCTGCGGGTGGGCCGGGTCCAGCGCGTTCAGCACGTCGGTGAGCGCGATCGGGTCGTAGGCGATCTCCACGTGCTCGGTGGCGTCCAGCGCGCACTGGTCCTGCACGGTGATGTCCGTGACGTCCGGACCGGCCGGCAGGAAGGCGTTGGTGTACGGGGTGACCACCTCGTCGTCGACGGTGGCGATCACCGTGTAGCGCACCCCGGGCACCGTCTCGCCGCCCGCGTTCAGCGCCGTCATGAACGGGCTGCCGATCTCCTGCTCGACGCAGGCCGGGCAGCCGACGGTACTCAGGAAGGCGTTGGCCGGCTCCAGCAGGCCCAGCTGGGTGCCGAGCGCGGTCAGGCCGTCCAGCGTGGTGCCCTGGTTGCTCGGGGCCAGGCCGATCAGCTGGTCCACCTTGGCCGCGCCGCCGAGGTTCTTCAGGTAGTAGCGCGGCATCATGCCGCCCTGCGAGTGGCCGACCAGGTCGACCTTGGCCGCGCCGGTGTGCGCCAGCACCTGGTCCACGAAGCCGGCCAGCGCGGCGGCGCCGTCCTCGATCGGCCCGGTGCCCTGGATCCACGCGCCGTCCGAGCCGCCGCCGTAGTTGAAGGTGTAGACGCAGTAGCCGTGGTCGGCCAGCAGCGGGGCGGCGGCGCGCCAGTTGTCGTTGCGGTTCTCGAAGGTGCCGTGCACCAGGACCACCGGGTCGGGGTGCGCCGCGCTCGGGCGGCAGGCCGGGTCGTCGGCGCCGGGCGGGGCCTGCTCCGGGGTGGTGAAGCCGGCCACGAAGCCGCTGCTCGCGTGGTAGTCGATCGGGTAGTCGTCGGCCGCGGCGGCCGGTCCGGCGGTGGCGGCCAGCAGGCCGGCCACGGCGGTGGCCGCCAGGGCCAGGCTGTGGTGGAGTCTCATCTTCCCAGTACCGTCCCTCGTCTGGAATTCCGATACCGGCCGTAGCGCAATTCGGGGGAATTACCGGCGGCCGGTGCCCGGGGATGCTAGGAGCGCTCTCGGAAGGGGGTCAACGGATCGCGCGGGACCTCGCGAAAACCCTCAACCGGGTGCCAGGAATTCCCTCGCCCGCAGCCGGTTCCTGTCACCGGCGCACGGGCCCCGCGGGTTCTCCCGAGCGGCCGTCAGATCTATTGACTGGCCAGTAACTTCGGGCTCATACTCCGGTCTTGTGAGGTCGGCAGCATTTCGTGACGGCCGGCCGCAGAAGAGCCGAATGGAGAGGGAGGGGCCGTTGACCGCGCCCCGGCAGACGCTGCCCAGTCAACTGGCCACCGAGCTCCGCCGGGAGAACCGGGCGATCGCCGCGGAGATCATCCGGGAGATTCGTGCACAGGTCCCGGAATTCTCCCGGCCATTGGCCGGAAAGTTCGGCGCGGGAATCCAGCAGGGCGTGGAGACGGCGCTGGAGGAATTCGCCGACCTGGTGGCCGGCGCCGAACCCGGCGGCCCGGAGCGGCTCAAGGTGTACCGGGCGCTGGGCCGCGGCGAGCTGACCGAGGGCCGCAGCCTGGACGCGCTGCAGGCCGCCTACCGGCTGGGCGCCCGGGTGGCCTGGCGGCGGTACGCCCGGGTGGTGCGCCGGGCCGGGGTCTCCACCGAGGTGGTCGCGGCGCTGGCCGAGGCGGTCTTCGCGCACATCGACGAGGTCGCCGCCGCCTCCGTGCAGGGCTACGTGGAGGCCCAGGCCGACCAGGCCGGCAGCCTCGGCCGGGCCCGGCTCCAGCTGCTCCACCTGCTGGTCGGCGGCGCCGAGCCGGCCGCGCTGGCGGCCGCCGCCGCCCGGGCCGACTGGCCGCTGCCGACCGAGCTGGTCTGCGTGGCGCTCGGGCCGGCGCAGCCGCAGCCGGGCGCGCCGGACGGACCGCTGGGGGCCGGCGGCGGGCGGGAGCGGCTGCCGGCCGCCGCGCTGGCCGACTTCGAGGCCGCCGAGCCGTTCCTGCTGCTGCCGGACCCGGCCGCGCTGCTCGACGACGAGCGGGTCCGCCAGGTGCTGCGCGGCCGGGGCGCGGTGATCGGCCCGGCCGTGCCGCTGGACGCCGCCGCCGACTCGCTGCGCTGGGCCCGCTCGGTGCGGGCCCGGCTGCCGCGGCCGGGCCCGGTCGAGCCGGTGGACTGCTCGGCCCGGCTGGCCGAGCTGCTGCTGATCGGCGACGAACCGCTGGTCCGGCTGGTCGGGGCGCGCCGGCTGGCACCGCTGGAGGGCCTGACGGCCAAGCAGGCCGAGCGGTTGGCCGCCACCCTGCTGGCCTGGCTGCAGGCCGGCCGGGGCAGCGCGCCCGAGGTGGCCGCCCGGCTCGGCGTGCACCCGCAGACCGCCCGGCAGCGGCTGCACCAGGTGCAGCGGCTGTTCGGCGCGGCGCTGAGCGATCCGGACGCGCGCTTCGAGCTGGAGGTGGCGCTGCGCTACCGGCGCCTCACCGACGGCCAGTCGGACTGACCCGGACCCCGGCCCGATCCGCGCGTCACCCTCATCCACGCGTCACCCCCGTCCGCGCGTCAGGCGGACTCCCGCACCACCAGTTCGGTGGCCAGCACCTGTTGGCGCCTGGCCCGCCCCGGTTCGGCGATCTCGTCCAGCAGTTGACGGGCCATCAGGCGGCCCATCCCCTCGATCGGCTGGCGCACGCTGGTCAGCGGCGGGTCGGTGTGCCGGGCCACGATCGAGTCGTCGAAGCCCACCAGGGCGACGTCCTGCGGCACCCGGCGCCCGGCGGCGCGCAGCACCTGGAGGGCGCCGGCCGCCATCACGTCGGAGGCGCAGAAGACCGCGTCCAGCTCCGGTGCCCGCGCCAGCAGTTCGGTCATCGCGGCGCGGCCGCCGCGCTCGGTGAAGTCGGCGTAGCCGACCAGCTCCTCGCGGAACGCCATGTCCTGCTCGGCCAACGCCTCCCGGTAGCCGGCCAGTCGGGCCTGCGCACCCTCCATGTCCAACGGGCCGGTGATGGTGGCGATCCGCTGGCAGCCGCGGCGCAGCAGGTGGCGCACGGCCATCCGGGCGCCGCCGGCGTTGTCCGCCGCGACGTAGCCGAGCGGTTCGTGCTCGCCGCGGCGCCCGGCCAGCACGGCCGGTATGCCCAGGTCCTCCAGCACGCCGGGCAGCGGGTCGTCGCGGTGCACCGCCACCAGCAGCACCCCGTCGACCCGTTGGGCCCGCAGGTAGGCCGAGAGCCGTTCGCGCTCGCGCTGGTCGCGCACCAGCACCAGCAGCAGTTGCATGTCGGTGTCGGCGAGTTCGGCCGACACCCCGCTGATGATGTCGGCGAAGTACGGCTCGGAGAACAGCCGGGTCTCGGCCTCCGGCACCACCAGGGCGATCGCGTCGGTGCGCGAGGTGACCAGGGTGCGGGCCGCCCGGTTGGGCACGTAGCCCAGCTCGGCCACCGCCCGCTCCACCGCCGCCCGGGCCCGCTCGCTGACCCGCGGCGAGCCGTTGATCACCCGGGAGACCGTGCCCCGGCCGACCCCGGCGAGCGCCGCGACCTCCTCCAGGGTCGGCCGGGCACCCGGCCCGCCCGCGGGTCGCTGTGCGCTGCTGCTCATCCCTCACCTCGTACGGTCGCGGTGGAACGGGGGCCATCATGACAGGCACTCATGAGCCGGCGGCTCCGGCCTCGAACAGCACCAGGGTGCCCCGACTGCCGGCCGCCACCCGGTGCTCGGTGCCCGCCGGGACGACGAACAACTCCCCGGCACGCACCGGGAGCTCACGGCCCGCCAGCTCCAGCAGCAGCTCCCCGTCGAGCACCAGCAGGGCCTCGGGCAGCTCGTGCACCTCCGGCGGCAGCGGCTCGCCCGACATCCGCAGCACCCGGATGCCCGCCCCGTCGACCCGGCCCACCTCGCTGGACACCCACTCCAGCGGCAGCCCGGCCGCCACCTCCCGCAGATCCACCACCTGCACGCTCGCTCCCCCGCCCTGTCCCGTTCCGCACGCCATCGATTTCCCAGGACGCTAGCCGATCCCCCGCCCGAGTTGGTTGACCGTTCGGCAAAATCCGCCCCATCCATCCCCCTCGGCCTACGCTGGCCCGATGGTGATCAACGGGTTCGGCCCCACCGAGTTCCAGCTGGTCCTGCTGCGGCGGATGGCCGACTTCCAGCCCGTACTGGTCGAGCGGGCGGTGCGCGAGCTGGGCGCCACCCGCGCCGAGCTGCGCGAGGCGAACAAGCGCTGGCAGGCGATGGTCCGCGCGCCCCGCTTCCCGCGCGGCCCCCGCCGCTACACCTCGGTGCTCGGCCCGCCCGCCGCCACCCTGCCCCGGCGGATCGGCGACCTCACCTGCACCGCGCCGCAGTGGGCGCTGCCGCTCTGGCCCGAGCTGCGGTTCGAGGTGCTGATCGGCCCGGGGCAGTCCGTGCTCAACGAGTGGCTGGTCCGCGCCCCGGGGTCGCCCGCGCCGGCCCTGCGCTCGCTCGCCGACCTCGCGCCGTGGAGCTGCGTGGTCGCCGACCTCGGCGCGGCCTTCCCGCCCGCCGTCCCCCGCGAGGGCAGCGCCCCGACCCGCTGGCAGCTGGACTTCACCGCTCCCGACGCCGCCGGGCACCCCACGGCGAGCACCGCCGACTTCACCTGGGGCCTGCTGCAGGAGGTCCGGCGCCGCCCCTACTGAACCGTGGTCCGCCGGTGCAGTTCGTCCCGCCCCAGCGGCGCCACCCGCACCGCCGGCACCGTGCACGCGTGCGCGCCCGCCACGGCGCCGTACCGCGCGCACCGCGCCAGCGGCTCACCGCTCAGCATCCCGTACAGGAACCCGGCCGCGTAGGCGTCCCCCGCCCCGTTGGAGTCCACCACCGGGGCGGGCGGCGCGACGGCCGGCTGGTGCCGCGGCTCGCCGTCCGCGGCCGTCAGCACCCGGCTCCCGTCGGCGCCCGCCGTCGCCACCACCACCTCGGCCCGCCCCTCCCGCAGGATCCGGCGCATCGTCGGCTCCGGGTCGCCGAGCGCCGCCGCCGACAGGAACACCACGTCGGCCGCCAGCGCGAACGGCTCGTGGTACGGGTTCACGCCGTCCCAGTCGTGCAGGTCGGTCGAGAGCGGCACCCCCAGCGCGATCAGCTCCGGCAGTGCCGCCGCGCACGGCCGGGTGATCGCCACGTGCACGTGCCGGCTGGCCCCGGCCAGCTCGCGCAGCACCGGCGCCGGGAAGCGGTCCTCCGCGGAGCCCCGGCTCGCGTCGTAGAGCGAGAGCCGGCGCCCGTCCGGGCCGACCAGGTTGACGGCCCGTCGGGTGCCGCGCGGCAGCGCGAAGGCGGTCAGCGGTATCCCGTGCGCCGCGTGCAACTCCCGTACCAGCGAGCCCTCGTGGTCCTCGCCGAGCAGGTCCAGGTGGTGCGTGCGCAGGCCGAGCGCGGCGAGCCCGAGGGCGACGAAGTCGCCGGTCTGCCCGGCCCGGGTGACCACCTCGGGCACCTGGTGGCTGTCCGCGAACGGCAGCGGCAGCTCCGGCACCGGGACGATGGTGTCCACGCCGGCCCCACCTAGCACCAGCACGTCGATCGGCTCTTGCAACATGTTTCCGCAACTTACCGCAAGGCCCGCCCCTGCAGTAGGGGCGGGCCTTGGGGTGGCCGTCGGACCGTCAGACCCGGGGCGGCGGCGTGCGCAGCAGGTCGCGCATCTCGGTGAGCAGCTCGACCTCGGTCAGCGGCTCCTCGGCCGGCGGCAGCCCGGCCTTGCGCCGCTTGCGCTCGGCCAGGTGGTTCAGCGGCGCCACCACGAAGAAGTAGAGCGCGGCCGCGATCAGCACGAAGGCGATCAGCGCGTTGATGAACGCGCCGTACCGGAAGGTGCTGTGGTTGACCGTGAAGGTCAGCGCGGAGAAGTCCTGCTTGCCGAAGATCGCGGCGATCAGCGGCGTCAGCAGGTCAGTGACCAGACTGGTGACCACCGCCACGAACGCCGCGCCCATCACGAACGCGACGGCCAGATCGACCACGTTCCCGCGCATGATGAACGCCTTGAACCCCTTGAGCATCACTGCCTCCTCGAAGTCGCCACCCCTCCAGGTTTCGGCCCCGGCGACCCCACGGCCCGTCGGAGCGGTCCGTCCGGGTGAGCCCGCTCCGCCGTTCGAGGCAACCCGTCTGAGGCCGCGTCAGCCGCCGCTCCACGGCGCGACCGCCGGGTACAGCGCCCAGGTGATCGCGAGGAACCCCGGGATCAGCAGGTGCACCAGCAGCGCGCCCTCCGCCGCGCAGCGCAGCCGCCGGGCCCGGGAGGCCAGGTACCCGGCGGCCATCAGCCCGATCCCGGCCCCCACTCCCACCAATAGCACCAGTACCACCGTCAGCTGCTCGGCCGCACTGCCGCCCAGGTCGCGCGCCCAGGCCACACCGAGCACCGAGCAGTCGACCGTCACCACCGCCGCGGCGCACAGCACCGCCCCCCGCAGTTCCCCCCTCCGCCGGGCAGCGGAGTCCCCGTGCTCCATCCCCCGTCCCCCTTCGCCGCCATTGGCTCAGGTCCAACGATCGGACCTGGCGCGGGCCGACAGCAATACCCGGATGCCAGGTGAATACCCGTCAATCGCCCGCACCGAACTGGCCGGTGGCCGGTGTACGGATCTGGACGGGGTACGGGCCCCGGACGGTCGACCGCTGTCATCGTCGTCGACAGGGCAAGGCAAGGAACAGCAAGGAACAGCAAGGAACAGCAAGGAACGGTCCCACTCGACGCACGATGAAGGAGAGTCAGCGATGAACAAGCACCTGAAGTCGGCGATCGCCGCGACGATGCTCGCCATGATCGCGGTGCTGGGTGTCACGGGCACGGCCAGCGCCGCCGCGCAGCGGCCGATGTGCCCGGCCGCCCAGGTCTGCGCCGAGTAGTCCCCGGCGCCGTCAGTAGGCCGGGCGGTGGGCCGAGCACCACGGGGGCGCTCGGCCCACCGCCCGGGTCACCGGTCCTCGGGGGCGTGGACCAGGCGGTAGAGCGCGGCGGCCGCCCGCCGGTGGCGCTCGGCCGCCGCCGGGTCGCCGTGGCACCGGGCGAGCAGGCCCAGGATGTGCTGCAGGCGGGCCTCCTCGTGGGCGTGGTACGAGGGGGACCAGAGCTCCACGGCCCGGGCGAGCTCGGTGTCGGCCGTCGGCAGGTCCTCGGAGTGCAGGGCCAGCCGGCCGAGCCGCAGGCGGGTCGAGGCCTCGGCCTCGGTGTGGTGGTACCGCTGTGCGATGGCGAGCGCGGCGCCGAGCCGCTGGTGAGCGGTGGCGTGGTCGCCCGCCGCGGTCGCGGCGTCGGCCCAGAGGTTGAGGGTGAGGGCCTCCTGCGCGCGGTCGGTGATGGCGCGCGCGGCGGCCAGCGCCTCGCCGAGCACCGCCTCGGCCGCGGGGTCGCCGCACCGCAGGTGCAGGCCGCCGAGGCCGGCCAGCGCGTAGGCGGCGCCGCGCTGGTCGCCGCCGGCCCGGCTGAGCTCCACCGCCTCACCGAGCACCTCGCGCGCCTCGGCGCCGCGGCCGAGGCAGAGCAGCGGCGCGGCGAGGTTGCCGAGCGCCATGGCGAGTCCGCGCGGCTCCTCGGCCTGCCGGTAGTACGCCACCGCCTGGGCGTAGGCCGCCGCCGCCTCGTCGTAGCGGCGCAGTTGGGACAGGGTGCGGCCGAGGATGTTGTGGCTGCTCGCCTTGGACCTGAACGGCCCGGTGCGGTCGACGAGTTCGACCGCGCGCTGGGCGTGGCCGAGTGCTTCGGCGGGGCGGCGGACGTTGAGGCAGTGCGCCGCGTAGGTCGCGTGCATCAACCGCTCGGCGGCCGGGTCGCCGAGCAGCAGCGCGGCGTCGAGTCCGGCCTCGGTGATCGCGAGTGCCTGCACCGGCCGGATCCGGTCCAGCGCGCCGGCCAGCAGGTAGCTGGTCTGCCAGGCGGCCGTCCGGTGCCCGTGACGGGTGATCAGGCGCAACATCGGGGCGAGGCCGTCCAGTTCGGCGCCGACGAAGGCGATGGCGCGGTCGCTCGGGGAGTCGGCCGGGTCGGTGTGGGGGAGCCGGGCTGCGCGGCCGCCGGCCGGCGGGGGCACGGCGGCGTTGCCGGGGCTGACCGCCGTGTTGATCGCGGCGGCGGTCAGCTGCAGCCAGTCGGCGAGTCGGCCGACGGCGGCTTCGCGTGCGGGGGCGAAGCCCGGTTCGGCGCAGAGTTCACCGGCGTAGCGGCGCACCAGGTCGTGCAGTCCGTACCGCCGGCCCGGCCGTTCGAGCAGCAGGTGCTCGTCCTGCAGCCGTTCCAGCAGGCCGCGTGCGGCCGCCTCGTCGATGCCGGCCAGCGCGGCGGCGGTGCACGGGGCGAAGTCCTCGCCGGGGTGCAGGCCGAGCGACCGGAACAGGTGGCGGGCCGGCGGTGCCAGCCCCTGGTAGGAGAGGTCCAGCGCCAGCCGCAGTGACCGGTCGCCGGCCCGGACCAGGTCCAGCGGGTCGGTGTCGAGCTGTGCGGCCAGTTCCGCCAGCGTCCAGGACGGCCGGCTGCGCAGCCGGGCCGACACCAGGGCGACGGCCAGCGGCAGCAACCCGCAGGCCCGCACGATCACTTCGGCGGCTGCGGGCTCGGCCGCGACCCGGTCCGCTCCGGCGATCCGGGCCAGCAGGGCGACCGCCTCGGCGGGGCTGAAGCCGCCGAGCAGCTGCACGGTGGCGCCGTCGAGTCCGGCCAGGCTGCGCCGGCTGGTGATCAGCACGACGCAGTCCGGGCCGGCCGGCAGCAGGTCGCGCACCTGCTGCTCGTTCGCGGCGTTGTCGAGCAGGACCAGGGCGTCGCGGTCGTGCAGGCGGTCCCGGAACATGGCCGCCCGGGCGTCCCGCCCGGGTGGGATCTGCGCTCCGGGGATGCCGAGTTGGCGCAGGAAGGCGTCGAGGACGGTGGCGGGGTCGGCCGGCGGCTGCTCGGGGTCGAAGCCGCGCAGGTCGGCGTAGAGCTGGGCGTCGGTGCAGCGCCCGGCGGCCACCAGGCGGTGTGCGGTGTGCACGGCGAGCCGGGTCTTGCCGATCCCGCCCATGCCCTCGATCACGCGGACCACGGCGGTGGCCGCGCGGTCGGCGCCGGGTTCGGTCACCGCCGCCAGGAGCTGGGCGAGTTCCCGCCGGCGGCCGGTGAAGGTGGCCAGGTCGCCGGGGAGTTGCCGCAGTACGCCGCTCGGTCCGCCGCGCTTCGCCTCGCTGTGCACCCGCACGCAGGCCGTCCGCCAGCGGGCGACGGCCGGCTCGTCGACGCCGAGGGCGCGGACCAGGGCGAGCACCAGGTCGAGGTCGAGGCGGCGCCGGCGGCGTTGGAAGAGGTCGGAGACGGTGGTGTGCGAGAGCGTCTGGGGCGGGCGCAGCCGCGGGCCGATCCGGGCGGCCAGGGTGCGGTAGGAGGGCTGGCCGGAGCAGATCCGCAACTGTCCGAGCAGGTCGATGAATTCGGGCAGGTCGGCCGCGCTCTCGGGATCCGGGTACGCCTCGCCCGATCTACCGGCCACCGCCGACCGCCCCCGCCCCGTGTCGCCTGGCATGATCCGATCAGTCTACGGAGTCCTCCCCCAGCACCTCCAGCGTCCCGGTCAGCCACTCCACCCAGTACTGCTCCAGCCCGATCCCCGCCCGCAGCACCCGGTGCTGGAGTGCCGGCCGCCGGTCCCCCGCCGCCAGCCGCTCGGCCGGGAAGTCGCGCCGCTCGATCTCCAGGTACTCCGCCAGCTGACGCTCGTGCAGTTCCAGGTGCCGGCGCAGCTCCTCCGCCAGCCCCCGCCCGCCGACGGCCGCCGCCGCGCGCAGCCGCAGCACCATCGGCTCGCGCACCGGCTTGGGGTCCTGCGCCTGCCCGACCCACTCCAGCAGGGCGGCCCGCCCGGCCGGCAGCACCTCGTACTCCTTGCGCCGGCCCCGGCTCGGCGGCTGCGGGCAGGACCGGATCAGGCCGGCCTGCTCCAGCCGGCCGAGCTCCCGGTAGATCTGCTGGTGGGTGGCCGGCCAGAAGAAGCCGATCGACTTGTCGAACCGCCGGGTCAACTCCAGCCCGGAGGAGGGCCGCTCCAACAGGGCGGTGAGGATCGCGTGCGGCAGTGACATGCGGGGATTCTATGGGCCGGGCGCAGCGCGGTACCCAGAACTGCCCGTTCGGGCCTTCCCGTCCGCGCACCGCGTTGCTACACAGGAGGCACCGGCCTCGGAGAAGGAACCGCCCACATGCACCGACACCGCCCGGCGCGCCCCGACGGCCGCGCAGCCCAACCGCCCCGCACCGCCGCCCCGCTGCCCCCGGCCGGTCTGCTGGCCCTGCAACGGCAGGCCGGGAACGCCGCCCTGGTCCGGTACGTCCAGCAGGCCCGGGAGGCCGAGCAGCACCAGCACGACGGCGCCTGCGGCCACCAGGTCCAGCGCGCCACCGCGCACGACGTGCTCGCCGGCGCGGGGCAGCCGCTCGCCGGGCCGCTGCGCACGGAGATGGAGAGCCGCCTCGGCGCCGACTTCTCCGACGTGCGCCTGCACACCGGCGGCACCGCCCAGCGCTCCGCCGCGGAGCTCGGCGCCCGCGCCTACACCAGCGGCAACCACGTGGTCCTCGGCGCCGGCGGCGCGGACAAGCACACCCTGGCCCACGAGCTCACCCACGTGATCCAGCAGCGCCGGGGTCCGGTCGCCGGCGCCGACAACGGGCAGGGCCTGGCCGTCTCCGACCCGGGCGACCGCTTCGAGCGGGCGGCCGAGGCCAACGCCCACCGGGTGATGAGCGGCCCGGTCCCCGAGCACCGGCCCGAGGTGCAGCGCGCCGCCGCGCCGAGCGCGGCCACCCCGGCCGTCCAGCGCTACACCGAGCGGCCGGACATCTCCCCGCAGGCCAGGCTCTCGCAGAACCACGGCATCCTGCTGCGGGACAGCACCGAGGCGTACGCCAGCGCGCAGGCCCTGGAGACCGCCAACCAGGCGCTGACGGCCGCCGAGGCCGCCCAGATCGTGCTGGAGGCCGGACCGGCGCTGGAGGCCGGGATCGCCGAGCGGGCCGGGGTCCAGGGCCTGCGCCGGGTGATCCCGGTCTACAAGCGGGCCGGACCGGGCCGGGAGCACGACCCGGTGAGGGGCGAGAGCCCGGAGCAGCGCGGCGACAAGCTGCGGGCCTACCAGGGCTCGCTGGTGGCGGTGTTGCGCGACATCGCCGCACTGGAGGCCGACCTCAAGGGCAAGCGGATCCAGAAGGGCGAGGTGCTCTCCCACCTGACCCGGCTCAGCATGCGCGTCATGGGGCAGGGCTGGCTGGAGGCCAACCAGCACGGCAAGGCGGTCTTCACCGACACCTCGAAGGCCGCCGAGAAGGCGCCGGCCGTCCTGCGGGACATGGTCCAGGCCTACTCCAGGAAGCTGAGCCAGGAGCTGGCCCCCGAACTGACCCTCGACCAGCTGATGATCACCCTCCCCAACGACTGCAAGCAGACCGCCTCGAAGCTCACCGGGCGCGACGCCAACGCGCTGAACAACGAGGCCGCGCTCGACCCCGAGATCGGCAGCAACTACTCGATCAGCTTCAACTCCAAGGGCTCCTGGGGCCAGCACTACGCCTCGGTGGTGATGAAGGACGGCGGCGACAACCTCACCTACGAGGCCGCCGCCAAGACCTACGTGCCGGTCCCGCAGGGCAAGACCGTCGGCTTCTTCGCCCTGTACGGCACGGCCCAGGAGCAGCAGTCGTTCCGCAGCCAGCTCCACCTGAGCCACCGGCGGCACTGCCTCTACAGCCTTCTCTCCATCCTGCACAACACCGAGCTCTACGATCCACCGGCCCGCGAGAGGGCGGTGCTGGAGACCGTCGGCGACCTCCGCGACCTCGGCTACCAGCCCCTCCAGGGCTGGGAGTTGCCGCAGGAGTACCGCCACCTGCTGCCCGAGCCGGACCGCGGCGCCGCGCAACCTGACGGAGCGACGGTGCCGCGGTTCGACGAACGGGGCAGGATGCTGCCCGAGTAGGCCTGACGCCGGATCAGAGCGCGGCGGCCAGCCGGGTGCCCTGGTCGATGGCGCGCTTGGCGTCGAGCTCGGCGGCCACGTCGGCGCCGCCGATCAGGTGCGGCTCGATGCCGTGCGCCTTCAGCCCGTCGACCAGGTCGCGGCGCGGCAGCTGGCCGGCGCAGAACACCACGGTGTCCACCGGGAGCAGCTGCGGCTCGCCGTCGATCAGCAGGTGCAGGCCCGCGTCGTCGATCTGCTGGTAGCCGACGCCGGCCACCATGGTGACGCCGCGGTGCTTGAGCTCGGTGCGGTGGATCCAGCCGGTGGTCTTGCCGAGGCCGGCGCCGACCTTGCTGGTCTTGCGCTGCAGCAGGTGCACGGTGCGCGGCGAGCGCGGCCGCTCGGGCCGCCGCAGGCCGCCGGGCGTGGTGTGCTCGGTGTCCACGCCCCACTGCTCGAAGAAGGCCGCGGCGTCCTGGCTGGCCCCGGTGCCGGGGTCGGTCAGGTACTCGGCCACGTCGAAGCCGATGCCGCCGGCGCCGATGATCGCGACCCGCTCGCCGACCGGCTTCTTGTCCCGCAGCACGTCCAGGTAGCTGAGCACGCTCGGGTGGTCGCCGCCGGGGATCTCCGGGTCGCGCGGGGTCACGCCGGTGGCGAGCACCACCTCGTCGAAGCCCTCGGCGGCGAGCTGATCGGCCGTCACCTCGGCGCCGAGCCGCAGCTCCACCTGACGCTGCGCCAGCTGGTGGCGGTAGTAGCGCAGGGTCTCGTTGAACTCCTCCTTGCCGGGCACCTGCCGGGCGATGTTCAGCTGGCCGCCGATCTGCTCGGCCGCGTCGAACAGCGTGACGGTGTGGCCGCGCTCGGCGGCGCTGACCGCGAAGGCCAGGCCGGCCGGGCCGGCGCCGACCACGCCGATCCGCTTGCGCAGCCGGGTCGGGGTGAGGGTCAGCTCGGTCTCGTGGCAGGCCCGGGGGTTGACCAGGCAGGAGGTGATCTTCATCGAGAAGGTGTGGTCCAGGCAGGCCTGGTTGCACCCGATGCAGGTGTTGACGGCCTCCGGCGTGCCGGCGGCCGCCTTGTTCACGAACTCCGGGTCGGCCAGCAGCGGGCGGGCCATCGACACCATGTCGGCGAAGCCGTCGGCGAGCAGCTGCTCGCCGAGCTCGGGGGTGTTGATCCGGTTGGTGGTGATCAGCGGGACGCCGACCGAGCCCATCAGCTTCTTGGTCACCCAGGCGAAGGCGCCGCGCGGCACCGAGGTGGCGATGGTCGGGATCCGCGCCTCGTGCCAGCCGATGCCGGTGTTGATCAGGGTGGCGCCGGCCGCCTCGACGGCCTTGGCGAGCTGGACCACCTCGGGCAGGGTGGAGCCGCCGGGCACCAGGTCCAGCATGGACAGCCGGTAGATGATGATGAAGTCGGTGCCGACCCGCTCGCGCACCCGGCGGACGATCTCGACCGGGAAGCGCATCCGGTTCTCGTAGCTGCCGCCCCAGGAGTCCTCGCGCTGGTTGGTCTGGGCCGCGATGAACTCGTTGATCAGGTAGCCCTCGGAGCCCATGATCTCGACGCCGTCGTAGCCGGCGCTGCGGGCCAGCTCGGCGGTGCGGGCGAAGTCCTCGATGGTCTGCTCGATCTGCTCCTCGGTGAGGGCGTTCGGCACGAACGGGCTGATCGGCGCCTGCAGCGCGCTCGGCGCGACCAGGTCGGCGTGGTAGGCGTAGCGGCCGAAGTGCAGGATCTGCAGGGCGATCCGGCCGCCCTCGGCGTGCACCGCCGAGGTGATCGTCCGGTGCTCGGCGGCCTCCTCCTCGGTGGTGAGCTTGGCGCCGCCCTCCCAGGGCCGGCCGGCCTCGTTGGGCGCGATGCCGCCGGTGACGATCAGGCCGACGCCGCCACGGGCGCGGGTCGCGTAGAACTCGGCCATCCGCTCGAAGCCGTGCTCCGCCTCTTCCAGGCCCACGTGCATGGAGCCCATCAGCACCCGGTTGGGCAGCGTGGTGAAGCCCAGGTCGAGGGGCTTGAGCAGGTGGGGGTAGGCGGTCATCGACACTCCTCGCGCAAGTTTGTTACTGCACAGTAGGCGCCGGGGCGCCTACTGTGCAACAAGTTTCACAAACCCGCCGGAGCGTCCGGTCAGCGCCCGGTCAGTGCCCCGCGGCCGCCATCGGCACCGCAGCGTCGGCCACCGGCGCCGCGGGCTGCCCGCCCTGCGCCGGCGCGCGGCCGACCAGCGCGAACACCAGCACCGCGCCGAGCAGCCCGAGCCCGCCGGAGACCAGGAACGCGTCCCGCAGGCCCACGGCGAACGCCTGGTGCACCAGCTCCGTCACCACCGCCCGCTGCGCCTGCGGGGCGTGGCCGATCACCGCGCCGGCCTGACCCGCCGTCAGCGCGTCCGCCGCCCGCTTGGCGTCCGGCAGCACCCCGCCGCGCAGCCGGTGCTCCAGCCCGGCCTGGAAGACCGCGCCCAGCACCGCGATGCCGAGCGCGTTGCCCAGCTGCCGGGCGGTGTTCAGCGCGCCGCCGGCCATCCCGCTGCGCCGCTGCGGCACGGCGGCCATCGCCGCGGCCGCCATCGCCGGGGTGGCCAGACCGACCCCGGCCCCGGCCACCGCCAGGCCCGGCACCAGCACCGGCCAGCTGGACCCGGGCCCGATCAGCGCCTGGAGCAGCGCGCCGACCGCGATCAGCAGCAGCCCGCCGCCGATGGTGAGCCGCGGCGAGGCCGCGTGCAGCCGCCGCCCCACCACCGCCGCCACCACGAAGGCCAGCGCGCTCATCGGCACCAGCCCGAGCCCGGCCGCCACCGGCCCGAGCCCGCGCACCGACTGCAGCCAGAGCGAGGTGTACACCAGGTACGAGAAGGCGGCCACGGAGAGCAGCATCCCGCCCGCCAGCACCCCGGTGAAGCCGGGGTTGCGCAGCAGCCCCAGGTCGAACATCGGGTTGCGGCCCTTCAGCTCGACCAGCACGAAGGCGAGCAGCGCGACCGCGCTGAGCGCGAACAGGCCCAGCGTGCTGGTGGAGCCCCAGCCGTCGGCCGCGCCCCGGATCAGCGCGTAGGTCAGCGCGCCGGCGGCCACCGTGAAGCTGACCAGGCCGGGCAGGTCCAGCCCACGGGCCTGCGGGTCGCGCGACTCGCGCACCGCGCGCAGCGTGACCAGCACGGCCACCACGCTGATCGGCAGGTTGATGAAGAAGATCCACCGCCAGCCCAGGTGCTCGGTCAGCAGACCGCCGACGATCGGCCCGGCGGCGGCCGCGGCGCCGTTCACCGCGCCCCAGACGCCGAACGCGATGCCGCGGTCCTTGCCCTGGTAGGAGGTGTTCAGCAGGGCCATGGTGGTGGCGAACATCGCCGCGCCGCCGATCCCCTGCACGCCTCGGAAGAGGATCAGCTCACCCCCGGTGCCGGCCAGTCCGCAGGCCAGCGAGGCGGCGGCGAAGAGCACCAGCCCGCCCAGGTATATCCGCCGCCGGCCGAACCGGTCGGCCAGCGAGCCGGCGCCGAGCAGCAGGGCCGCCAGCGCCAGCGCGTAGACGTCCAGCACCCACTGCAGGTCGGTGAAGCCGGTGTGCAGCCCCGTCGCCATGTCGGGCAGTGCCACGGTGACGATGGTGACGTCCACCAGCAGCATGAACGCCCCTAGGCTCACCGCGGTCAACGGCAGCCACTTGCGCATCTCTCGTTCTCCTACGTCTTTGTCCCGTCCGATCGGGACGACCGTGCCACCCGGGCGGCCGCGGACCGGCACCAGCACGCTCCCGGTGGCGGATTCCGATCTCCGGCACCCCTGGCATGATGGATTCCATGCCCATCACCCCACTGGATGACCTGGACCAGGCACTGGCGCAGGCGCTGATGATCAACGGCCGGGTGCCCTTCAACCGCCTCGCCGAGGTGCTGGAGGTCTCCGACCAGACGGTGATCCGGCGCTACCGGCGGCTGCACGGCGAGGGGCTGCTGCGGGTGATCGGGCGGCCGGTCGGCCACCGGGTCGGGCTGGTGGAGTCCTGGCTGCGGCTGCAGTGCTCGCCGGACGCCGCGCTCTCGGTGGCCGACGCGCTGGCCCGCCGCCCGGACATCTCCTGGGTGACCCTCAACTCCGGCGGCACCGAGGTGCAGTGCATCACCCGGGCGCGCAGCCGCGAGGAGCACGACGAGCTGCTGCTGCGCCAGCTGCCGCGCACCCGGCGGGTCGCCGGGATCACCGCGCACAGCGTGCTGCGCTCCTTCACCGGCGGCCCGCGGCACTGGCGCGGGCTGGACGTGCTGACGGGGCGCCAGCTCGCCGAGCTGACCGAGCCCCGGCCCGAGCGGGACGGCGAGCGGGTGCGGCTGGACGCGGCGGAGCTGGCGATGTTCGCCGTGCTGGCCCGCGACGGCCGGGCCGGCTACCCCGAGCTGGCCCGGGTCTCCGGGCTCTCCGAGTCCACCGCCCGCCGCCGGCTGGACCAGCTGCGCGAGCGCGGGGCCTGGTACCTGGACGTGGAGATCGACCCCCGGCTGCTCGGCTTCGAGACCCAGGCCACCCTGATGATCACCGTGGCCCCGGCCGGCCTGGCCGGCGCGGGCGCCGCGCTGGCCACCCACCCGCAGGTGCCGTTCGCCGCGGCGATCACCGGCTCGGCGAACCTGGTGGCGATCACCATCTGCCGGGACAACGACGCGCTCTACACCTACCTGACCGAGCAGATCGGCGCGCTCGACGGGGTGCAGCACGTCGAGGTGGTGCCGCAGCTGCGCTCGGTCAAGCGCGCGGGCATGTTGATGGACGGCGTGCGCCTGGTGGACCCGCCGGCCGCCTGACGGACCCTCGGCTCAGCGCCCGCGGTCGTCGTAGGCCTGCTGCGCCGCCTGCACCTCGGGCATCCGCTCCTCGACCAGCTCGATCACCGAGAACAGCCGGTCGGCCACCGCGCGGCCCAGGTCGGTGAGTTCGTAGTCCACCCGGGGCGGGTTGGTCGGCTGCGCCTCGCGGTGCACCATGCCGTCGCGCTCCAGCGAGTGCAGGGTCTGGGAGAGCATCTTCTCGCTCACTCCGTCGACCCGGCGTCGAAGTTCGTTGAAACGGCAACCTCCGTCGCGCAAGGCGACCAGAATGAGGATGCCCCACGCGTGCGCGACGGTTTTCAGCACTTTGCGGGACCCGCAGTCGCGGGCGAACACGTCGAAGGCGAGGTCGTCGTGGTCGGCCTCGGGGTCGGTGGCAGGTGCGGTGGCCATCCCACGAGTGTACGCCGAAACACGCAACCCGCCAGGAAGCGTCACCCATTCGGGTTGCGCTTTCGATATGACAGTGCTTTCCTTTTCACAGCAAGGACAGCGATCGATCGTCTTCAGGAGCACCTCTTGACCAGCCCTGTCATCTCCATCGCCTTCCACTCCGGCTTCGGCCACACCGAGGTCATCGCGGACGCCGTCCGCGCGGGTGCGGCGAGCACGGGCGCCACCGTCCACCTGATCAAGGTGGACGGGATCACCGACGAGCAGTGGGAGCTGCTGGACGGCTCGGACGCCATCATCTTCGGCACCCCCACCTACATGGGGAACGTCGCGGCCGCGTTCCAGGCCTTCGCCGAGGCCTCCTCCAAGCGCTGGTACACCCGCGCCTGGCAGGACAAGCTCGCCGCCGGCTTCACCAACTCCGGCAGCAAGAGCGGCGACAAGCTGCAGGCCCTGCAGGCGGTCTCGGTGCTCGCCGCCCAGCAGGGCATGCACTGGATCAACCTGGGCCTGCTGCCCGGTTGGAACAGCACCACCAGCAGCGACGACGAGCTGAACCGCCTCGGCTTCTCCCTCGGTGCGGCCGCCCAGAGCCCGGTGGACGCCGGCGCCGAGGCCGTCCACAAGTTCGACGTGGCCACCGCCGAGCACCTCGGCCGCCGGGTCGCCGAGCAGGCCGCGGTCTTCGTGGCCGGCAAGGCCGCCCTCGCCGGCTGATCACGGCAGCACGAGGAGCGGGCCGGGGCGACTGCCCCGGCCCGCTCCTCGTGCGCGGTGGATCAGAACACGATCAGCGACCGCCCGCCCCGCCCGGCGGCCATCCGCTCGAAGGCGTCCGGGATGTCGGCCAGCCCGATCCGGTCGGTGATCAGCGCCTCCAGGTCGAGCCGGCCGGCCAGCACGTGCTCGGCCAGCACCGGGATGTCCTTGGCCGGGTCGCTGTTGCCGTAGACGCAGGCGGACAGCGTGCGGGCGAAGGCGAACAGCTCCAGCGCGTTGAACGAGACCAGGTCGTCCTTGCCGCCGATGCCGACCACGGTGGTCTTGCCGCCGCGCCGGGTGCTCGACCAGGCGGCCCGCACCGTGCTGCCACGGCCGACGCACTCGATCGCGTGATCCGCGCCGTGACCGCCCGTCAGCTTGCGCACCGTGCGCGAGAGCTGGTCGTCGGCCAGGACGAACTCGGTGGCGCCGTGCCGGCGGGCCAGCTCCTCCTTCTCCGGCGAGACGTCCACCGCGATGATCGGGCCGGCGCCGGCGATCCGGGCCGCCTGGAGCACCGCGAGGCCCACCCCGCCCAGGCCCAGCACCAGCACCGACTCGCACGCGCGCACCCGGGCGGCGTTGTGCACCGCGCCGTAGCCGGTCAGCACCGCGCAGCCGAGCAACGCCGCCGAGGTCAGCGGCACCCCGGCGGGCACCGGCAGCAGCGCCCGCTCGGCGACCACGGTCTCCTCCGCGAAGGCCGCCACCCCGAGGCCCGGGTAGACCCCGGTGCCGTCGGCCAGCGTGGCGTAAGTCTGCCCGTAGGCCTCGCCGGCCCGCTCGCACAGCCACGGCTCACCCAGCCCGCACAGGTGGCAACTGCCGCAGGCCGGAGCCCAGTTCAGCACCACCGGGTCGCCCGGACGGACACTGTCGACACCCTCGCCGACCGCCGTCACGGTGCCCGCGCCCTCGTGGCCGAGCACCACCGGCGGCTGGACCCGGAGCACCCCGTTGGCGAGCGAGAGGTCGGAGTGGCAGACCCCGGCGGCGGCCAGCTTCACCCGGACCTGGCCGGGCCCGGGCTCGGGCAGTTCGATCTCGGCCAGTTCCAGCGGGGCGCCCACGGCGGTGAGCAGGGCAGCGCGAACCATGGTGTTCCTCACGGTGGTCGAATCAGCGGTGGTCATCCGGGTCATCCGGGTCTCAGAACTGCAGCGACTTGGTCTGCAGGAACTCCTCCAGCCCGTACCGGCCCAACTCCCGCCCGATGCCGGAGGACTTGTAGCCGCCGAACGGCGCCAGCGGGTTGAACCGCCCGCCGTTGATGTCCACCTGGCCGGTGTCCATCCGGCGGGCGAAGGCCACCGCGGTCTGCTCGTCGGCCGCCCAGACGCCGCCGGCCAGGCCGTACTCGGTGCCGTTGGCGATCTCCAGCGCGTGCTCCTCGTCGCGGTAGGCGATGATCGAGAGCACCGGGCCGAAGATCTCCTCCTGGGCCACCGTCATCTCCGGTGTCACGTCGGCCAGTACGGTCGGCAGCACGAAGTAGCCGGTCGGCAGCCCGTCCGGCGCGTCCGCCCCGCCGGCCGCCAGCCGGGCGCCCTGCTCGACGCCGGCGCGGATGTAGCCGCGCACCCGCTCGCGCTGCTTGGCGTTGACCACCGGGCCCATCCGGGTCTCCGGCGCGGTCGGGTCGCCGGGGTGGAACTTCTCGGCGGCCTTGGCGGCGATCGCCACCGCCTCCTCGTACTGGTCCTGGTGCACCAGCAGGCGGGTCCAGGCGGTGCAGGTCTGGCCGGTGTTGGTGAAGACGTTGGCGGCGTTCACGTTGACCGCGCGGGCCAGGTCCGCGCCCGGCAGCACCACGTTGGCCGACTTGCCGCCCAGCTCCAGCGCGACCTTCTTGACGCCCCGTCCGGCGGCCTCGGCGATCGACCGGCCGACCGCGGTGGAGCCGGTGAAGGAGACCAGGTCCACCCCGGGGTGCGCGGCGAGCGCGGCGCCGGCCTCGACGCCGGTGCCGGTGACCAGGTTGAAGACGCCGGGCGGGAAGCCAGCCGCGTCCACCACCTCGGCGAACAGCCGGGCCGTCAGCGGGGTGTCCTCGGCGGGCTTGAGCACCACGGTGCAGCCGGCCGCGAGCGCCGGCACCACCTTGGCGACCACCTGGTGCAGCGGGTAGTTCCACGGCGTGATCGCCGCCACCACGCCGGCCGGCTCGCTGTACACCGTGGAGTTGCCGACCTTCTCCTGGAACTCGTAGCCGGCCAGCAGCTCCAGGTAGCTGGAGGCGATGGCCACCGGCAGCCCGGCCTGCACCGCGGTGGCGAAGCCGATCGGGCTGCCGAGCTCGGCGACCACGGTGTCGGCGATCTCCGCCTGCCGGGCCGCCAGCCCGTCCCGCAGCCGGCCGAGCGGCGCCAGGCGCTCCTCCCGGGTGGTCAGGCCCCAGGCCCGGGCGGCCCGCCGGGCCGCGGCGACGGCGGCGTCCACGTCGGCGGCGGTGCCGGCCGCGACGGTCGCGATCACCTGCTCGGTGGCCGGGTTGCGCACCTCCAGCGCGCCGCCGCCGAGCGTCGGCCGCCAGCCGCCGTCGATGTACTGGTCCGCATGCTGCCGCACGGCCTGGTCGCTCACGGGCGTGTCCTTCCTCGCAACTGCTACCGGGGCGTAAACTACCAGCGCTAGTCAACGCCCCGATCCCCGCACGCGCAAGGACACCGCAGAGCCTACTGAGGGGTGACGTAGGCCCCCGAGATGCCACCGTCCACCAGGAAGGTGTTGGCGGTCATGAAGGAGGAGTCGTCACTGGCCAGGAAGGCCACCGCGGCGGCGATCTCCTCCGGCTCGGCGAACCGGCCCAGCGGCACGTGCACCAGCCGGCGGGCGGCCCGCTCCGGGTCCTTGGCGAACAGCTCCTGCAACAGCGGCGTGTTCACCGGCCCCGGGCAGAGCGCGTTGATCCGGATCCCCTCCCGGGCGAACTGCACGCCCAGCTCGCGCGACATCGACAGCACCCCGCCCTTGGAGGCGCTGTAGGAGATCTGCGAGGTGGCCGCGCCCATCACCGCGACGAACGAGGCGGTGTTGATGATCGACCCCTTGCCCTGCTGCTGCATGTACGGGATCGCGTGCTTGCAGCACAGGTAGACGCTGGTCAGGTTGACCTCCTGGACCCGCCGCCAGGCCTCCAGGCCGGTGGTCAGGATCGAGTCGTCCTCGGGCGGCGAGATGCCGGCGTTGTTGAAGGCGATGTCCAGGCTGCCGTAGGCGTCCACGGCGGCGCGGTACATCGCCTTCACCGACTCCTCGTCGGCCACGTCCACCTGCACGAACAGCCCGCCGACCTCGGCCGCGGCGGCCTTGCCGGAGCGCTCGTCCAGGTCGGCGCAGACCACCTTGGCGCCCTCGGCGGCCAGCCGCCGGGCGCTGGCCAGCCCGATCCCGCTGCCCGCTCCGGTGATCACGGCCACCCGGCCGTCCAGACGGTTCATCAGTTCTCCTCCTCGGTAGCGATGAAGACGTTCTTGGTCTCGGTGAAGGCCTGGAGCGCGTCGGGCCCCAGCTCCCGGCCGAGCCCGGACTGCTTGAACCCGCCGAACGGGGTCGAGTAGCGCACCGAGGAGTGCGAGTTGACGGAGAGGTTGCCCGCCTCCACCCCCCGCGCCACCCGCAGCGCCCGGCCCACGTCCCTGGTCCAGATCGAGCCGGACAGCCCGTAGTCGGTGGCGTTGGCGATCCGCACCGCCTCGGCCTCGTCCTCGAACGGCAGCACGGCGACCACCGGCCCGAAGACCTCCTCGGTCAGCACCCGCGAACCCGGCTGCGCCGTCAGCACGGTGGGCGGGAACCAGTAGCCCTTGCCCTCGGGTGCCGTGCCCTGGAACAGGATCGACGCACCTTCGAGGAAGCCGGCGACCCGCTCCCGGTGCGCGCCGGAGATCAGCGGCCCCATCTCGGTCCGCTCGTCCCGCGGGTCACCGACCCGCACCCCCTGCACGGCCGGCTCCAGCAGCGCCAGGAACTCCTCGTACACCGAGCGCTGCACCAGGATCCGCGAGCGCGCGCAGCAGTCCTGCCCGGCGTTGTCGAAGACGGCGTAGGGCGCGGTGGCCGCGGCCTTCGCCAGGTCGGCGTCGGCGAAGACGATGTTGGCGCTCTTGCCGCCGAGCTCCAGGGTGACCGGCTTGATCCGCTCGCCGCAGGCGGCCGCGATCTCGCTCCCGACCCGGGTGGAGCCGGTGAAGACCACCTTGCGCACGTCCGGGTGGGTGGCCAACCGCCGCCCCGCCACCGGCCCGTGGCCCGGCAGCACCTGCAGCACGCCCTCCGGCAGCCCGGCCCGCAGGGCGAGTTCGCCCAGCCGCAGCGCGGTCAGCGGGGTCGCCTCGGCCGGCTTGAGCACCACCGTGTTGCCGGCCGCCAGCGCGGGCGCCAGGCCCCAGGCGGCGATCGGCAGCGGGAAGTTCCACGGCACGATCACCCCCACCACGCCCAGCGGCTCCTGGAAGGTGAGGTCGATGCCGCCGGCCACCGGGATCTGCCGGCCGAACAGCCGCTCGGGGGCGGCCGCGTAGTACTCGATCACGTCGCGCGCGTTGCCGGCCTCCCAGCGCGCGTTGCCGATGGTGTGGCCGGCGTTGGCCACCTCCAGCTCGGCCAGGTGCTCCCGGTCGGCGTCCACGGCGGCGGCGAAGGCGCGCAGCAGCCGGGCCCGGTCGGCCGGGCTGACGGTGCGCCAGCCCTCGAACGCGGCCTTGGCCCTCGCCACGGCGGCGTCGGTCTCGGCCTCGCCCGCCATCGCCACCGTGGTGATCACCTCCTCGGTCGCCGGGTTGACCACCTCGAAGTCGTTCATTTCGCCTTCTCCTCAAGGGTGTTGACCAGTGCCTGGAACAGCCGCCGGTCCTGCTGGTCGGCCTCCGGGTGCCACTGCACGCCGAGCGCGAAGCCCGCACCCGGCAGCTCCAGCGCCTCGACCGTGCCGTCCTCGCTCCAGGCCACCGGGACCAGGCCGGCGCCCAGCCGGTCCACGGCCTGGTGGTGGTAGCAGAGCACCGGGGCGCGCTCGCCGAGGATCCCGGCGAGCCGCGAGCCGGCCGCGACCGCCACCTCGCGGGGCTGGTAGACGCCCGGCGCCTGCTGGTGGGCGCCCTCGCCGAGCCGGTCCGGCAGGTGCTGCTCCAGCGTGCCGCCGAGCGCCACGTTCAGCAGCTGCATGCCCCGGCAGATCGCCAGCACCGGCAACTCCCGCTCCAGCGCGGCCGTCAGCAGCCCGGTCTCCCAGCCGTCGCGCAGTTCGCGCGGCTCCCCGGTGCGCGGGTGCGGTTCGGCGCCGTAGCGGGCCGGATCGACGTCCGGCCCGCCGGCCAGCACCAGCGCGTCCAGCCGGTCCAGCAACCGCCCCGGTGCGCCGCCGGGTTGCGGCGGCAGCAGCACGGCGGTGGCGCCGGCCGCGCCGACCGCGGCCACGTAGGTCTGCGGGATCAGCGCGGCCGGCTGCTGCCAGACGCCCCAACTCGCCTGCTCCTGGTAGCCGGTGATGCCGATCAGCGGTGCGCCGGTCACAGCCGCTCGAATCCGCGCCGGCGCTCCCAGTCGGTCACCGCCGCCTCGAAGGCGGCCAGTTCGACCTGGCCGGCGTGCGCGTAGTGACTCACCACGTCCTTGCCGAAGGCCTGCGCGGCGGCCTCGCTGGCGGCGAAGGCGGCCACCGCCTCGCGCAGCGTGGCGGGCACCCGGGGCGCGTCGGAGGCGTACGCGTTCCCGGTGAACTCCGGTTCCAGTTCCAGCTGGTGCTCGACCCCGTGCAGCCCGGCGGCGATCAGCGCGGCCACCGCCAGGTACGGGTTGACGTCCCCGCCGGGCACCCGGTTCTCGAACCGCAGCGAGGGCCCGTGCCCGACCACCCGCAGCGCGCAGGTCCGGTTGTCCCGGCCCCAGGCGATCGCGGTCGGCGCGAAACTGCCCGGCACGTACCGCTTGTAGGAGTTGACGGTGGGCGCCAGCAGCAGCGCGAACTCGCCCAGGCAGGCGAGCTGGCCGGCCAGGAAGTGCTCCATGGTGCGGGAGAAGCCGTGCTGCCCGTCCCCGGCGAAGACCGCGGCGCCCTGCTCGTCGCGCAGACTCAGGTGCACGTGGCAGGAGTTGCCCTCGCGCTCGTCGAACTTGGCCATGAAGGTGAGGCTGACCCCGTCCTGGGCGGCGATCTCCTTGGCGCCGGTCTTGTAGACCACGTGGTTGTCGCAGGTGGTCAGCGCCTCGGCGTAGCGGAAGGCGATCTCGTGCTGGCCGAGGTTGCACTCGCCCTTGACCGACTCCACGGTGAGTCCGGCACCGGTCATGCCGTTGCGCAGCCGGCGCAGCAGCGGCTCGACCCGCGAGGTGCCCAGGATCGAGTAGTCCACGTTGTACTGGTTGGCCGGGGTGAGCTGCCGGTAGTCCTTCGACCAGGCCTGCTCGTAGCTGTCCTTGAAGAGGATGAACTCCAGCTCGGTGCCGACCTGGGCCTGCCAGCCGTAGGCGGCGAGCCGCTCCAGCTGGCGCAGCAGGATCTGCCGGGGCGAGACCGCCACCGGCGTGCCGTCCTGGTCGACCAGGTCGCACTGCACCATCGCGGTGGCCGGGTGCCAGGGCACCAGCCGCAGGGTGCTCAGGTCGGGCACCATCACCAGGTCGCCGTAGCCGTTCTCCCAGGAAGAGATCCGGTAGCCGTCAACGGTGTTCATCTCGACGTCCACCGCGAGCAGGTAGGAGCAGCCCTCGGCGGCGTGCGGCACCACCTCGGTGAGGAAGTGCTCGGCGGCCAGCCGCTTGCCCTGGAGGCGGCCCTGCATGTCGGTGACGCCGAGCACCACGGTGTCGATGGCGCCCTGCGCCACCATGCTGCGGAGCTGATCGAGGGTCAGCCGGGCGTTGGTCATCGCGGCTCCTGGTGCGTCGCGGACTCGGCGGTGCGCGGGCCGCGGAACCAGTGGCGGGCGGAGAGCAGCCACCAGGCCCCGGCGAAGCCCAGCACTGCGGCGATCGCGACGGAGGTGTAGTTGAAGTTCTTGACGGTGATCGGGCTGAGCGTCGGCAGCATGAAGAGCAGGGTGATCAGCGCGGTCCAGCCGACGGCGACGATGCCGATCGGCCGGCTCCACCGGCCCAGGTTCCAGGGCCCGGGCCGGAAGTCCCCGCCCTGGCGCAGCCGCAGCCAGACCGGGATCACGTAGGACAGGTAGAGGCCGATCACCGAGACGGAGGTGACGGCGGCGAAGGCGGTGGAGTTCCACAGCGCCGGCAGGCCGAGCAGGAAGGCGCCGCCGGTGCCCAGCCAGATGGCGTTGGTGGGGGTCTGGGTGCGCTTGTCGATCCGGTGCCACAGCCGCGAGCCGGGCAGTGCGCCGTCCCGCGAGAAGGCGTACACCATGCGGGAGTTGGCAGTGACCGAGGCCATCCCGCAGAAGAACTGGGCGCCGATCACGATGACCAGCAGCAGTTCCGCCCCGGTGCCGCCGAGGGCGTCCAGGAAGATCTGCGCGGGCGGCACGTTGGTCGCGGTGTTGACCTCGCCCGAGTAGTCCCGGATCGCGAAGGTCAGCCCCAGCAGCAGGATCCAGCCCGCCACGATGGAGACGGTGATCGAGTTGACGATGCCGCGCGGGCCGGAGCGGGCCGCGTCCCGGGTCTCCTCGGTCATGTGCGCCGAGGCGTCGTAGCCGGTCAGCGTGTACTGCGCGAGCAGCAGGCCGAGCAGCGCGACGTAGATCCCGGCGAACGGCCCGTGGAACCCGGTCTGGTTGACGAAGTGTCCGAAGACGAACCCGGCCGAGGCGTGGTGGTGCGGCAGCACCGCCAGCGCGCCGACGATCACCAGCACGCCGACCAGGTGCCACCAGACGCTGACCGTGTTGAGCACGGCCACCAGCCGCACCCCGAAGCTGTTCAGCAGCCCGTGCAGCAGCAGGATCACGGCGAAGATCGCCACGGTGTGCACGGGGGTGGCGGCGAAGCCCCAGCGCAGGTCGAGCAGGGCGTTGGTGAAGGTGGCGGCGCCGTAGTCGACGCTGGCGGTGACCGCGACCTGGCCCATGAAGTTGCACCAGCCGGTGGCCCAGGCCGCCGCCGGTGCGTTGTTCCGGGCCAGCTTGGCGGCCCAGTAGTAGAGCCCGCCGGCGGTGGGGTAGGCGGAGCAGATCTCCGCCATCGCCAGGCCCACGCACAGGGTCATCAGGCCGACCAGCGGCCAGCCCCAGATGATCAGGGCGGGGCCGCCGGTCACCATGCCGAAGCCGTAGAGGGTCAGGCAGCCGGAGAGGATCGAGACGACGGAGAAGGAGACGGCGAAATTGGAGAAGCCGGAGAGCGAGCGGGCCAGCTCCTGGGTGTAGCCCAGCTCGCTCAGCCGGCGTTCGTCGGCGGAAACCTCGGCGAGACCGGGCGGCAACACTGCCGCGCCAGAGTGCTCACCGAGAGCGTGGTCGGAGTCCATGCGCACCCCTTTGTGGGATCTCGGTGGGGGAGCCGAAACAACGTGCGCCCCAATGGCCCGCTTCCAGACCATTGACGTACCGCGCATGCTCCCGCCTGATCGACCGCCACGTCAAGGGGCGACCGGACCGGCGGCGCCGGACCGCCGGGAACGCCACCGGGCCCGAACCTCGCACCTGGGTACGATTCCCTGGTGGACATAGCTGGCGGCACTCCTCACCTCGACCGGCCGGGGCCGATGGACTGGCAGGCCGGTGCGATCTTCCGCCCGATCCGCAGCGGCAACGCCTTCGAGGAGACGGTCGAGCGGATCCTGGCCGCCGTCAAGCTCGGCGTCTTCGGCTACGGCGACCGGCTGCCCGCCGAGCGCGAACTGGCCGCCCGGCTCGGGATCAGCCGGGAGACCCTGCGCGAGGCGCTGCGCTCGCTGCAGGCCGCCGGCTGCGTGGAACCCCGGCGCGGCCGCTACGGCGGCACCTTCGTCACCTACCGGCCGCCGGCCCCCGACCTCGGCGAACTGCGCCGCGCCGTCCGGGACATGGGCGGCGAACTGGAGGACGCGCTGACCTACCGGCTGGTGCTGGAGACCGGTGCCGCCGAGCAGGCCGCCCGCCGCACCCTGTCCGAGGAGCAGCGCGACTACCTGGCCGACCGGCTGGCCGCCCTGGAGGCCGCCGATCCGGACGACTACCGCCGCCTGGACTCCCGCTTCCACCTCGCGATCGCCGAGCTGACCGGCTCCCCCTCGCTCGCCGCCGGCGTCGCGCAGAGCCGGATGCGGCTCAACGACCTGCTGAACGCGATCCCGTTCCTGGAGCGCAACATCGAGCACTCGGCCCACCAGCACCGGGCGATGGTCGACGCGATCCTGTCCGGCGACGTGTCGGGCGCCCGGCGCGCCACCGAGGAGCACCTGGAGGGCACCGCCGCGCTGCTGCGCGGCTTCCTCGGCTGACGAAGTGCGGCCGGCGGAGCGCGACCGGCCGGGCGCGACCGACCGAGCTCGGCTGACGCAGCGTCGGCTACCGGAGTGCCGGCTACCGTCCGAGCGTGTTCACCGTTCCGCTGTCCTTGTGGCTCGAACCGTCGCTCCCCCACACCGAGTTGCTCACATCGGCGGCCAGCCCCAGCACCAGGAAGACGATCAGCAGGGCGATCCCCCCGCCGCTCATCACCAGCGGGCGGGTGGCGGAGGCGGGCGGCTCGGCGGTGCGCTGGTCGCCGAACAGGCCCTTGGGGTAGGCCGAGGTGAGCATCAGTGCGTAGGCGGCGAACCGCATCCGGAAGCGCGCCACGGCGGCGGTGGCCTCGAAGACCGGGCGCGGCATCCGGCCGAGCACCAGGGTGATCAGCCAGAGGAAGAAGGCGAGCGCGATCCAGCCGGTGCCGAGCAGCCCGTTGATGATCGCCGCCGGGATCATCAGGATCAGGCGGAACAGCACCGCCAGGCGGTTCAGCCGCCCCGGCCGCACCTCGATCCGCACCGGGTAGGACTGCGGCGGGCGCAGCGCGAACGGCGGGTACTGGTCGACCAGCAGGCTCTGACTGGCCATCAGGCGGGTGTCGTAGCCCACGAACCCGGTCAGGAAGCGGGCGATCGGGGCGGGCAGGTGCGCGGTGAAGAGCGCGGCGAACCAGCCGACCACGACCGCGAAGAAGGCGGCGATCGAGAGCACCCAGAGCACGATGAAGTGCGGGATCAGGATCAGCCAGCGGAAGAACACGGTGAGCCGGCGCTGCCGCCCGGGTTCCGGTACGTCCAGCACCGGCAGGAACTCGACCGGCCCGACCTCGGCCGGCATCGTCCAACCGCCCGCTCCCTGCGCCATGGCGCACTCCTCACCGTGCCGTTTCGTCCGCCTACCACTGCTGTGCCACCGTCGCAGCATTGATCACCGAGCGCATCCGGGCAGGTCCGGAAGGGTTATCGGGCACCCCTGTAATCGGACTCCGAAATACCAATTGCTACGCTGTTCGAGTGCGACTGACCAAGGGGACCGACATCGCCCTGCGGATCGCCATGCGACTGGCGGTACTGCGGGACCAGGACCAGAACCCGACCACCCGCGAGGTGGCCGCCGCCGTGGACGTGCCGTACACGCACGCCGCGAAGGTGGTCAGCAGACTGCAGCACCTGGGGGTGGTCACCGCCCGCCGCGGCAACGGCGGGGGGCTGGAACTCACCCAGGCCGGACTGACCGGCTCGCTCGGCCAGCTGGTCAGGGACTTGGAAGGGGTCGGCGACCCGGTCGGCTGCGAGGACGACCCGCCGTGTCCGCTGCGGGCCGCCTGTCGGCTGCGCGGGGCGCTGCGCGCCGCCCAGGAGGCGTTCTTCGCCTCCCTGGACCCGCTGTCCGTCCAGGACCTGGTGGCCCCGCCGACCGGCCCGGTGCTGCTCGCACTGAGCCCGCGGCCGGCCGACTGACCCAGGGGCAGCGCCGCTGACCCGGCGTCAGCGCACAGTCAAATGCGAAGATCATCAACCAATTTGGAGCAAGGATGCTGTCCGCGCAGGCCGCAGCCACCGTTCGCGCCACCCTCACCGCCATCGGCGGCTCGATCGGGGAGATCACCCCGCTCTTCTACCGCCGGCTCTTCGCCGCCCACCCGGAGCTCGCCCGCGACCTCTTCAACCGGGGCAACCAGGCGGACGGCAGCCAGCAGCAGGCACTGGCCGGCTCGATCGTCGCCTTCGCCACCGTGCTGCTGGAGCGCCCCGAGGAGCGGCCGGACGCGATGCTCGCCCGGATCGCCCACAAGCACGCCTCGCTCGGGGTGCGCCCGGAGCAGTACCCGGTGGTCCGGGAGCACCTGTTCGCGGCGATCGTCGAGGTGCTCGGCGAGGCGGTCACCCCCGAGGTGGCGGCGGCCTGGGACGAGGTCTACTGGCTGATGGCCAACGCGCTGATCGCCATCGAGGCCCGGCTCTGCCAGGAGGCCGGTGTGCCGGTCGGCGAGGTCTGGCGCGAGTACCGGGTGGTCGGCCGGCGCGCGGAGACCGCCGAGGTGGTGACCTTCGAGGTCGAGCCGGCCGACGGCGGTCCCGCCCCGGCCCACCGCCCGGGCCAGTACGTCTCGGTCCAGGTCGAACTGGCCGACGGCGCCCGGCAGATCCGCCAGTACAGCCTCTCCGGCGCCTCGGCCGACACCCTCCGGTTCACCGTGAAGCGCGACGGCGAGGTCTCCCGGCACCTGTACGAGCGGGTCCCGGTCGGCGCCGCGGTGCGGGTCAGCCTGCCGTTCGGCGACGTCCACCTCGACGGGGCGGACGACGCGCCGGTGCTGCTGGTCTCCGCCGGGATCGGCTGCACCCCGATGATCGGCATCCTGAGCCACCTGGTCGAGGGCGACTCCAAGCGCCGGGTGATCGCGGCGCACGCCGACCGCTCCCCCGCCGACCACGCCTTCCGCGCCGAGCTGGGCCGGCTCACCGCCGCGCTGCCGAACGGCGAGGCGCACGTCTGGTACGAGCGGCCGGAGTCGGCCGAGTGGCCCGCCGACCGCACCGGGCTGATCGACCTGAGCGCCCTGGTGGTGCCGCCCGGCACCACCGCCTACCTGTGCGGCCCGCTGCCGTTCCTGCGCTTCACCCGCAGCCAGCTGATCGACGCCGGCCTGCCCGCCTCGGCCATCCACTACGAGGTCTTCGGCCCCGACCTGTGGCTCGCCCGCGCCTGACGCACCGTCGGACTCCGGGTCGGCCCCTCGGGGTCGGCCCGGGGCCCGGTCACTCGGGCAGCGACTCGCGGATCCGGCGGGACGGGGCGAAGGAGTACAGCTCCAGCACGGCCGGCGGGTCCACCAGCCCCGGACCGCCCGCCGCCACCCAGGCGGTGATGTCCCGCGCCGCGTCCGGGTCGTTGACGAAGCCCAGCCAGACCGGCCGCCCGCCGGCCCGGCGCCCCTCCCCCGAGGGCTGGATCACGATCACGTTGGCGCGGTCGCACGCGTCCAGGCAGCCCACCGGCCGCACCTGTGCGACGCCCGCCAGCGAGCTGCGCAGATCGGCCAGCTGGCCCGCGTGGTCCAGGCCCGGCACCTTCGGCGTCCCGCAGCAGCACCCCCGGCAGACCGTCACCGTGCAGCGCGGTGCCCCCGCGCCCTGCTTGGCCGCCTTGTCCCGCCGCCCCATCGACCCCGCTCCGTTCCCACCAGCCCGACCATCAGCTGATCAGTATGCCGTGGTGCCAGCCGGGGCCCGCCACCGTGCCACTACCTCCTGCGCCACCACCCACGCCGGGCCTTGCTCCAGAACCACCCCGCCGGCGGCCGGTCCGAGCGCCACGGCTCCGGCTCGGGCGGCTCGCGGCGCCAGCGCGCGGCCAGCATCCGGGCCCGCCCCGAGGGCTCCACCGCCGGCGCCGAGCGGACGAACGCCTCGTCCAGCTCGACCTCGTCCCAGTCGCCGCCGCCGTCCCCGGCAGGCCCCTCATCGGCACTCATCGACCCACCTCCACCAGGTCCAACGCGCGATGGAACCGCCGGAGTGCCCGATAACGATCCGTTCTGACTGCCAGCAGAACCAACTCTTGGACGTATCACTCGCGAGCCGCCAGAGTGGAACCCGAACCCAGGCCCACCCCTTCGACACCGGAGCACCCCATGGCCAGCTACCTCCTCGTCCCCGGCACCTACCACGGCGGCTGGTGGTTCGAGCCGGTCGCCGAGCGGCTGCGCGACCTGGGCCACCGGGTGGTCTCCCTGACCCTCACCGGCGTCGGCGAGCACAACCACCTGCTCGACGGCTCGGTCAACCTGGACACCCACATCGCCGACGTGGTGCGGGCGATCGACGAGGACCCGGCCGAGCCGGTGGTGCTGGTCGGCCACAGCTACGGCGGCATGCCGATCACCGGCGCCGCCGACCAGCGCCCCGAGCGGATCCGCTCGCTGGTCCACCTGGACGCCTTCGCCCCGCGCGACGGCGAGTCGGCCTTCGACATCAACCCCACCGCCTGGCGCGAGCGCATCGTCCAGGCTGCCGCGGGCAACGGCTTCGCGATGGTGCCGCCCGCCTTCCTGGCCGACCGCGACCCCCGCATCACCACCCACCCGCTCGCCTCCCAGCTCCAGCGGATCCGGCTGACCGGCGCGCACGAGAAGATCGAGCGCCGCACGTACCTGCACCTGAGCGGCTTCGAGGGCACCCCCTTCCGGGCCACCTGGGACCGGATCCGTCAGGACCCGTCCTGGACGGCACTGGAGCTGCCGGTCGGCCACGACATCATCCGCGACGCGCCCGACCAGCTGCTCGAACTCCTGCTCGCCCAGGCCGAGTAGACGGACCGTCAGCCGATGCTCTGCCGCACCCCGGTCCCGGCGGCGCGCCGCACCGCGTCCAGCACCCGGTGCAGCCGCAGCCCCTCGGCGAAGTCCGGCACCGTCCGCTCCCCGCTGCGCAGGTCGGCGGCGAGCCGGGCGTACAGCTGGCCGACGTGGAACCCCTCGTCCCCGGTGCGCGCCGGGTCGGCCGCGAAGTGCCGCGGCGGCAGGTCGAGTTCGACCAGCTCGCCGCCCACCTCGCGGCCGGCGCGCAGCCGCAGCGCACCCATCTGGATCCCGCCCGGCCCGGCCGGACCGGAGGACTCCAGCACCAGCACCCCTTCGCTGCCGACCAGTTCGATCCGGGTGCCGGCTCCCGCCGACCGCCCGTCGTGGATGTGCGCCGAGACCGCCGCGCCGTCGCCCAGCCGACCGTTGACCAGCACCTGGTCCGGACTGGTCACCGCGATCCGACGGGTGCCGTCCGCCGACAGGTACGAGCTCCGACGGATCGTCAGGTCGGCTTGCAGCGAGGCGAGTTCGCCGACGAGGTGCTGCACGGCGTCCAGCGTGTGGCCGCCCGCCACCTCCAGGGTGCCGGCGGCGCTGGCCCGGTCCAGGGTGTACAGCGCCCAGTCCGGCATCCGCTCGCCGGCCCCCTTGGCCCGCCCGGAGTAGACGGTCACCGAGCCCAGTTCGCCCAGGTACCCCTGTCCGATCAGCTCGCGCGCCTGGAGCAGCGCGGGCGCGTACCGCGCCTGGAGGCCGATCGCGGTCCGCACCCCGGCCGACTCGGCCGCGGCGACCAGGAGTTCGGCCTCCTCGGTGGTGCGGGCCAGCGGCCACTCGCAGTAGACGTGCTTGCCGGCCGCCAGCGCGGCGCCCACCAGCTCCAGGTGGGCCGGCACCTTGACCGTGACGACCACCAGATCGACCTCCGGGTGCTCGGCCAACTCCCGCGCGTCGGCGAAGGCGTGCGCGACCCCGAAGTGCTCGGCCGCCGCCCGCGCGCTCTCGATCCGGCTGGTGCCGACCGCCGTGATCTCGTACTCGGGCAGCGATCGCAGCGCCGGGATGTGCGCCCTGGCGGCCCACCCCTGCTGCGGATTGACGCCGACGATCCCCACCCGGATCCGCTGCTCGCCCATGACTCTCCCCCTCCAGTAAACGGACAGCTGCTGTCCGCTTCATCGACAGTAGCGAACCGGACAGCTCTGGTCCAGTTAGCGGTAGGCTCTCCCCCATGGACACGCTTTCGAGGGCCGTGGACCGGCTGCTCGTCGAGACGGCCGATCCGACGGGCCGTCAACCACGGGCGGACGCCCGGCGGAACGTGGAGCGGCTGGTGGCCGCCGCCCGGGCGGCGATCGCCGAGACCGGCGTGGAGGCCTCCGCCCACGAGATCGCCGCCCGGGCCGGCGTCGGCGTCGGCACCTTCTACCGGCGGGTCCCGTCCCGCGAGGCCCTGCTGCTCGCCGTGCTCGACGAAGTGCTGCTGGACATCTGCCGGGCCGCCGACCGGGCGCTGGAGCACCCCGACCCCTGGCAGGGCTTCTGCGAGTTCGCCGCCGCCTACGTGGGCCTGCGCGGCGAGAGTTGCGGCATCGGCGAGGCGCTCGGCGGCGCCTGCGGCGAGGCGCTCGACGCCACCCTGGCCGAACTGCGCGAACGTTTCCGCCTGCTGGTCGGCCGGGCGCAGGACGCGGGCCGGATCAGGGCCGATCTGGCCTGGCAGGACGTGCCGTTCCTGCTCGCCGCGGTCGCCACCGGCCCGCGCACCCTCGGCCTGACCGCCGACGAATCACAGTGGCGCCGCACTCTGCGGGTCCTGTTGGATGGCCTGCGAACCGCCGACCCCGTCCCGCTCACCGGAAGACATCCACGATGACCGGCACCTTGAGCGACGTCGAGCTCGCCGTCCGCGAATCCGTCGCCCTGCTCGCCCCGCACACCGGCGCCGACTGGTCGGTGCCCGCCGGGTCGCTGACCTGGAGCTGCCGGGAGACCGCCGCCCACATCGCGCACGACCTGCTCGCCTACGCGGGCCAGGTGACGGGCGCCGCGGGCGGCGGCTACCTGCCGTTCGACCTGACGGTCCACCAGGACGCCGACCCGGCCGAGCTGCTCCGGGTGATCACCGCCTGCGGCCGGCTGCTCGGCACCCAGCTCGCCGCCGCCGACCCGGCCGACCGCGCCTGGCACTGGGGCCCGACCGACCCGAGCGGCTTCGCCGCCATGGGCACCGCCGAAGTCCTGCTGCACACCACTGACATCGCCGGCGGGCTCGGCCTCGACTGGCGGCCGCCGGCCGGGCCCAGCGCCCGGGTGCTGGAGCGGCTCTTCCCGCAGGCGCCGGCCGGCGACCCGGTCGACGTGCTGCTCTGGCAGACCGGCCGGGGCGAGCTGCCGGGCCGGGAGCGGCTCACCTCCTGGGTCTGGAAGGCCGCCCTGAACGACTGAGCGCGGCGCCGAACGGCAGAACGGGTGCCGCCCGCTCCCGGTGGAGCGGGCGGCACCCGTTCGTCGACGCGGCGCCAGGCGACGTTCGTGTCAGGCGAGCTCGTGTCAGGCCTGGTTGTTGTCGTCCTGGGCCATCGCCAGGATGTCGTCGTAGCCGAAGCCGAGCCGGTTCATCGCCCGGATCGAGTCGGCCGGCTCACCGGTCTTCTGCGCCAGCTCCTGCACCTGGGCGTCGGTCAGCGTCGGCGCCGGGGTGCCCGGGAGCGCGCCGGGGCCGCCCGCGCCGCCCGAGCCGTCGGCGCTCTGCCGCATGCCGGCCATGGCGGTGAAGGCCTTCTCCAGGTCCTGCTCGGTCAGCTTGGTGGCGTTCGCGGGCGCCTGGACCGCCGGGGCGCTCTGGTCGAAGGCCAACTTCAGCGGCAGGTAGCTGGTGGACGGGGCCTTCGAGTCCAGCTGCGCCAGGTCGAAGGTGGCCGAGGCCAGCGAGCCGTTCTTGATGGCGAGTTCGGCGCTGACCGTCTTGTCCGGCACGTCCGAGGGAACACTGGTCGGGAAGCCGGCGGCGGCCTCCTTCGGCAGCTTGTCGGCCACCGGCTTGAAGGCCTTCAGCACGTCCTCGGCGAGCTTGCGCACGGACAGGCTGACCCGGATCTCGTCCGCGCCGTCCTTCTTGCCCAGCGACTCGAAGCTGAAGTCGCCGCTGAGCATGTTCTTCAGCGAGTTGAACGCGTCCTGCCCGGTCTTCGGGTCCACCGAGGGCACGGCGGAGGGCGCACCCGGCGCGGCCGACGCACCGGCCGCGGCCTTGGCGCCGAAGTCCTTGAGCGTCTGCGGGTCGAACTCGACCCAGCCGCCGTTCAGCGCGTCCTTGATCGGGCCGAGCTGGTCGCCCGCCTCGTCCAGGCCCTTGCGCATCTGGTCCGGGTCCTCGCCGGTCAGCTTCGCGACGGCCGTCAGGTCGCCGTGCAGGTAGGTGACCCCGCCGACCTGGCGGAGCTCCAGCAGCGCGGCACCGGTGCGGTCGGCGATCAGGTAGTCGGCCGTCAGCTGCTTCAGCTCGGCCTCGGCCTGGGGGTCCGGGGTGCTGCCGGCGGGCGCGTTGAGCGCCTTGACGTCCTTGAGCGGCTTGTCGGCGTGCAGCCCGACCGAGATCGACAGGCCGGCCAGCGCCTGGACCGCCTTCGGGTCCATCTTCTCGCCGGTCGCCTTGGTGTAGGCGGTCAGCTGGTCCGGAGTGACGTCCAGCGAGAGCTTGATCCCGAGGTCCTTGCTCTCGCCCAGCTTCTGGAAGGCCGCGGAGACCTTCTGAGCGGCGTTCAGCTCCTTGACGGTGCCGCAGGCCACCAGACCGCCCGCCAGCAGCGCAGCTCCGGTGGCGGTGACGAGGGTGGCGCGGGCGGCCCGCGCTATCGCGGTGTTGATGGTCCATCTCCCCTGTTGGCCGACCCGGCCTTTGCCAGGTCTTTAGATTCGCTGGGAGACAAGGTATCGCACCGTCATCACCGCTCCTTCACCAGGACCACCCGCAATCCCGCTATCCGCTCCGCCCAGCGCTCACCTTCGCCCGACTCCGCCCAGAGCTCGGCCAGTTCGGAGTCGGCGCCGCCGATCCGGTCCAGCGCCCGCACGGCGAGATCGACCAGATCGCCCCCGAGGCCGGGAATCTCCCCTTTTGGCCCGTACACCGGATTCACCGGTTCTCCACCTGGGCACCGCGCGGCGACCAGGGCCGCAGCGGCCACGCCGGCCGCACCCAGGTCGACCTCCAGGTACCCGGCCTCGGCCAGCACCGCGCGCAGCGCGGCCCGGACCAGGTCGGCGCGCTCGGCCAGCCCCGCGGTGTCCAGCCGGTCGGCGAAGTCGGCCGCGTCGTCGTTGTCGAAGGGGCCGAAGTCCCAGGTGCCCATTGCCGGTGCTCCTCGCTCTGTTCGAGTGATCACCGGCCATGCTGGCACCCGGGACTGACAGTCCCCCTGTTCAGAGCGCCCGGCGCGGCGCGTCGCCCGGCGGCTGTTCGAATACTCGGAAGCCGATCCCGGCCGCCCGCAGCCGCTCGGTCAGCGCCGGCCCCATGGCCACCGCCGGGGTCAGCTGACCGGCCGTCACCGGCAACTCGTCGAAGGCCAGGCAGAGCGCGGACTCGGCGAGGATCTTCGCGGTCTCGGAGTAGCCCGGGTCGCCGCCGCTCACCTCCGTGTACACCGTCGCCCCCGCCGCCTCGGCGACGAACCGCACGGTGAACCAGCTCTTGGCGCGCTGCTCGGCGCTCGGCCCCTCGCCCGGCGCGCGCAGCCGCCCGAGCGCCCGGCGCAGCGCCGGCAGCTGCGCGCCGAGCGCGAGCAGCCCGATCGCCGCGGTGCCGCCGAGCGCGACCGGCAGCCGGCGGACGGCCGCGTAGTGGCTGTAGCGGAAGTCGCGCCCGTACTCCGGCAGTGCGGCGGCCGACCGGCCGACCACCTGCGGATCGATGGTGGGCAGCGGCCAGGCCCAGGCCCGCGCCTCGGCGGACCGGTGCGGCCGGTCCGTCGAGGTGCTGATCCGCCGGCCGGCCGGGCGCTGCTCGGCGGCCCGGCGCTGCTTGCCGGCCGCCAGCGCCGCCCGCGGGCGGGAGAGCGCGGTGAGCGCGGAGTCGAAGGTGCCGCCCGAGGGGCTGCCACCGGCCCGGACGTAGCCGCGCACCCTGACCTTCGCTTCCTCGGTGGCCACCGGCAGTTGGGCCAGGGTGAACTGCACGCCCAGGTCGTGCGGCACCGAGTCGAAGCCGCAGGAGTGCACCAGCCGCGCGCCGGAGCGCTGCGCGCGCTCGTGGTGCAGCAGGTACATCCGGTCCACGAACTCGGGCTCGCCGGTCAGGTCCAGGTAGTCGGTGCCGGCCTCGGCGCAGGCGGCCACCAGCGGCTCGCCGTGCCGCAGGTACGGGCCGACGGTGGAGACCACCACCCGGGCCGATTCGGCCACCTCGCGCAGCGCGGCCCGGTCGCCGGCGTCCGCGGTGAGCAGCGGCAGGTCGGCCAGATCGGGGTGCGCGGCGGCGAGCTCCCGGCGGACGGCGGCGAGCCGCTGCGGGTTGCGGCCGGCCAGCGCCCACCGGGTTCCGGCCGGCGCGGCGGCGGCGAGGTACTCGGCGGTGAGCCGGCCGGTGAACCCGGTGGCGCCGAAGAGGACGAGGTCAAAGGGGCGTTCGGTGTCCATCGGGCTGATCCCTACTGGCCGGTAGTCGGAGCGGCCCACGCTAGGCGCGGGCCCGCGGGGGTGTCAACGAGCCACCAACCGGCCCTTCCGGCAGGTCCCTTGAGCCATGGTCAACAGTTCGCCAAATCTGCGAAGCGAGGCTTCCTGAACCCTTGCTGGGAGTTCCCCGGTGTTGTTTGATGAGCACCGGTCAAGCAGCTCCGGAAGCAGCCCCCCGGCTCCCCACGACGCCGGCCTCGGTACACCGGATCCAGCCGCTCGGCCCCGCTCGTGCGCGCCGCGCCGCCACTGCGACCCGGCGTTCACCGCTGCACGCCCGGCACCCCGGCGGGTCTCCCGCACCGACGACCTCGACGGACCCCGCCCCGCCGCGGCGCTCTCCGATGGCCCCACCCAACCCCACAAGGAGCACGGGATGCGCGACTCGCGCGAACACCGCACCACCAGCCGCCTGCGCCGCACCGCGGCCGTCGCCGCGCTGGCCGCCGCCGGCCTGGTCGCCGGCGCCACCACCAGCACCGCCGCCCCGACCGGCGCCGCGACCCCCAGCGACGTGCACCTGGTCAGGACGCACGGCCAGGTGATGCGGGTGGAGACCCACGGACGGCACGGCGTCATCCCGATGAAGGGCGCCAAGGGCAACGCCTTCCGGTCGGCCCGGCCCGCCGACGCCGGCAACCTCGCCTACGGCGGCGGTCCGGTGGAGCACCAGCCCACCGTTTACCTGGTGTTCTGGGGTAACCAGTGGGACAGTGACAGCAACGGCGTCCAGCAGTACCAGACCAACCTGTTCAGCGGCCTGGGCACCGGCCAGGACACCTGGTCCACCGTCACCTCGCAGTACACCGACAACACCGGCTCCGGCCCGAGCTTCAACGGCGCCGTGCTCGGCGGCACCTGGGTCGACGACTCCGCGGCCGCCCCCGGCTCCGCCGCGCAGAGCGACATCGCCGCCGAGGCCAACGTCGGCGCCCAGCACTTCGGCGTCTCCGGCCCCGACGTGCAGATCGTCGTGATGAGCCCGAGCGGCACCTCGCCCGACGGCTTCCCGAACAGCGGCTTCTGCGCCTGGCACGACTGGAACGGCAACGTGTCCTACACGAACATGCCGTACGTGCTCGACGCCGGCAGCAGCTGCGGCGCCGGCTCGGTCTCCAACCAGCTCGACGGCTTCAGCATCGTCGGCGGCCACGAGTACGCCGAGAGCATGACCGACCCGGAGCCGTCCAGCGGCTGGGTCGCCTCGGACGGCGAGGAGGACGGCGACCTGTGCGCCTGGCAGAACCTGGGCGACATCTCGCTGCCGACCGGCTCGTTCGCGATGCAGCCGACCTGGAGCAACTCGGCCGGCGGCTGCGCGATGTCCTCCTGACCGGTCGCTGACCGGCCATCCGGTCGGCCTCTCGACGGAGTGGACCCGCTCAGCCGCGGCGGCTCGTCCGGGTCCACTCCAGCAGCGCGTCCGCCGTCCAGGTCGTCACCACCCGCTCCGCCGGCACCCCCGCCTCGGCCGCGCGCAGGCACCCGTAGTCCTGCCAGGCCAGCTGGCCGGGCGCGTGCGCGTCGGTGTCCACCGCGAACAGGCACCCCGCCCGGACCGCCTCGCCCAGCAGCCGCAGCGGCGGATCCAGGCGCTCCGGACGGGAGTTGATCTCCACCGCGGTCCCGTGCTCCGCACACGCGGCGAACACCGCCGCGGCGTCGAAGGACGACTCCGGACGCGGCTTGCCGCCGCCCCGCACCCCGCCCTCCGCACCCAGCAGCCGCCCGGTGCAGTGGCCCAGCACGTCCACCAGCGGGTTGGCCACCGCCGCCAGCAGCCGGCGGGTCATCGGCCCGGCCGCCATCCGCAGCTTGGAGTGCACCGAGGCCACCACCACGTCCAACTCGGCCAGCAGCTCCGGCTCCTGGTCCAGCGAACCGTCCTCCAGGATGTCGCACTCGATCCCGGCCAGCAGTCGAAACGGCGCCAACTCCACCTTGAGTTCCGCCACTTGGGCCAGCTGCTCACGCAACCGGGCCGCGCTCAACCCGTGCGCCACCGTCAGCCGCGGCGAATGGTCCGTCAACACCGCCCACTCGTGGCCCAGTTCACGAGCGGTGCGGGCCATCACGGCGATCGGGCTGCCCCCGTCCGACCAGTTCGAGTGCAGGTGGCAGTCACCGCGCAGCGCCGCCCGCAGCTCGGCCGCCGCCCCCGAGAGCTCCGGCAGCACACCGGGCGCCCGCAACTCGGCCTCGGCCAGGTACTCCGGGATCTCCCCCGCCAGCGCCTGCGCCACCACCTTCGCCGTCACCGGCCCCACCCCGGGCAGCGCGGCCAGCCCCGCCTCCGTCCTGGGCAGCCCGGTGCGCGGGCGCAGCGCGTCCGCCGCGTTGCGGAAGGCCTGCACCCGGTAGGTCGAGGCCTGCTCGCGCTCCAGCAGGAAGGCGATCCGCTCCAGGGCCGCGATCGGGTCCATCGGCTCCATGCCGACATCATCGGCCACCCCGCCCGCGCGTCGCGGCCGACGCGCCGCGCGCGGTGCCACCATCGGTGCCATGCCCGATCCGACGGCCACCGTCACCGAGGTAGCCGGCCGCCGCCTGCGCCTCACCCACCTGGACCGCGTGCTCTACCCCGGCAGCGGCTTCACCAAGGCCGCGATGCTGCACTACTACACCCGGGTCGCGCCCGCCATGCTGCCACAGCTGATGGGGCGCCCGGCCAGCTTCCTGCGACTGCCGGAGGGGGTGGACGGCCAGCGCTTCTGGGCCAAGCGGGTACCGCCGGGTGCGCCCTCCTGGGTCCCGCGGCTCCAGGTGACCCATCGCCAGGAGACGATGCCCCAGGTGCTGGTGGACGACCTCCCCACCCTCCTGTGGGCCGCCAACCTGGGCTGCCTGGAGTTCCACGTCCCGCAGTGGCACACCGATCCGGCCCTGCACGACCGCCTGATCATCGACCTCGACCCCGGGGACGGCGTCGGCCTGCTGGAGTGCGCCGTCGTTGCCCTGACGGCCCGTCAACTCCTCGCGGACGACGGCCTGACGGCCTTTCCGAAGACCGCCGGCAGCAAGGGCCTGCACCTGAGCGTCCCCCTGCACCCCACCCCCGCCGAGGCGGCCGGCCGCTACGCCCGCGACCTGGCCCGCCGCCTGCGCGAGGCGCTGCCCACCCTGGTGGTCGACCAGATGGCCAAGGAACTGCGGCCCGGCCGGGTCTTCGTCGACTGGTCGCAGAACAACAGCGCCAAGACCACCGTCGCCGCCTACTCCCTGCGCGCCCGCCCGACCCCGTCCGTCTCCGCCCCGCTCACCTGGGCGGAACTGGCCGCCGCCCGCCGCCCCGCCGACCTCGTCCGCACCCCGGAAGCGGTCGCCACCCGCCTCGCCGCCGACGGCGACCCGCACGCGGCACTCGCCGACCCCGACACGGCGAAGGCGCTGCCCTAGCTAGGACACGGCGCGCAACCTGCGCCCCTTGCCACGCAGGGCCTCCACCAACTGCTCCCGGTTCATCGAGGACCGCCCGGGGATCTCCCGCTCGGTGGCGAGCCGGTACAGCTCGGCCTTGGTGAGGCCGTCCAGATCCGGCTCAGGAGTCCGCTCCTCCGCCTTCCCCGCTCCCTCCCCTTCCCCCGCCTGCTGCAGGCTCCGCTCCAGCACCGCCATCAGGTCCACCACGTTGGTCGACTCCGGCGCCGGCTCCGCAGTCACCACCTCCTTGCCCTCCAGCTTCGCCTCCACCAGCTCGCGCACCTGCGCGGTGTAGTCGTCGCGGTACGCCTCGGGGTCCCACTCGGTGCTCAGCGCCTCGATCAGCTGGCAGGCCACCGCCAGCTCCTTCCCGGACGGCTCGACGGCCTGCTCCGGCAGGTTGTCGATCTCCCGGTGCGGATCACGCACCTCGTCCGCGTAGTGCATGGTCTGCAGCACCAGCACATCGCCCTCCACCCGCACCGCCGCCAGGTACTGCTTGCCCCGCATCACGAACGTCGCCAGCCCGGCCCGGTTGGTCTCCGCCAGCGCCCGGTGCAGCAGCCCGTACACCTTCGCGTACTCCGCACCGCGCGGCCCCAGGTAGTACGTCTTGTCGAAGTAGATCGGGTCCACCTCGGCCAGGTCCACGAAGCCGCCGATCTCGATCGACTTGGACCGTCCGGGTGAGATCCGGTCCAACTCCTCGGGCTCCACCACCACGTACTCCCCCTCGGCCAGCTCGAACCCCTTCACGATGTCCCGGTACCCCACCTCCTCCCCCGTCCGCTCGTTCACCCGCTGGTTCCGCACCCGGTCCGACGTCCCCCGCTGCAACTGCCGGAAGTGCACCCCATGGTCCTCGGTCGCCGAGAACAACCCCACCGGCACCGCGACCAGCCCAAAACTCAACGTGCCCGTCCAAATCGGCCTGGCCATCGCCGCACCTCCGCTCCACACCCCGTCCCCCCATGGTGCGCCCCGTCAGGCCGCCCGGGCCCGCCGACCGGCCATCCAGACGTAGACCAGGATCCCCGCGAACAGGAACAGCACCCCCTGGTACACCGCCGCGTACCCCGCACCCGCGAGCAGCCAGAGCGAGAAGGCGAACGCGCCGAGCCCCAGGGCCGCGTCGCGTGCCAGGCGGCCGCGGCTGACGCGGTCGGCCTCGCCGCGGATGAGCCAGTAGAGCTGGGCGGCGGTGGAGAGGAGGTACGGCACGGTGGCGGTGAAGGAGGTGACCAGGACGAGGATCTCGAAGGCGCCCTTCGCGCCGGAGGCGAAGTTGAGGACGGTGAGCAGCGAGGCGAGGCCGACGCTGATCAGCACCCCGTAGACCGGGACGCCGCGGCGCTGGACGGCGAAGACGGACGGGAAGAGGCCGTCGCGGGCGGCCGCGTACGGGGCTTGGGCGGCGAGCAGGGTCCAGCCGTTGAGGGCGCCGGTCATCGAGACGAGGGCTGCGACGGCGATCGCGGTGCCGCCCCAGGAGCCGCCGAACATGGCGTCGACCGCGTCGGTGAACGGGGCGGTGGAGTGCACCAGTTGGGTGTGGGCGACGGTGCCGAAGACGGCGAGGGTGCCGAGCAGGTAGACGACGGCGGCGCCGACCGTGCCGAGCACGCTGGCCCGGCCGACGTTGCGTTCGGGGTCGCGGACCTCGCCGGCGCTCATCGCGGCGGACTCGACGCCGAGGTAGCTGAAGAGCAGGATCGCCGCCGAGGCCGACATACCACCGAGCCAGCCGCTGCCCGAGGCGTCGAACGGGCCGACTTTGGACGGGTCGAAGAAGAACAGCCCGCCGATGGCCACCAGTGCCAGCGGGATGAACTTGAGGACGGTGGAGACGACTTGGACCGCTCCCACGTACCGGGTGCCCGCCAGGTTCGCCAGCGCCGGGAGCCACTGCAGCACCAGCGCCGCGCCGATGGTCAGCGGCAGCGAGTGCTGGATCGGGAGCAGGACGTCGAGGTAGCCGACGGCCGCGACGGCCAGCGCGGCGTTGCTGACCCAGGTGGTGATCCAGTACGACCAGGCGGACAGGAACCCCGCGAAGTCGCCGAAGGCCTCCCGCGCGTAGACGTAGGGTCCGCCGGTGCGCGGGTTGCGGCGGGCGAGCTTGCCGAAGACCAGGGCGAGGGCGATCGCTCCCACGGTGAGGACGGCGAAGGCGAGCAGGCTGACGGTGCCGTAGGGCGCGACGGCCGCCGGGAGCATGAAGATGCCGCCGCCGATGATGTTGCCCATGACCAGCGCGGTGGCGGTCGGCAGGCCGAACCGGCGGACCGTGCGCCGAGCGGGTGCGGCTGCTTGGCGTGGGAGGACCGGGGTGGTCTGCATGGGGGTGGTGGGCCTTTCCTGGTACCGCGTCGGATCGGTGGCAATCGTCGCGTAACGGACAGCTGCCACAAAATCGCCAGGAATCATCCGTCATGCCTGGTCAGCGCCCGTAAGACTTGCGGCGAACGGGACTGGTGACGATCACTCGTCCGGTCCGGCAGCGGACGCGCACGCCAAGGTCCGCCGACTGTCCGGAAATGGCCGAAAGTTGTCCAACCACCTTTGTCGGCAAGCTTGTTACCGGCGAGTCATAAGCCCATTCTGAACCCATCTGGCATGGCCCGGGCAATCCCCACTCCCCCGGGCCGGCCGCTCTCCCCCACCGAACGACGGAGCAGGAGAAACCCCCCATGAGAACGAAGTCCCTCCTTTCGCGCGCCTCGATCGTGCTCGCCGCCGGCCTCGCCCTCGCCGGTCCGCTCGCGCCGCTCGCCTCGGCGGCCGACACCCCGGTGGACTACGCCTGCCAGGCAACCCCGCCGCTCGGCTCGGCGCAGAACTTCGACCTCCCGGCCGGCGTCAACGCCACCGCGCCCGCCTCGGTGGCGGCCGGCAGCCAGTTCAGCATCACGCTGGCGCCGGACGCGCTGACCGTGCCGAGCTCGGTCAGCGGGTACAGCGTGCAGTCGATCGGCGACATCCAACTCAGCATCCCCGTCCCGGCGAACGCCACGCTGAACAGCGAGTCGCTCTCCGGCGGCTCCGGGATCAGCCAGGCCGCCGTGTCTGTCAGCGGCAGCAACGTGGTGCTGACGGTGAACGACTCCCTGCCCGGCGGCAGCACCTTCACGCTGCCCGCCGTCACCCTGAACCTCACGGCGGGCGCGTCCGGCGGCACGGTGCAGACCACGCTCGGCGGCACCGGCTACAGCGACCCGGGCCTGACCTTCTCGGCGACCGTGCCGGTCGCGTTCTTCACGGTGAACGTGCCGACCGCCTGCTACCCGGCGGCCGCCACGGTGCTCAGCTCGACGACGATCGACTAGCGATCGACTAGCGATCGACTGGCGATCGGCGATCGGCAGTCACCGACCGGCAGTCACCGGTCAGCGCTCGGCCGGTGCGCGGTGCAGGCGGAAGGCGTCCGCGAGGACGGCCCGGGCCAGCACCCGCACCGGTCCGCGCGCCGCCACCCGTCCACTGGTGAGGACGAACTCGGTGGTGCCCAGGTCCGGCAGCGCCGCCTGCTGCGGCAGCTCGCGCAGGCCGGGCGGGATCAGGCTGCGGGCGTGCGGCACCATGCCGAGCCCGGCCAGCGCGGCGGCCCGCACGCCGGAGAGGCTGGTGCTGGTGCAGGCGATCCGCCACGGCCGCCCGTCCCGCTCGCAGGCCTCCAGCGCGCGGGCCCGGGTGAAGCTGGGCGGCGGGTAGACGATCAGCGGCAGCGGCTGCCCCGGATCCGCCCGGAGCTCCTCGGTGCGGAAGTCCTCGGCGCCGATCCAGACCAGCCGGTCCTCCCAGACCAGCTGTCCGGGCAGCTCCTCGCCCGGTGCCCGCTTGCCGAGCACCAGGTCGAGCCGCCCGTCGGCCAACTGCTCGTACAGCACGGCGCTCAGACCGACGGTGAGCTCCAGGTCCACCTGCGGGTTGCTGCGCCGGAACCCGCGCAGCACCTGCGGCAGCTCGGTGTGCACGAAGTCCTCCGAGGCGCCGAACCGGACCCGGCCGCGCACCTGGGTCCGGGCGAAGTAGCCGACCGCCTGCTCGTGGGCGTCCAGGATGCTGCGGGCGAAGCCGAGCATCGCCTCGCCCTCGCCGGTCAGCTGGACGGAGTGGGTGTCGCGCAGGAAGAGCCGGCGGTCGGCGGCCTCCTCCAGGCGGCGCACGTGCTGACTGACCGTCGACTGGCGCAGCCCGAGGCGCTCGGCGGCACGGGTGAAGCCGCCGGTTTGGGCGACGGCGAGGAAGGAGCGCAGGTGAACCGGGTCGAACACGCGCTCATTCTACTACGCTCATCACAAAATGTGATGACAGTCAGTGCGGCGAGCGGGATTCACAATCACCCAGGTGAGCGGCAGGCTGAGGGCATCCCCGGTCCGCCCGTCGCCACGGAGCACCCATGCCCCGAATACCCCTGCCCCGCCCCCGCGCCCTCCGGCTCCCCCGCCTCGACCCGTTCATCGCCTCCCTGCTCGCCACCATCGCCCTGGCCGCGCTGCTCCCGGCCCGCGGCGCGGCCGCACCGGCCGTCGCCACCGCGGCGGACGCGGCCGTCGCCGTGCTCTTCTTCCTCTACGGCGCCCGGCTCTCCGCCCGGGAGGCCCTGGAGGGGCTGAAGCAGTGGCGGCTGCACGGCGTGGTGGCCGCGGTGACCTTCGGACTCTTCCCGCTGCTCGGGGTGGCGGCGAGCCTGCTGGTCCCGGGGGTGCTCACCCCGCAGCTGTACCAGGGGCTGCTCTTCCTCACCCTGCTGCCCTCCACCGTGCAGTCCTCGATCGCCTTCACCTCGATCGCCCGCGGCAACACGGCGGCCGCGGTGTGCAGCGCGACCTTCTCCAGCCTGTTCGGCATCGTGCTGACGCCGCTGCTGGCCGCCTTCCTGCTGCACACCAAGGGCGGCGTCTCGGCGGGCACGGTGCTGCAGATCGCCGAGCAGCTGCTGCTGCCGTTCGCGGCGGGGCAGCTGACCCGGCGCTGGACGGCCGGGCCGATGCGCCGGCACCGCGCCGTGCTCGGACTGGTCGACCGGGGGTCGATCCTGCTGGTGGTCTACAGCGCGTTCGGCGCGGCCGTGGTCGGCGGGGTGTGGGGGATGCTCTCGCTGCCCCGGCTGGGAGCGCTCCTGCTGGTGGAGGCGGCGCTGCTGGCACTGGTGCTCGGCGCCACCCTGCTGCTCGGCCGGCGGCTGGGCTTCGCCCGCGCGGACGTGGTCGTCCTCGTCTTCTGCGGTTCGAAGAAGAGCCTGGCCAGCGGGGTGCCGATGGCCAGCGTGCTCTTCCCGGGCGCGGCGGCGGGGGCGCTGGTGCTGCCGCTGATGCTCTTCCACCAGGTGCAGTTGATGGTGTGCGCGGTGCTGGCCCGGCGCTGGGGTGCCCGGGCGGCGGCGGCCGAGCCGCAGGACGCCGCCCGGGTGCCCGCGCTGACCTGACGTGACGCCGTGGCAGGTGACGTATCGTCGGACCCGATGGCGACTCAGCTGACCGACGACCTCGGGCACCCCGTCCGGCTGCCGCGCCCGGTGGCCCGGGTGGTCTCGCTGGTGCCCTCCCTGACCGAGGCCGTCGCCGCCACCGCGCCGCAGCTCCTGGTCGGCGCGACCGACTGGTGCACGCACCCCGCCGACCTGCGGGTGACCCGGATCGGCGGGACCAAGAACCCGGACGTCCAGGCGGTCCGCGCGCTCGCCCCCGACCTGGTGATCGCCAACGAGGAGGAGAACCGCGCGCCCGACCTGGCGGCCCTGCGCGCCGCGGGCGTCCCGGTGTACGTCACCGAGGTCCACACCCTCGACCAGGCGCTCGACTCGCTGGACCGGCTGCTCACCCGGGCCTGCGGGCTGCCCCGCCCGGACTGGCTGGACGCGGCGGCCGCGGCGTGGGCCGGGCCGGAGCCGGCGGTGGCCGTGCGCACCGCCGTCGTCCCGATCTGGCGCCGCCCCTGGATGGTGCTCGGCCGTGACACCTTCGCCGGCGACCTGCTGCGCCGACTCGGCGTGCGCAACGCCTACGCGGACCACCCCGAGCGCTACCCCGCCGTCCCGCTGGCCGAGTTGCGGGATCGGGCAAGCGATCTGGTGGTGCTGCCCGACGAGCCGTACCGCTTCACCGCGGCGGACGGCCCGGAGGCGTTCCCCGGCGTCCCGGCCGCCTTGGTGAGCGGACGTCACCTCACCTGGTACGGGCCTTCACTGGTGACGGCCCCGTCCGTTCTACGCGCGCAACTCGCCGACTGCCAATTGCGGTGAATCCGGCCCATCGCCCTCCCCCAGACCGACGAATGAGGCTAGGCTAGCCTTCCTTAGGGTGCCCTTGCCTGTCGGCTCCGGCGCAGCCTTCCCCTGCCATGCGCCATCACGGCCGTCCTGGTCGGACGACGAGGCCCACTACGAGGACCAGTTCAAGGAACAGCCCGTGCCCGTACCCACCCCCGGCAGCGAGTCGGCGGAGCGCGCCGCCGCCTACTGCTGGCCGAGCCGCCCGACCTCCGGCGGCCGCCCCGACCACCGGGACGCACTCGACACCCAGGTGCGCCAAGCCCGCGAGCAGGCCGCCGCGCTCGGGCTCTCGCTCGGCGCGCAGCACGTCTTCACCGACACCAGACCGCCGAACTCGCCCGAGGAGGCGCCGGGTTGGACCGCGCTGCTGACGGCGCTGCGGCGCGGCGAGGCGAAGCACCTGCTGCTGCCGGACGGCGCCCGGCTCGACCGCCTGCCGTGCGCCTTCGCCGAGTTGCTCGCGCTCGCCGAGGAGCAGCGGATCCACCTGCACGGCCACCCGGCCGACCTGAACGACCCGGCGGTGCGCACCGCCGCGCTGCGCCGGGCCGAGCGCGCCTGCCAGGCGGCCCGGCAGGCCTCCACCCGGGCCCGAAAGGCGCACCGGCAGGCGGCGGCCGAAGGGCGCACGCACGGCGGCGGGTTGCGCAGGTTCGGCTACGCGCCGGGGATGACGGAGGTGATCGAGGCGGAGGCCGAGGTGGTCCGCGAGCTCTTCGCCCGCTTCCTGGCGGGTGATTCGCTGCGCTCCCTGGCGCTCGATCTGAACGACCGTCAGATCCCCACCGCCTACGGCAATCGCTGGACGGTGAGCGGGGTCGGCCGGCTGATCGAGGCACCCCGGTACGCGGGGCTGCGGGTGCAGGACGGCGGGGTGGTGCGCACGGCGGACGGCGGGTACGTGACGGCGGACTGGCCGCCGTGCGTCAGCGTCCAGGAGTGGGAGGCCGCCCAACAGGTGCGGGCCGACCGGGCGCAGGCCCAGGAGGCGGGCCGGCGGCCGCGGCGCGACTACCCGCTGACCTCGCTGCTGCGCTGCACCCGGTGCGAGCGGCACATGGTGGGCTCCGCGATCGGCGGCTACCCGACCTACGCCTGCACCTCCAACAGCAGCCTGGAGGCGGAGCACTGCTCGCGGCACATCGCCGCCGAGTCGCTGGAGAGCCATGTCGCGGAGCGGGCGATCGCCCTGCTCGAAGCGCTCGACGAGCCCGCGCTGGACGGTGTGCCGGTCGGCGAGGCGGCCCGGTTCGGTTGGTCCAGACTGAGTCCGACCCGCCGGGCCGCGGTCTTCCGGCACTTCTTCTCCTGCATCCGGATCGGGCCCTCCTCGACCAGCCGCAGCGTCTTCGACCCGACCCGGATCGAGCTGCTGCCCCGCCGGCCGTTCACCGACTAGCCGTCACCTCCTGGCGGTTCGCGCAGGGTGCGGAGTCTGCGCTGGTACTCCTCGTCGTCCAACTCCCCCCGCGCGTACCGCTCCGCCAGGATCCGCTCGGCCTCCTGGCCGGGTGGCCGAGCGGTCGGCGCCGGGCCGCCCCAGCTCCCGCCGCCGGGTGCGGCCAGCGGGTGGGCGCCGTGGCCGGCCCGCGAGCGCAGGGCCAGCACGATCAGCACCACCAGCAGCACCACCAGTAGCCCGAGGCCGACCGCGAACAGCCAGAACCCCGGTCCCCAACCGACGTGTCCACCGAAGTGGTGGTAGTGGCGAACGAACATCTCACGCCGCCTCTCCTCGACCGATCACCTTCCAGTGTGCGCTCCTGACCCTGAGACGGCTGCGCGTTCGTGCGCACAGCAGCATTGAACGCGCAGAAATGGACTGCTAGCCTCCCCCAGACGGCCCTCTCACCAAGTTCTCATGCTTGCTTGGCTGTCATGATCACCTCACCCTCGTGCCCCTGGAGGTGGCATGCGCACCCCGCCCCGCCGCTCCACCACTGCACCGCCCACCCCCGGCCGCTGGCCACTGGCCGCGCTGACCGCCGTACTCGCGGTGCTCTGCGCACTGCTCGGCGGCCAACTCCCCGCCCGGGCGGCCACGCCGTCCGCCGGCACCCTGGCCCTCAACGGCACCCACGAGGTCGACTGGCAGGGCCACAGCTACGCCAGCGGCTCCGTCCCCGACCCCTCGCACTGCCCGACGCAGGCCCAGGACCCGACCGGCCAGACCTGCGACCACTTCGACCTCACCGTCGACGTCCCGGCGAGCCACTGGGCCGACGACCCGGACGGCGGCGTGCCGGTCTCCATCAAGTGGCCCGATCCGACGATGGAGTTCGACCTCTACATCTACGACACCACCGGCCACGAGGTGGCCGAGGCCGCGATGGGCGCCGACCCCTCGGTCGCGGTGATCCCGAACGCCTCGGGCACCTACCACGTGCTGGTGGTCCCCTACTCGGTGACCAACTCCGGCTACACCGCCACCGCGACCATCCCGCAGGCCACCACGGTCGGCAAGGCCACCGCCATCAGCCGCGCGGCGGACGGGAGTTACGCGATCCAGGCGGGCAAGGCAGTGGCCCGGATCGACTTCACCAGCGCCGACGTGTTCCGGCTCCAGCTCGCCCCGGACGGCACCTTCACCGACCCCGGCGGCAAGGAGATGATCCCTGACCCGCCGTCAACCAGCAAGGACACCAGGCAGTTCGACCACGGCGACTACTGGGGCATCGGCACCAAGGACCTCACCCTGCGGGCCTACAAGAACCCGCTGCGGTTCGCCCTCTACCGCGCCGACAACCGCACCGTGGTCTGGCAGGAGACCCGCGGCCTGACCTGGACCGCCGACGCGATGCAGCAGACCCTGGCCCGCGGCCCGCAGGAGCAGTTCTTCGGCGCCGGCGAGCAGAACGGCAGCCTCTCGCACCGCGACCAGAGCGTGCACGTGGCCAACGACTACAACTGGAACGAGGGCGGCTACAACAACTCCCAGCCCTTCTACCTCTCCTCCAACGGCTACGGCGTCTTCCGCGACACCTTCGCCCCGGGCCTCTACGACTTCGGCGACCCGGTGCGCACCTCGGAGCAGGAGAGCCGGTTCGACGGCTGGTTCATGGCCAGCCCGGGCAAGCCGGACCTGAAGACGGTGATCGGCCAGTACACCGACCTGGTCGGCAAGCCGTTCATGCCGCCGGTCTACGGCCTGGAGCCGGGCGACTCGGACTGCTACCTGAACAACGCCAACCGCGGTCAGCGCCACACCCTGGACGCCCTCAAGGTGGCCGACGGCTACACCGCCAACCAGACCCCGCTCGGCTGGATGCTGGTCAACGACGGCTACGGCTGCGGCTACGAGAACCTCCAGCAGGTCGGCCAGGGCCTGCGCGACCACCACATGCAGCTCGGCCTGTGGACCTCCACCGGCCTGCCCAACCAGGGCCAGGAGGTCCAGGCGGGCGTGCGGGTGAGGAAGTTGGACGTCGGCTGGGTCGGCCCCGGCTACCAGTTCGCGCTGGACGGCTGCATGCAGGCCAAGCAGGGCATCGAGCAGAACAGCGACGCCCGCGGCTTCGTCTGGCTGCCGGTCTCCTGGGCCGGCGCGCAGCGCTGCGGCGTGCTCTGGAGCGGCGACCAGACCGGCACCTACGACTACGTGCGCTGGCAGATCCCGACCTACGCGGGCGCCACCATGTCCGGCATCGCCTACGACACCGGTGACGTCGGCGGGATCTTCGGCTCCGACCCCCGGGTGGAGACCCGGGACCTGGAGTGGAAGACCTTCATCCCGACGATCATGACCATGGACGGCTGGGCGGCCACCGACAAGCAGCCCTGGCAGTTCGGCGAGCCCTACACCTCGGTCAACAACAAGTACCTCCAGCTCAAGGAGCGGCTGCTGCCCTACCTCTACACGCTGGCCGCCCAGGCCCACCGGAGCGGTGTCGGCGCGGTCCGCCCGCTGGTGCTGGACTACCCGAACGACCCCAACACCTGGGGCGACGCGGCCAAGTACGAGTTCCTCAGCGGCGACGACTTCCTGGTCGCCCCGGTCTACGACTCCTCGAACACCCGCAACGGCATCTACCTGCCGGCCGGCACCTGGGTGGACTACTGGACCGGCAAGACCTACCAGGGCCCGACCACGATCAACGGCTACCAGGCCCCGCTCGACACCCTGCCGCTCTTCGTGAAGGCGGGTGCGGTCGTGCCGATGTGGCCGCAGGGCACGCTCTCCTGGCAGACCCGGGACACCTCGAAGCTGGACTACGACATCTACGCCCAGGGCGACTCGCAGTTCAGCCTCTACGAGGACGACGGCACCACCCGGGCCTACCAGCAGGGCGCCAGCGCCACCCAGCAGGTGACCGTCCGGGCGGCCGGCCAGGGCCACGGCGCCACCGAGATCACCGTCGGCCCGAGCGTCGGCTCCTACACCGGCAAGCCGGTCGCGCGGTCCTACGGGTTCAGCATCCACGTCGGCGCCGCACCGGCCGTGGTGCTGCTCGACCACCGGCCGCTCCCGGCCTCCGCCTGGAGCTGGGACCAGGCCACCGGGACGGTGCACCTGACCACCCCGGCCGAGTCCACCGGCAGCGGCTTCTCGCTGCTGCTCGCGGGCGCGGGCGGCCTGGGCCGCTGACCCGCCGAGGGCGCCCCCGCCACCGCTCCGGTGGCGGGGGCGCCCGACCCGCCCCGATGGGATGATCGGACCCATGGGCCCCGACCAGCGGTTCTCCCCGGAGCGGGCCGGCTCGCCGGCCGGCCCCGACCCGCTCGCCTTCCTCGACGACCGGGCCGCCGCACGCCTGCTGACCACCCTGACCGACCCCGCCGCACCGGCCGACCCGGGCACGCTGGCCACCGTGCTGGCCGACTACCGCCTGGTCCGGCAGGTGCTCGACCACGCGATGCTCGGCGTCGCGGTGTTCGACCGGCACCTGCGCTACCGCTACGTCAACCCGGTGCTCGCGGCGATCAACGGCGTGCCCGCCACCGACCACGTGGGCCGCCGGATCGGCGAGGTGGTGCCCGACATCGACGTGGCGGCGGCCGAGGCCACCCTGCGCACGGTGCTGGCCGACGGCCGGGCCCGGGCGCACACCGTGCGCGGCACCACCGCGGCCGGTCCGCCCGACGAACTCCGTTGGTGGCACAACGCCTTCCACCGCCTGGACGGCCGGGACGGGCGCCCGCTCGGCCTGGTGGCGATGGTCCTGGAGATCACCGAGGACCGCCGGATCCGCGAGGCGCTGGACCGCGCGAGCACCCGGCTGGCGCTGCTGGAGGAGGCCGCCACCCGGATCGGCACCACCCTGGACGTCGAACAGGCCGCCCAGGAGCTGGCCCGGCTGCTCGCGCCCCGGCTCGCCGAGATCGCCTCCGTGGACCTGATCGACCACCAACTCTCGCAGCACGAAGGCCTGCTGATGATGCGTCGGCTCGCGCTCAGCGGCACGCCCGAACTGATGCGGGCCGGCGGGCTGTTCGGCGCGGCAGGCACCGTGCAGCGGCCGCAGCCGGGCTCGGCGCTGGCCCGCTGCGTCGCCTCGACGGCGCCGGTGGTGCTCAACTTCGCGACGGACGAGGAGATCCGCGGCGCCGCCGCGCACGCCGACCGGCTCCCGCTCTACCGCAGCTTCGACCTGCACTCGGCGGTCTTCGTGCCGCTCACCGCCGGCGGCACGGTGCTCGGCGTGGTCTCACTGGGCCGCACCGGCGCCGCCCCCGGGTTCACCCCGGACGAGGTGGCGCTGATCGCCGAACTTGCCGAGCGGGCCGGCTCCGGGATCGGCAACGCCCAGCGCTACGCCCGCGAGCACGAGACCGCGCTGGCCCTGCAACGGGCCCTGCTCTCCGAGCCGATGTCCCCGCACCCCGACGTGGCCTGCGCGATCCGCTACCTGCCGGCCGGCGCCACGGCCGAGGTCGGCGGCGACTGGTACGACACGGTCGCGCTGCCCGGCGGACGGACCCTGCTGGTGGTGGGTGACGTGATGGGCCACGGCCTGGACGCGGCGGCCACCATGAGCGAGTACCGCTCGCTGATCCGCGCGCTCGCGCTGCAGCGCCGCTCCCCGAGCGGAATCCTCGACGAGGCCGCGCGGATCGTCGAGGCGCTGGCGCCGGAGCGGGTGGCGACCTGCGTGCTGGCCCTGCTCGATCCGCCGGCCGGCACCTGCACGCTGGCCAGCGCGGGCCACCTGCCCCCGCTGCTGCTCGGCCGGACCGGACCCGCCCGGCTGGTCCCGCCACCGGTGGGCCCGCCGCTGGGCGCGGGGCTTGGCGGCTACCGGTGCGTCACCGTGCCGTTCGACGCGGACAGCACCGTGCTGCTCTACACCGACGGGCTGGTGGAGCGGCGCGGCATCGACATCGAGGAGTGCCTCGCCGCGCTGTGCGCGCTCCCACTCGACCCGGCCGCTCCGCTGGAGCACCTGATCGACACCGCGCTCACCGGCCTGGCGGCCGGTCACGGCGAGGACGACGTGGCGGTGCTCGCCGCCCGCTGGAGCGGCACGGGGCCCACGTAAGAGATGAAAATGGCTCTTGCCTGTTACTCACGCATGCGCCAAGCTTTGTAACACCTGCCGACCGGGCAGGGTCCTTACCGGATCTCAGGGGGAGAGCCATGTCCAGCACCAAGACCACCAGCACCAGCACGACCGCCGGCACCGCGGCCGCCGACCGCGCCTACTGGGACGACTGGCAGCGCAGCTGGGACGCCCAGCAGGGCTGGTACCTCCCGGACCGCGAGGAGCGGTTCCGGGTGATGATCGACCTGGTCGAGGCCGTGGGCGGCCCGCACGCCCGGGTGCTCGACCTGGCCTGCGGCACCGGCAGCATCACCGAGCGGCTGCTCGCCCGGCTGCCCGGTGCGAGCAGCGTCGGCGTCGACCTGGACCTGGCCCTGCTCGCCATCGCCGAGGGCCACTTCGCCGGCGACGGCCGGTTCACCCTGGTCACCGCCGACCTGCGCGACCCCGACTGGGCCGCCGCGCTGCCCGAGGGCCCGTTCGACGCCGTGGTGACAGCCACCGCGCTGCACTGGCTGGCCACCGACGACCTGCTGCGGCTCTACCGCGACCTGGCCGGGCTGCTCCGCCCCGGCGGCGTCTTCCTCAACGCCGACCACTGCCCGCAGCCCGCCACCCCGCGGCTCAACGAGCTGGTGCGCACGGCCGAACAGCGGCGCCAGCAGGCCGAGTCGGCGGCCGGCGTGCTGAGCTGGGCCGAGTGGTGGCAGGCGGCGGCCGCGGACCCGCGGCTGGCCGAGGCGGTGGCCGCCCGCAGCGCCGTCTACCGCGACCACAAGGACGGCGACGTCCACACCACCGAGTGGCAGCTGGAGCAGCTGATCGCCGCCGGATTCGGCGAGGCGGGCCTGGCCTGGCGCTCCGTCACCGACGCGATGACGGCCGCCGTCCGCTGAGCCGCTGTCCGCTGAGCCGCCGTCACCGCCGCTCGCTGACCCGTCGTCCACTGACTTGCCGTCCGCTGACCCACCGTCCGCCGGCGCCCCATCAGCCGGCGGCCCGTCAGCCCAGCGCCCGGACCTCGGCCAGCACGTCCAGCAGCGGCGCCGGATCGGCCGCCTCGGGCCCCGTCACCGAGAGCCGGTCGACCACCCCGGCGTACCGGCGGTGCAGCTCCCGGGCGACGGCGGCCGGCTCGCCGGCCACCGCGAAGGCGTCGAAGACCTGATCGTCGATCAGGTCGCCCATCTCCGCCCAGCGCCCGCGCACCGACATCCGGTGCAGCTGCTCGTGCAGCTCGCCCCAGCCGTGCGCGTCCAGCACGGCCCGGTAGGCCGGCGTGGAGGCGTAGAAGGCGATCCGCTCCGCCACCCCGCGGCGGTTCGCGGCCAGCTCCTCCTCGGTGCGCCCGGTGGCGGTCAGCACGTTGCCCACCACCTCGAACGGGCGCCGCGTCCAGGCCGCCCCGGCCACCTCGGCCCCGGCCCGGGCGGCCCGCACCCGGGGCAGCACGCGCTCCGTCAGGTAGGCCACCGAGCCGAAGGGGTGGCAGATCAGGCCGTCGGCGACCGCGCCGGCGGCCTCGGTCATCAGCGGGCCGACGCCGGCCAGCAGGATCGGCGGGGTGCCCTGCGGCACCGGCCCGGGGGCGAAGGCCGGGGTCATCAGCGTGTGGGTGTAGAAGTCGCCCCGGAAGGACAGCCGTTCACCGGTCTGCCAGCTGTGCCAGATCGCCCGCACCGCCGCCACGTACTCGCGCATCCGGGCCGCCGGCCGGTCCCAGGGCATGCCGAACCGTCGGACCACGTGCGGCTTCACCTGGGAGCCGAGGCCCAGCACCGCGCGCCCGCCGGAGAGTTCGTGCAGTCCCCAGGCCTGGTAGGCGAGCGCCATCGGGGTGCGGGCGAAGGCGATCGCGACTCCGGTGGCCAGCTCGATCCGTTCGGTCCGGTCGGCCACCCGGACCAGCTGGAGGAACGGGTCGTGGGTGGTCTCCGACATGCTGAACCGGTCCAGACCACGGTGCTCCGCGGCGGCCGCCAACTCGGGCGCGCCGGTGGGCCGACCGGTCGCGGTGACGTCCAAACGCAGTTCGGTCATGTTTTTTCCTCCTCGGGACGGCGTTTCGTGAACCGAATACGAAACTGTATTCCGAGTCCTATTCACTGAATGCCGCAGCACCGCAAGTTCAACTTCGCATGGCCTCTGACCTGCGAATATCACGATGTAAGCAGTTCGTTAGTGTTCCCCGTTGACCTGCGTTAACCCACTCTGCTTTGCTTCAGCACCAGCAGGCGGTTGTGGTGATGGACAGTCAATTCCTGACCGAATCGATTCCGCCTCCACACGCAATGCGCTCGTCCTTTCCCCACAAGGGACCAGTCCGCGTTCCCACACGTGGACGGTCGGTTCACGAGAGAGGCTCCCACACCTCATGGGTCAGTCCCCCGCCCCGCGCCGCGCGAAGTTCGCGGCGCTGACCGGCATAGCGACGCTGTCGCTGGCCGCCGCCGGCCTGTCGATGATGGCCGCTCCGGCCCAGGCCGCTGCCGCTCCGGCCGCCACCTCGGGCCAGGCGCACCACAGTGCCGCCTTCGCCGGCTCGACGGTCAAGAACGAGTTCAACCCCTACAGCGCCTCGATCAACGCCAGCAAGGCCCCGGGCGTCAAGGCGTACGAGGCGCACCGCCGTTCCATCCTCGCCAACCAGGCCACCGCGGCCGCGACCGGCGCGGAGACCCTCTCCTACGGCGGCGGCGTCGACGGCATCGGCGTGCAGAGCGGCCACTCCAAGGTCTACCTGGTGTTCTACGGGACCCAGTGGGGTACCCAGACCACCGACGCCAACGGCAACGCCAAGTTCTCCGGCGACTCGGCCGGCGCGGCGGGTGCGACCCAGCAGATGTTCAAGGGCATCGGCACCAACAACGAGACCTGGTCGGCCGACCTGACCCAGTGGTGCGACGGCCCGAACGTGGCCTCCGGCGCCACCAGCTGCCCGGCGAACGCCAACTTCATCCCGTACCAGGCCGGCGGTGTGCTCTCCGGCGTCTGGTACGACAACTCGGCCGCCTCGCCGTCCGCCGCGACCGGCAACCAGCTGGCCCAGGAGGCCATCAACGCCGCCGGCCACTTCGGCAACACCACGGCCGCCGCGAACCGCGACGCGTACTACATCGTCCTGTCGCCGCACGGCACCGACCCGGACAACTACCAGGACCCGAACACCGGTTACTGCGCCTGGCACGACTGGAACGGCGACACCACCCTCACCGGCGGTGCGGCGAACTCGCCCTACGGCGACATCGCCTTCTCGAACCAGCCGTACAACATCGACCAGGGCGCCAACTGCGGCGTCGGCTTCGTCAACTCGCCCGGCACCCTCGACGGCTACACCATGACCCTGGGTCACGAGTGGCACGAGATGATGTCGGACCAGAACCCGGCGGGCGGCTGGACCAACCACACCGGTGACGCCACCTACAACGGCCAGGAGAACTCCGACGAGTGCGCCTGGCTGAAGCCCGGCACCACCGGCGGCGCGGCCATGGTCACCTTCGCCACCGGCACCTTCGCCGAGCAGGCGAGCTGGTCGAACGACACCAACGCGTGCTCGATCTCGCACCCGATCCTGAACCACGGCGGCGGCACCGGTGGCAACACCGTCACCGTCACCGGCCCGGGCAACCAGAGCGGCACCGTCGGCACCGCCGCCTCGCTGCAGATCAACGCCTCGGACTCGGCCTCCGGCCAGACCCTGACCTACGCGGCCACCGGCCTGCCGGCCGGCCTGTCGATCAACTCCTCGACCGGTCTGATCTCGGGCACCCCGACCGCCTCCGGCTCCTCCTCGGTGACCGTCACGGTGACCGACGGCACCGGCGCCACCGGCTCCACCAGCTTCACCTGGACCGAGGCCGGCGCGACCTCCTGCGCCAACCCGGGCCAGCTGCTCGGCAACGCGGGCTTCGAGTCCGGCTCCGCCTCGCCGTGGACCGCGACCTCCGGTGTGATCAACAGTGACACCACCAGCGAGCCGGCCCACAGCGGCAACTACGACGCCTGGCTCGACGGTTACGGCTCCGCCCACACCGACACCCTGGCCCAGACGGTCACCGTCCCGGCCGGCTGCAAGGCGAGCTTCTCCTTCTGGCTGCACATCGACACCGCCAAGACCGGCACCACGGCCGCCGACAAGCTGACCGTGACCGCCAACGGCACCACCGTGGCCAGCTTCTCCAACCTGAACGCCAACTCCGGCTACGTCCAGGAGACCTACGACCTCTCGGCCTACGCCGGCCAGAGCGTCACCCTGCAGTTCAAGGGCGTGGAGAACTCCTCCTCCGCCCAGACCAGCTTCGTGATCGACGACACCGCGCTGACCGCGAGCTGACGCTCAACCAGTGACGAACCGCAGGGCCGTGGCGATCGCCACGGCCCTGCGGCCTTTTCTCCACTGGCTCCCCCGGGGGCCGTCGGCGCGATGTCTGTCAGGGCGGCGCACCGACAACCCCTGGGCGGGTGGGTCGGCCGACCCTCAGCGGCCTCCCACTCCCGCCACCGGTCAAGATCCGGTGCGCTCAGCGTCGGGCGCGACCGATAGCCGATCTTCACCTCGGCGGGACACCGCAGATGCTAGAACATTAATCATCACAAGTCACCACTGATTCTGTTGGAACTTGTTTGACGCCGCTGCGCTCCCCCGCACCCGCCCCCACCCGCGCTATGGTCCCCTGGCAGGCAACGCCCCTAGGGAGCAGTGGACATGACGATCCCCCTGGTCGACCTCACCGGTAAGAGCTGCCTGGTCACCGGCGCCGCCAGCGGAATCGGGAGGGCCACCGCCACCCTCCTCGCGCGGCTCGGCGCCCGGGTGCTCGCCACCGACGTCAACGCGGCGGGCCTGGCCGCGCTGCACCGGGAGCTCGCCCAGACCGGCCTCAGCACCGCCACCGCCGACGTCACCGACCCCGAGGACGTCCGCCGCGCCGTCGCCACCGCCGTCCAGCGGCACGGCAGGCTCGACGTCGCCGTCGCCAACGCCGGTGTCCTGCCGCTCTCCGACGTGCTGGAGACCACGCCCGAGGACTGGGACCACGTCATGGCCGTGGACGGCAAGGGCATGTTCCTCACCTGCAAGTACGCGATCGAGGCGATGCGGCGGACCGGCGGCGGCGCCATCGTCTGCGTCTCGTCGATCTCCGGCCTGGCCGGCCAGGCCCGCCAAGCCGCCTACGGCCCGGCCAAGTTCGTCGCCTCCGGACTCACCGTGCACCTCGCCGTCGAATGGGCGGCCCAGGGCATCCGGGTCAACGCCGTCGCCCCGGGCACCATCACCACCGAGCGGGTGCGCGCCCTGGCGGACGAACCCGGCGGGCCCGAGTACCTCACCGAGATGGCGGCCGCCCACCCGCTGGGCCGGCTCGGCGCGCCGGAGGAAGTCGCCCGCGCGATCGCCTTCCTCGCCTCCGACGCCGCCTCCTTCATCACCGGCGCGGTGCTCCCGGTGGACGGCGGCTACCTGGCCCGCTGAAGCCGCCGGCCCACCAGGTAGAGCTCGCAGCCCAGGCAGTACCCGAACGCCGCGTTCAGGAACGCGGCCGCCAACGCCAGCCCGCCGGCCGCGAACCCCAGCCACGGCAGGCCGCCCGCGAACCCGGCCACCCCCACCAGCGCGAACCCCAGCCCCACCACCTGGGCGAACCGCGGCGGCCGCGGGTCCTCCAGCTCGCCGGGCGGTCCCAACCGCGGCCGGACCAGGCGCCGGTACAGCCACCCGTACGGCGAGCGCCCCGCCACCCCGAGCGCGAACACCGCCGCCTGCGCGGCCAGCAGCCACCCGCTACCGGTCACCAGCACCGCCGCGAGCAGCACGGAGGTGAGCGCGGCGGCGAAGCGCGGCCCGCGCGGATCGATCAGCCCGAGGTCCATCCGCCGACCCTAACGACCGCTCAGCCCCCGGCGCCCGGCCCGCCGCACGACTGCCATCAGGCGTAACACCCCCGTCACACCCGCCCACCACACTGGGGCGGTGACCACCACCGGCACCGCCGTCTGCGCCCTGGTGCTCGTGCTGGCGAGCCTGTTCGGCTGGCGGCGCGCCGCCCGCGACGGCCGCCTGCGCACCGCCGACCGCCGCACCCGGCTGACCCCCGAGGAGCTCGGCGCCCCGCTCGGCGAACGCGCCACCCTGGTGCAGTTCTCCACCGAGCACTGCGGGCCCTGCCGCCCGACCCGCCGGCTGCTCGGCGAGGTGGCCACCGCCGTCCCGGGCGTGGCCCACATCGACCTGGACGCCGACCGGGCACCGGCCCTGGTCCACCGGCTGAACGTGCTGCGCACCCCGACGGTGCTGGTGCTCGACCCGGCGGGCGTGCTGCTGCACCGCAGCACCGGGGTGCCGCGCCGCGCCGAGCTGCTGACCGCCCTCGGCGCCGACTGACCCGAGCCCCCGTCAGCCCGACCTGCCGTCAACCCGACCTGCCGTCAACCCACGACGCCGTCAGACGCTACGCACCGTCAGGGCCCTTGCCCTCCGCCGCCCGCTCGGCCGCCCGGACCTCCGCCTCGACCTCGGCCGCCGGACGGCGGACCAGCCGGCCCCCGTGCGCGGCGGCCAGCGCGTCCGCCGGCGCCGGGTCGTGCTCGTGCACGTCGACGATCAGCATCGCGTGCCCCTCCGCCAGGTCCCGGCTGTAGACCAGCAGGCCCTCGGCGCCCTCCTGGAACTGCTTCAGCTCGGCCGCGCCGCCGATCACCGTGCCCGCGGTCCAGCCCAGCAGCACGCCGATCGGACCGCCGAACAGCCCGAGCAGCCCGCCCAGCAGCCCGGTCGCCACGGTGGGCCGGCCGGCGCCGCGCACCCAGCTCTCGGGCGTGTCGAGGAGCCCCTCGGCCGACCGGGTGAGCACGGCGGCCTGCCGCACCCCGGGCAGTTCCTTCGCCTCCTCGAACGCGGCGTCGGCCGCCGCCCGACCGTCGAAGGTGATGAAGAGCATCGTGTTGGTCGCCTCGGCCATGGCCCGACAGTACGGCGCGCGGTGTGCACCGGGGGCGCGCGACACGCCTCACCGATTCGGTCCGCGTCATGGTGGTGACGGGCCCGGGAGCGGACAATCGGCGCATGTCGCTGCGTACCGCGCTCTCGCATCCCGTCCGGTACGGCGCGCTGGGCGCCGGCATGCTGCCGGTGGCGGCGTTCCCGGCGCTCGACCTGGAGTGGCTGGCCTGGGTCGCCCTGGTGCCCGGGCTGCTGCTGATGCAGCGCGCGCCGCGGGCCCGGGAGGCGGTGGTGCGCGGCTGGTGGTTCGGCGCCGGTTTCGTGCTGGCCGCGATGTACTGGCTGATCCCCACCGTCGGGCCGGGCCTGCTGCTGATCGCGGTGCTCTTCGGCGCGCTGCAGGGCGCGCTGGGCCTGGCGGTCTGGTCGCTGCTGCGGCCCCCGATCACGGCGCGCCGGGCGCTGGCGGCCCTGGTCACCGTGCCGGCGGTCTGGGTGGTCTCCGAGTTCGCCCGCTCCTGGCAGGCACTCGGCGGTCCGTGGGCGCTGCTCGGCGCCACCCAGTGGCGCCGGCCGACCCAGCTGGCGCTGGCCTCGCTGGGCGGGATCTGGCTGGTCAGCGCGGCGGTGGTGGCGGTGAACACGGCGGTGCTGATCGCGCTGCTGGCCGACCGCACGGTGCTGCGGGCCGGCGTGCTCGGCGCGGGCGGGGCGGTGCTGGCGGCCGGCCCGCTGGTCTTCGCCCTCGGCACCGCCCCGCCGACCGTCCGCACCGCCACCGTCGCCCTGGTGCAGCCCGGCGAGACCCCGGCCGGCGACGCCCGGCTGGACGCGGACACCGCGATCACCCGCGCCCTGTCCGGCACACCCGACCTGGTGGTCTGGGGCGAGTCCAGCATCACCACCGACCTGTCCCGGGACGCCGCCACGCTCGCCCGGCTGCGCGCCCTGTCCGCCACCGCCGGCACCGACCTGCTGGTCAACGAGGACGCCCGCAAGGCCGACGGCACCATCTCCAAGGACGCCGTGCTGATCGACCCGACCGGCATCCGGGGCCGCTACGCCAAGATGCGCCTGGTGCCGTTCGGCGAGTACATCCCGTTCCGCGACGAGCTGGGCTGGCTGACCCGGATCAGCAAGGCCGCCGACGAGAACCGCACCCCCGGCAAGTCGTTCCACCTCTTCCAGCCGCCCGACCGCACCGGCCGCCCGCTGCCCACCGGCGTGCTGATCTGCTTCGAGTCGGCCTTCCCCGACCTGTCCAGGACCGCCGCCCGCCAGGGCGCCCAGCTGCTGGTCTACCAGTCGGCCACCTCGACCTTCCAGGACACCTGGGCCCCGGACCAGCACGCCTCCCTCGCGGCGGTCCGGGCCGCCGAGACCGGACGCCCGGCGGTCCAGGCGGCGCTGACCGGCGACTCGGTCGCCTTCGACGCCCAGGGCCGGCAGCTCGCCCGGCTGGACACCGCCCACCGGGGCGCCCTGACCGTCCGGCTCGCCCTGCCCGCCCCCGGCTACCGGACCTGGTACGACCGGGTGGGTGACGTGGTGCCCTGGACGGCGCTCGCCACCACCCTCGTGGCGGCCGCCCTCGGCCTGCGCGCGGCCCGCCGCCGCCCGCCGGCCGAACTGCCCGAGCCCGCCGAGCAGCCGACCGCCGCCCGCTGACCCCGGGTCAGGGGGTCTTCCTGGCCCGGCTCGGCTGCACCCGGGGCGGCTCGCCCGGCGCCTTCGGGTGGTCCGGCGGATAAGGCAGCTCGCCGAGCCCGTGGTCGCGCTCCTGACGCTCCGCCAGCTCCAGCACCGACTCCAGCCCGAACACCTCGTCACCCTGCTCCGCGTTCGGGTCGCCGACCTCGGCCAGGCGCACCGGCACCGTGCGCAGCGTGAAGTCCAGCGGGGTCACCTCGTCCAGCTCCACCCAGTGCAGCGGGGTGGAGACGGTGGCCTGCGGGCGGGCCCGCAGCGAGTAGGCGGAGGCGATGGTGCGGTCCCGGGCCATCTGGTTGTAGTCGACGAAGACCTTGACCCCGCGCTCCTCCTTCCACCAGTTGGTGGTCACCTGATCGGGCATCCGGTGCTCCAGCGCCCGCCCCAGCGCGATCGCGCAGCGGCGCACCTCGGCGAAGGTCCACTGCGGCCGGATCGGCACGTACACGTGCAGGCCGCGCCCGCCGGAGGTCTTCGGCCAGCCGCGCAGCCCGTGCTCGGCCAGCACCTCGCGCAGCTGGTGGGCGGCGCGCACCGCGTCGGTGAAGTCGGTGCCGGGCTGCGGGTCGAGGTCGATCCGCAGCTCGTCGGGGTGGTCGGTGTCGTCCCGCCGCACCGGCCAGGGGTGGAAGGTGAGGCATCCGAGGTTCGCGGCCCAGAGCACGGCGGCCGGCTCGGTGGGGCAGATCTCGTCGGCGTACCGCCCGCTGGGGAAGGAGATCCGCGCGGTCGGCAGCCACTCGGGCGTGTTCTTCGGCGCCCGCTTCTGGTAGAAGGACTCGCCCTCGACCCCGTCCACGAACCGCTGCAGCGTGGTCGGCCGGTCGCGCAGCCCGCGCAGCACCGCCTCGGCCACCGCCTGGTAGTAGACCGCCACGTCCAACTTCGTGTACCCGGGCTCCGGGTAGTACACCTTGCCCGGATTGGACACCTTGACCAGTCGCCCCCCGGCTTCCAGTTCCACCGATTCCGCCATGCCCACAAGCTAAGGCCTACCGGCGGCTGGGGGGTGGAAGAAGGAGCGGTGTCCGGGCCGAGTCTGGGCGGCGCCGACGAGGGAGTCCATGCGGAGCATCGGCGACTGAGGAGAAGCCGTCCAGGCGAGAGTCCGGGCGCCGCGACGCCGCCCCCCAACCGCCGGTAGGCCTGTGCCGCCGCGCTGCGGCGCGCGCGGGCTTGACGCACCATCAGTGGCATGGACCTTCCCGTGCTGCCGCCGGTCCAGCCGATGCTGGCCAAGGCGGTCACCGCGATCCCCGAGGGCATGCACTACGAGGCCAAGTGGGACGGCTTCCGCGCGATCGTGTTCCGTGACGGCGAGGAGGTCGAGGTCGCCAGCCGCACCGGCAAGTCGCTGGCCCGCTACTTCCCCGAGCTGCTGGACGCCTTCCGGGCCGAGCTGCCGCAGCGCTGCGTGCTGGACGGCGAGATCGTGCTGGCGCACGACGGCCGGCTGCACTTCGAGGAGCTCCAGGAGCGGATCCACCCGGCCGCCTCCCGGGTGCGCAAGCTGGCGGCGGAGAGCCCGGCGAGCTTCATCGCCTTCGACCTGCTGGCCCTCGGTGACCGGGCGCTCATGGAGAGCCCGCTGGGCGAGCGGCGGGCGGCGCTGACCGCCGCGCTGGCCGGCGCCGGCCCGTGGGTGCACCTGGCGCCGGCCACCACCGACCGGGCGCTGGCCGAGGTCTGGTTCACCCGGTTCGAGGGCGCGGGGCTGGACGGGGTGGTGGCCAAACCGCTGGACCAGCCGTACCGGCCGGGGGTCCGCTCGATGTTCAAGATCAAGCACGGCCGGACCGCCGACTGCGTGCTGGCCGGCTACCGGGACCACAAGGACGGGCAGGGCGTCGGCTCACTGCTGCTGGGCCTGTACGACGCGGCCGGCGTGCTCCAGCACGTGGGCGTCTGCTCCTCCTTCACCGCCGCCCGCCGCCGCGAGCTGGCCGAGGAACTGGCCCCGCTGCGGATGGCCGACCCGGCCGGCCACCCGTGGGCCGCCTGGACCGACGAGGCCGCGCACGAGGCCGGCCGGCTGCCCGGCGCACCCAGCCGGTGGAGCGGCGGCAAGGACGCCCAGTGGGTCGCGCTCCGCCCTGAGCGGGTCTGCGAGGTCGCGTACGATCACATGGAAGGCACGCGGTTCCGACACACCACCCGCTTCCAGCGCTGGCGCCCGGACCGCTCCCCGACGAGCTGCGACTACACCCAGCTGGAGGAGCCGGTCGGCTACGACCTGGCCGAGCTGCTGGAGACCGGAAGCTGACCGCCGACCCGGACAGCAGGTGAGCGAGATGGACCTCTCCCGGAGGGAACTGCGCGAGATCCGGCGGATCGAGAGCCGCCTGGCCGCCGAGAACCCCGAGCTGGCCCGCCGCTTCGAGCAGTGGCGGCGCAGCCGCGACCGGGTCGCCGAGGCGGCCGCGCTGGCGGCCGGCCGCAACCCCGACCAGGGCCCGGCCACCCGGCTGCGGCGCCTGTGGCGCGAGGTCCTGCGGGGCCGGATCCCGCTGCCCTGACCACCGCCGGCCACCCGGTTGGCCGCTGAGATCCGCCCGCCCGACCTGCGGTTTTGGCACCATCGGTAGCAGGGGCGCTGCGGACCCGAGAGGTGAGTGCGGATGTCCACCGACGCGATCGTGCTGCTGAAGCAGGAGCACAAGGAGCTGCTGCGGCTCTTCAAGGCGTACCACGCGGCGGATCCGGGCGACCGGGCGGGCCGCGCCGACCTGGCCCAGCACATCGTGCACGACCTCACCATCCACTCGTACCTGGTGGACGAGGTGCTCAACCCGGTGGTCGTCGAGCTGCTGCACGACCCCGCGCACCCGGCCGTGCTCGGCTTCCAGGACCACCGGGCGATCGACCGGCTCTGCGAGGAGGTGGCCGACCGGGGCCCGGCGGACCCGGGCTTCGAGGGCGGCATGGCGGAGCTGCTGACGGCGGCGGTGCGGCAGATGGAGCGCGAGGAGCGGGACTGGTTCCCGCTGCTGCGGGCCGCGCTGCGCCGCAAGGACCTGCAGGACATCGGCCTGCGGCTGCTGGCCGTGCGGGAGACCGCGCCGCGGCATCCGCCCGGGCCGGTTTCCGGTGCCTCCTCCGGGGCACCGGGATAGCGGGGGCGACGTTGCGAGCATCCGAGACCGATCGACAGCAACCGACAGCAGCGGAGGCACCCGCCATGCGATTGACCGCCAACCCGGACGGCGCCGAGGGCGTCGCGGCGACCGAACTGACCGCCGAGCGCCTGCTGCACGAGCTGGAGCAGCTGCACCGCACCCGGCACGAGACCTTCCTCTACGGGTCCGACGACGCCCTGCGCCGGCACACCGAGCGCTCCACCGAGCTGGAGGCCGAGTACCTGCGCCGGTACCCGACCCGGCTGGTGACGGCGGGCCGAACCCGGTCCGGCGCCCGGGCCCGGGAGACCGCGGCCCGGATCGAGGCGACGCCGAGCTGAGGCCCCCGATGACCGAGGACGCGCGGGTGCGCCGGGAGCGGGGGCGCGAGCTGCTGCGGCTCTACCCGGAGGCGGTCGCCTCGTTCGGCCGGCGGGTCGAGGAGGTGGCCCGCAACCAGTGGGCGGTGGCGACGGCCGACGGCTCGGTGCGCGAGCTGGTCGAGCGGCTGACCGCCGCGCAGGCGCGGGTGCCGGAGCTGCTGGGCGGCGGCGCGGTGCCAGCGACCGGGGACCCGTCGGCGGACTGGTCGCAGGCGGCCGACGCGGCCCGGGCGGCCTTCGCCGCGCCGGGCGCGCTGGACCGGGAGATCGGCTCGGCCGACTTCTGCGGCCCGGCGGTGGAGTACTGCGCGCAGCTCACGGTGCAGCTCACCGTGGCCACCTGGGACTTGGCACACGCCACCTGCCAGGACGGGCGGCTGGCGCCGGAGCTGGTGGCGTTCGCCCTGCACCGGGTCGCCCCCGAGCAGGGGGCGGGCGGCGACCCGCAGCGCCGGCTGCTCGACCTGCTGGGCCGGCCGACCGGGCCGAAGCCCTCCCCCGACCCCGAGGTGCACGGCTGAACCGCCCTGCCTGAGCCGCCGTCAACACCCCGCGTGCCCCGGGCTCGGAAGCCGGGCGGAAGTCCGCTATCGTCACCGCTCTCAAGATGCAGACGCCCTGGTGGGGGCCGCCGTCCGGCGGCCCCCACCAGGGCGCGTACGCACCATCGTTTCAGGGAGCAACCACACGTGCAGCACCGACTCCGCCGGATCCTCCCGGCGCTGACGGCGGCCGGCATAGCCGCCGCCGCTCCGCTCGCCCTCGCGGGCACCGCCCAGGCCCATGACGTGAACAGCTGCGACGACGCGCAGATCTCCTACTCGGTCGACAACGGCAAGAGCTGGACCACCGACGACCAGTTCGGCAAGCCGGTCCAGCAGATCCTGGTCAAGCTCACCGGCGACGTCGGCCAGGGCTGCGACTACCCGATCTCGCTGGCCGCCTACGACACCCAGGGCCCCAGCTGGCCCAGCTCGGGCGTGCAGACCCTGGCGGGCTGGGCCACCGGCACGCTGAACAGCAAGAACTCCCGGATCACCCTCGACGTGACGGGTTCCCTCGCTTCGGGCTGCTACGGCCAGATCGACCTGTACAACAGCAGCCGGAAGTTCGCGGGCGCCGACGCGCCGCACTACCCCAAGGGCGTCTTCGGGCAGGACACCGACCAGCCGCTGATCGCGCACTGGAACGGTGGCGACCACGACTGCACCCCCGCCCCGGCCCCGAGCCAGAGCACCCCGGCGGGCAACCCCAGCACGCCCGCGGGCAACCCGAGCACCCCGGCCGGCAACCCGACCACCCCGGGTACCGCCCAGCCCTCGGCCAGCACCGCGACCACCGCGCCGGCCGGCACCACGGGCCCGTCGACCAAGCCCTCGGCGAGCACCCCGGCCGGCGGCGCGCCGACGGCCTCGGCCTCGGCCTCCCCGAGCGCCTCGGCCACGCCGTCCGGCTCGACCAGCACCGCGGCTCCGGTCGGCTCGCCGGTCGTCAAGCCGGTCTCCACCACCCCGACCAAGCTGGCCTTCACCGGCACCAACGGCAGCGCGCTGACCGAGGTCGCGATCGGCGGTGCGGTGCTGCTGGCCGTCGGCGCCGGCGCGATCGTGGTCGCCCGCCGCCGCTCGGCCGGCACCCGCTGACCCGGGAGCCGTGACGGGAGCGCCCGTGCCGCCCACGGCGGCACGGGCGCTCCCGCGTTCCCGGCTCAATGGGTGCCGCGCACCTCCAGGCCGGCGAGCAGGGCGGCGGTCGCGGCGGCGACGGCGGCCACCGCCTGGTCGAACACCTCCCGGTTGTGCGCGGCCGGGGCACGGAAGCCGGACACCTTGCGGACGTACTGCAGGGCGGCCGCGTGGATGTCCTCCTCCGTCACCTCGGGCTCCATCGGCGGACGCAGGGTCTTGATGCTTCGGCACATGCGTCCAGTCTGGCACCGGTGACTCGCGCGCCCCGGGCCCCCGGGCGAGCATGAGGGCATGCTGCTGGCCGAACTCGCCCGGACCTCCCGCGAGGTCGCCGCCACCTCCGCCCGCTCCCGCAAGACCGCACTGCTCGCCGAGCTGTTCCGGGGCACCGCGCCCGCCGAGGCACCGGTGGTGATCACCTACCTGGCCGGGCGGCTGCCGCAGCGCCGGATCGGGGTCGGCTGGAGCAGCCTGGCCGAGCCCGTGCCGCCCGCCGGCGCGCCGACCCTGACGGTCGCTCAGGTGGACGCGGCGCTCACCGAGCTGGGCGCGGTGCACGGCGCCGGGGCGCAGGCCGGGCGGCGCGAGCTGGTCGAGCGGCTGCTCAGCCGGGCCACCGCCGAGGAGCAGGAGTTCCTGGTCCGGCTGATCGGCGGCGAGGTCCGCCAGGGCGCGCTGGACGCGGTCGCGGTGGACGCGCTGGCCGAAGCCGCCGGTGCGCCGGCGGCCGAGGTCCGCCGGGCGGTGATGCTCGGCGGCTCGCTCGGCGCCGTCGCCGAGCGCCTGCTGGCCGACGGTCCGGCGGCCCTGGCCGGGTTCCGGCTCACCGTGGGCCGGCCGGTGCTGCCGATGCTCGCGCACACCGCGAAGTCGGTCGGGGAGGCGCTGGACCGGCTCGGACCGTGCGTGCTGGACGAGAAGCTGGACGGCATCCGGATCCAGGTGCACCGGGACGGGCCGGTGGTGCGGGTCTTCACCCGGACCCTGGACGAGATCACCGCGCGGCTGCCCGAGGTGGTCGCCGCCGCGCTGGCGCTGCCCGCCGAGCGGGTGGTGCTGGACGGCGAACTGGTCGCGCTGGACCCGCGGGGCCGGCCCCGCCCGTTCCAGCAGACCGCCGGGCGGGTCGGCTCCCGGCTGGACGTGCCCGGGGCCAGCGGGGCGCTGCCGCTCACCCCGGTCTTCTTCGACCTGCTCGCGCTGGACGGCCGCGACCTGCTGGAGCTGCCCACCGCCGAGCGGCACGCCGAGCTGGCCCGACTGGTGCCGGCCCGGCTGCTGGTGCGCCGCCGGGTGCTGGCCGCCGGGGAGTCGGCCGCCGCCGAGGAGTTCGCCGCGGCGGCGCTGGCGCGGGGTCAGGAGGGGGTGGTCGCCAAGGCGCTGGACGCGCCCTACACGGCGGGCCGCCGGGGCACCGCCTGGTTGAAGGTCAAGCCGGTGCACACCCTGGACCTGGTGGTGCTGGGTGCCGAGTGGGGCCACGGCCGGCGGGCCGGGCGCCTGTCCAACCTGCACCTGGGCGCCCGGGAGCCGGACGGCTCGTTCGCCATGCTCGGCAAGACCTTCAAGGGCCTGACCGACCGGCTGCTGGACTGGCAGACGGAGCGGCTGCGCGAGCTGGCGGTGGAGCAGCCGGCGTGGGGCGTGCTGGTGCGCCCCGAGCTGGTGGTGGAGATCGCCTTCGACGGCGTGCAGCGGTCCAGCCGGTACCCGGCCGGGGTGACCCTGCGGTTCGCCCGGGTGCTGCGCTACCGGGCGGACAAGTCGGCGGCGGAGGCGGACACGGTGGCCGCGGTCCGGGAGTTCCTGCCACCCGAGGGGAATACCTGAGCAGTCAGGTACTGTTCACTCAGGTAACACTGCGTGCGGAACACGGCACGTGCCTATCGAGAGGACCACCCGATGTCCACCATCGCCGTCATCGGTGCCAACGGCACCATCGGAAGCCGCATCGTCCGCGAGGCCCTGGAGCGCGGCCACCAGGTCACCGCCGTGGTCCGCAACCCGGCCAGCGTCACCGAGCAGCACCCCAACCTCACCGTGACCACCGGCGATGTGCTGGACCCGGCCTCGGTGGCCGGGGCGGCCACCGGCCACCAGGTGCTGGTCAGCGCGGTCGGCGGCGACGCGGCCAACATCAGCTCCGCCGCCCGCTCCGTGGTCGCCGGCCTGCGACTGCTGGGCGAGGAGGCGCCGCGGCTGATCCAGGTCGGCGGCGCCGGCTCGCTGCGCACCCCCGACGGCAGCCAGGTCTGGGACGCGCCCGGCTTCCCCGACTGGCTGCTCCCGATCGCCCACGCGCACGGCGACGCGCTCGACCACCTGCGCACCGTCACCGACGTGACCTGGACCTCGTTCAGCCCGGCCGGCACCATCGCGCCCGGCGAGCGCACCGGCAGCTACCGCACCGACCGCGAGGACCTGGTGGTCGACGCCGAGGGCGCCAGCCGGATCAGCACCGAGGACTACGCGGCCGCCCTGGTCGACGAGATCGAGGACCCGGCCCACCTGGGCGAGCGGTTCACGGTCGGCTACTGACGGCACCGGCAGCTGGTACGGTCCCCCGATGACCCAGCCCGCACCGAGCCCCGAGCACCCGGTCGAGGATCCGCGCATCCAGGCGGTCGGCGTGCTGCTCAACACCTCCGCCCTGCTGGAGCGGTTCCTCGGCGCGGCGATCCAGCGCGAGGCCGGGATCAGCCACTCCGTCTTCGAGGTCCTGCTGATCCTGTCCGGCCACCCCGGGGGCGCCCCGGTCGGGCGGCTCTGCGAACAGCTGGTGCTGACCAGCGGCGGGGCCACCCGGCTGGTGGACCGGATGGTGGAGGCCGGGCTGGTCACCCGGGAGCCGTCCGCCGAGGACCGCCGGGTGCAGCTGGTCCTGCTCACCGAGCAGGGCGAACGGACCCTGCGCCGCGCGGCGGCGGCGCACACCAGGGAGCTGGACCGGGTGCTGGCCGACGCGCTCGCCCCCGGGCAGGCCGCCGCCATGGTCGAGGGCCTGGACCTGCTGGGCCGTCGGCTGCGCGAGGAGCTCCCCCCGCTGCGCTGACGGGCCGCCTACTGACGGTGCGTCAGCTGCCGTGGCGCCGGCGCAGCCGGCCCGACCAGTGCGGTTCGACGGCGGCCCAACCGGCCGCCCAGTACCGCTCGGTGCGCCGGCGCAGCACCCGCCCGTGCAGCCAGTGGAGCGCGAGCCCGAGCAGGCTGAGCGCCAACCAGCCGCCCGCGCCGGTGCCCAGGGCGAGCAGCACCGACTCGGCGGCGCCCCGCGGGGCGTCGGCGAGCCGGCCGGCGTCGTCCACCCAGACCGGCACGGTGCTGCCGGTCTGCGCCGGGGTCGGCAGGTCGAAGCGCCGCTCGACGGTGTGCCCGGCCGGGTAGGTCCAGCGCACGGTGACCAGTTCACCGGAGCGGAAGCGGGTGGCCACGGCGGTGGCGTCCTGGTGGACCGGGCCGAGCACCTCGGCCGGCACCCGGTGCCGCTGGGCGGCCTCGGCCCTGGCCCGCAGCGGGGCCGCGGCCACGCCCCGGCCGGCCAGCGCGCAGCCGGTCAGCAGTGCGCCCAACAGGCCTATCAGGAGCAGCAGTCGGGCCCGGGTGCGGGCCCGGTCCAGTGGACGCCAGAGCGGTCCGCCGTGCCCGAAGGCCCCGCGCAGCAGGATGCCCATCGCATGGTCGGGCGAGGGGTCGGGACGCACGCCCTCTCCTCCCCTCCGACACGCGACGACCCCCAGACGATAACCCAGCCGTCCGCCCGCCCTTCAAGGGGTTTCCGGTCAACCCTCGGTGCCGGCCAGGTACATGCCGAAGGCCGCCCCCTGGAGGTCCCGCAGCACCGCGATCCGCGGGCCCTGCGGCACGTCCACCGGACCCATCACCCGCTCCGCGCCGTGGCCGACCGCCTTGTTCAGCATGGCGTCCACGTCGGAGACCGCGAAGTACGGCAGCCAGTGCGGCCGGGTGCCCGCCGGGTGGTGCTCGTCGATCCGGGCCATGCCGCCGAAGTCGGCGCCGCCCAGGCCCCACTGGGTGTAGTGCTCGCTCGCGTCGACGCTCCAGCCGAACACCTTCGGGTAGAAGGCGGTGCAGGCGGCCACGTCCCGGGTGTGCAGTTCCACCCAGCCCAGCGAGTTGGGCTCGTTGAGCACCGCGGCGCCCGCGAACTCCCGTGCCTGCCACAGGCCGAAGGGCGCACCCGAGGGGTCGGCGACCACGGCGGACCGGCCCAGCACGGAGACCTCCGCCGGCTCCCGCCGCACGGTGCCGCCGGCCACCCGCACCCTGGCCACGGTCTCGTCCACCGAGTCCACCAGGAACGAGGGCAGCCAGGCCGGCGCCCCGCCCTCCCCCAGCCCCGGGAGCAGCGCCGCCACCGGACCGGCCGACTGCGACAGCACGGTGCGGTCGCCGATCGCCGCGCGCGGTTCGGCCCCGGCCCGCCAACCGAACAGGCCGGTGTAGAAGTTGGTGGCCGACGGCACGTCGGTGGTGGCCAGCTCCACCCAGCAGGGCCCGTTGGTGACCAGTTCGTCGTTCTGCACGCTTGTGGACTCTAACCGCCGACCCCGGGCGCGCCCGGCGGCGCGCGGCTCACTCCCGGAATTCACCCGCCGCACGCCCCAACCGCCCGGCCAGCCCGGCCAGGTGGCGGGCCAGCTCCGGCGGCTCCAGGACGGTGAACTCGCAGTCCAGCCCGAGCAGCTTCAACGCCAGCCAGTCCACCGTGTCGGCCTCGGTGCGGGCCCGGCAGCTGCGCTCGTCCACCGGCTCCAGCTCGACCGGCGCGGCCCCGAGCCGCCGGCGCGCCTCCTCGATCGGCAGGTGCAGCAGCAGCACGGCGCGCACCGCCTCCCGGTGCAGCCGCAGGCTCTGCGCCACGTAGGCCGCCGCGTCCGGCGTCGGCAGCTCGCGCGGCGGCACCCGCACGCCGGTGGTGACCGGCTCGGTCAGCCGGTCCACCCGGAAGATCCGCCAGTCGTCCCGGTCGTTGTCGAAGGCCACCAGGTACCAGCGGCGGCCGGCGGCGACCAGCCGGTGCGGCTCGACCAGCCGGCGGCTGCGCGCGCCGTCGCCCGCCCGGTAGGCGAACCGCAGCCGCTCCCGGGCCGTCACCGCGGCGGCCAGCGCCGTGAGCACGTCCGGATCGACCGCCGGCCCGCCGCCGGGCAGCAGTTCGGTGGCCGCCGAGAAGGTGCTCACCCGGTGCCGCAGCCTGGCCGGCAGCACCTGCTCCAGCTTCGCCAGCGCCCGCACCGAGGCCTCCTCCACCCCGCCGACCGCGCTGCCCGCCGCCCCGCGCAGGCCGACCGCGATCGCCACCGCCTCCTCGTCGTCCAGCAGCAGCGGGGGCATCGCCTTGCCGGCCGCCAGCCGGTAGCCGCCGACCGCGCCCCGGCTGGCCCGCACCGGGTAGCCGAGCTCGCGCAGCCGGTCCACGTCGCGGCGGATGGTGCGCACGGTGACGCCCAGGCGCTCGGCCAGCTCGCTGCCCGGCCACTCGCGCGGGGTCTGCAGCAGGGAGAGCAGGGTGAGCAGTCGGGCGGGCGTGTCGGTCATGCCTCCAGGATCGCGGACAACTAGGACAGGATCTGTCCTCATGGCCGGATAGCTTCGTCCTCGACGACAACGACGGACCGAGCCGAGGGGCTGACGATGACCACCGCACCTGCCGACACACCGCCGCGCGACCGGGCGATACCGCGGGGGGCCGACGCGCCGTCACCCGCCGACCGGCGGCGCTGGATCGCGCTGGCGATCGTGATGATGGCCTCCTTCATGGACCTGGTGGACGTCACCATCGTCAACATCGCCGTGCCGAGCATCCAGCACGGCCTGGGCGCCTCGTTCAGCGCCGTGCAGTGGGTCACCGGGGGCTACGCGCTGGCCTTCGCGATCGGGCTGATCACCGGCGGGCGGCTCGGCGACATCCACGGCCGCAAGCGGATCTTCCTGATCGGCATGACCGGCTTCACCCTCGCCTCGGCGCTGTGCGGACTGGCCACCGACCCGGCCATGCTGGTCGCCACCCGGGTGCTGCAGGGCGCCACCGCGGCGCTGATGGTGCCCCAGGTGCTGGCGATCATCCACGCCTCCTTCCCGGCGCACGAGCGCGGCAAGGTGTTCGGCATGTTCGGCGCGATGGTCGGCCTCGGCGCGGTGAGCGGGCCGCTGCTCGGCGCGCTGCTCACCGAGTGGAACCCGGGCGGGCTCGAATGGCGCCCGATCTTCCTGATCAACCTGCCGGTGGGCATCGCCGGGCTGCTGCTCGGCCGGCGGTTCATCGACGAGTCCCGGGCCGCCCGCAGCCTGCGGCTCGACCTGGTCGGCATGGGGCTCGGCGCGCTCGGCCTGCTGATGCTGCTCTACCCGCTCACCCAGGGGCGCGAGGCGCACTGGCCGGTCTGGGGCTTCGTCTCGATGGGCCTGAGCGTGCCGGTGCTGGCGGGCTTCGTCCGCTGGGAGAAGGCCAAGGCCCGGCGCGACGGGTCGCCGCTGGTGGAGCTCGCGCTGTTCCGGGTCCGCAGCTTCGCCGCCGGGCTCGCGGTGCAGCTGGTCTTCGGCGTGGTGCTGGGCATCTTCTTCCTGATCTGGACCCTCTACATGCAGCTCGGGCTGGGCTGGAGCCCGCTGCGGGCCGGGCTCACCGGGGTGCCGTTCTCGATCGCGGTCTCGATCGCGGCCGGGCTCTCGGTGCAGAAGCTGGTGCCGCGGTTCGGCCGCAAGGTGCTGCAGGCGGGCGCGCTGGTGATGGTCGCCGGCATGCTGCTCTACGTCTGGGAGGAGCACCGGTACGGCAGCGGGATCCAGCCCTGGCAGATGGCCCTGCCGCTGGTGGTGCTCGGGCTCGGCATGGGGCTGATCGTGGCGCCGCTGACCGACGCGGTGCTGGCCGAAGTGCCCAAGGAGCACGCCGGCTCGGCCTCCGGGCTGGTGAACACCACCCAGCAGCTGGGCAACGCGCTCGGGCTCGGGCTGGTCTCGGTGGTGTTCTTCCCGGTCGTCGACGCGGCCCGGCCGGGCACCGCGCCGGGCCTGGTCTTCGGGCACGCCTTCGGGCACGCGCTGGGCTGGCTCGCGGTGGGACTGGCGGTGGTGCTGGCCCTGATGTCCGCGCTGCCGCGCCGGGCCGCCGGCCACTCGGCGCCGACCGGGTGAGGCGGTGGGCCCGGGCCCGCGAATCCGCGTGATACCCCTGCGCCTGGCGCGGCGTCTTCTATGGCGACGGCCGACCGCAGCGCACAACCACGGGGGATCCCAGATGCAAGAGGTGCACAGCTTCGAGGAGTTCGCCTCCTCACGGGCTCGCAGGCTCTTCCAGGTCGGGTACCTGATGTGCGGGGACTGGCACCAGGCGCAGGATCTCGTGCAGACCGCCCTCGGCAGGCTCTACGCCTCCTGGGGGCGGCTGCAGCGCCAGGTCCCGGCCGCCGGGCTGGACGCCTACGCCCGCAAGGTGCTGCTCAACTGCTACCTGTCGCACCGTCGGCTGCGCCGCTCCGGCGAGCTGACAGTCGGTGAGCTGCCGGAGACGGCGCAGGCCGGTGACGGCGCCGCGGCGGAGCTGCGGCTGACGCTGCTCCAGGCGCTGCGTCAACTGCCGCCGCGCAACCGGGCGGCCGTGGTGCTGCGGTACCTGGAGGACTACAGCGTCGACGCCGTGGCCGAGATGCTGAACACCACTCCGAGCGCCGTCAAGAGTCTGAACACGCGGTCCCTGGCCCGGTTGCGCGAGCTGCTGGGCGACGACCGCGAACTGCTGTTCCGCGACTGAGCCGACGAGACCACGAGGGGTCCCACCATGAGCCTTGACGAGGACGACCTGACCAGGATGCTCCAGGAGAGCGTCGAAGACCTGCAGCCGCCGGTGCCGGCCATGCTCACCGAGGCCGGCCGGTCCGGCCGCCGCCGGATCCGGGTGCGCCGCACCCTGCAGGCGGCCGGGGCCGCGACGACGGTGGCCGCGCTGGTCGCCGTCGGCACGCTGGTCGGCCACGGCTCGGGCAGCGGCACGGGCGTGCAGGCCGCCGCGGCGTCCAGCCCGCGCGCCTCGGTGGGCGCGGTCTCCAGCCCGACCGCCGCGCCCACGACCGCCACCGGCCTGGTGGGTGCCGCCGGCTCGGCAGGCACCGCACCGACGGCCGGTGCCGCGTCGCCGACCGCCGACCTGACCTGGCAGGCCACCCTGAAGATCCTCTCCGACCTGCTGCCCCCGGGCGCCAAGCTGGCCGACCTGGATCCGGTGATGACCCGGTCCGGCGACCACTACAGCGAGCTCCAGGTGGAGTACGACGACGGCGCCGGGGCCTCCACCGTCTCGCTGACCATGCAGCCGACCCCCACGAGCGGAATGATCGGCGCGGTCACCGACTGCACCAACTTCTCCGCCACCGACGAGGGGCCGCGCAAGCCGGGCTACGAGCCCGCCGCCTGCCGGCTGACCCAGCTGCCCGACGGGAGCAAGGTGCTCAGCATCACCCACGGCGTGGACGCGGTCGGCTACTACGACAACAGCGTCAGGCTGACCCGGCCGAACGGCGACTACGTCCAGATCCAGGTGGGCAACGGGACCCTCGGCCCACTCCAGCCCACCCACCCGGGCTCGAACATCACCGTCACCCGCGACAAGCCGCCGCTGGACGCCGCCGCCCTGGCCGCCATCGCGGAGAACTCGGTGTGGCAGTTCAAGATCCCGCAGTCGCTGGCGGACAGCGGCGCCGCCTTCGCCAGGACGGTCTCCGAGTTCCCCTGCCCGACCGGCGCCGGCACGCACTGCGTGAGCGCCTGACGACGGGTCAGGGGAGTTCCTCAGTCCTGGTAGGCCAGCCCCATCCGGCAGTGCGCGGGGGCGATCCCGGAGTCCGGCTCGTCCAGCAGGTCGCCGGCCGGCACCACCAGCACCGGGCAGCCCGCCCGGGCCCGGCAGTACCGGGCCACCGAGGCGGCCCGTCCGGGCCGGCCGGCACCCACCACCAGCAGGTCGGACGGGCGGTCGGCGGCGGCCACCAGGGCCTGCCCGGGATCGGCGCGCACCACCTCGGGGTGCAGGAGCAGGTCGTCCGGCCAGCCGCCGAAGGCCTGCTCGAAGGCGGTGTCCAGGCGCTGCCGGGCCGCGTGCGCCAGTTCGGAGAGCGGACGCAGCGGCTCGTCCCCCGGTTGCCAGGCGACCACGGGCACCAGCACCGCGTGCCGCATCCGGGCCTCCCGCACGGCCCGGTGCACGGCCGCCAGCGCGCTCAGCGAGCTGCCGACCCCGACGACCACCCGTACTCCAGCAGTCATGGCTCCCGCCTCCTGATCCGCCCCACCGCATCGGGGCACCTCCCATTCGAACCCCGCCCGGCCGCCCGTGCGGCGCGTCTTGACGCGCGCGCTACGCGGACGAGGGCTGCTTTGACGACTCCTGAACACCCCCGGGGTGGTCAGTCGCGGCGCAGCAGCAACAGCGCGGCGTCGTCCTCGGCCTCCAGGCGGTCGGTGAGGGTGTCGCGGACGTGGTCGGCGAGGGCGGGGAGGGGGGTGGGGCCGGCCGCGAGGGTGGCGCAGAGGCGGGCGAGGCCGAGTTCGAGGTCCTCGCCGGGGCGTTCGACCAGGCCGTCGGTGTAGAGCAGCAGGGTGTCGCCGGGGGCGAGCCGGAAGGAGGTGGCGGGGTAGCCGCCGGCGCCCCAGGCGTCGGGCAGTCCGAGCGGCAGCCCGGTCGGCAGGTCGAGCCGCAGCACCGTGCCGTCGGCCCGGCGGACCAGCGGCGGCAGGTGGCCGGCGTTGGCCAGCCAGGCCTCCCCGGTGCCGAGCGCCACCTGCGCGTACAGGCAGGTGGCGAACCGGTCGGCGGGCAGGTCGGCGAGGAAGGCGGAGGCCCGGGCCAGCACGGCGGCGGCGCTGTGGCCCTCGGCCGCGTAGGCGGTCATCGCGATCCGCAGCTGTCCCATGATGGCGGCCGCCTCGGTGTCGTGGCCCTGCACGTCGCCGATCGCCACCCCGACCGCGTCCTCGGCGAGCGCGACCGCGTCGTACCAGTCCCCGCCGATCCAGGTGCCGACCCGTGCGGTCCGGTACCGCACGGCCAGGCTGCCGCCACGCAGCCGCGGCAGCCTGCCTGGCAGCATCGCGTTCTGCAGCCCGGCGGCGATCTCCCGGGACTGGTCCACCAGCATCGCCCGCTGCAGCGACTGCGCGATCGCGCTGGTCAGCGTGGTGAGCAGGGTGCGGTCCTCGGAGGTGAAGCTGCGCTTGCCCTCGTAGACCAGGGCGAGCGCGCCGATCGGCCGGCCCTGGGCGATCAGCGGGAGGAAGGCGGCGGCGGTGGCCCGGTCGTCCGACAGTTGCTCGGCCGTCGCCGGGTAGCTGCGCAGGAAGGCCTCCCGGGAGGTGAAGAAGCCCGGCTCGCCGGAGCGCACCGCGTCGGTCAGCGGCCAGTGCTCGCTGAGCCGGGTGCGGCGGCCGACCCGCACGGGCAGCGGGCCGACCGCGCCGACCAGCTTGAGCCGCCCCTGGTCCACCACGCCGATGGTGATGCCCTGGGCGCCGAGCCGGCGCCGGCTCTGGTCGTCCGTCAGCACCGCGACCACGTCGTCCACGGTGAGCGCCTCGCCGAGCGCGGCGGCCACCTCGCGCAGCCGGTGCTCCTGGCGCTGGCGGTCGTCCTCGGCCAGCAGCCGCATCGAGGAGTGGGCGAGTTCCAGGGTGGCGTCGCGGACCACCCCGACGACCCGCAGGCCGGCGCCGTCCGGCTCGCGGATCGCCTGGCCCTGGGTGTGGGTCCAGCGGGTGGCGCCGTCGCGCAGCCGGATCCGGAAGTAGCTGCTGTAGGAGTCGCTGCGGCCGGACTTGATGTCGTCGACCATCCGGTGCAGCCGGATCACCTCCTCGACCGGCATCCGCAGGTGCAGGCCGGCCGCCATACCGTCGTACTCCTCGGGCCGCAGGTCGAAGACGGCCAGGCCGGTGGCGTCGAGGGTGTACCGGCCGGTGGTCGGGTCCCACTCGAAGCAGCCGATCCGGTTGAGGGTGATCGCCTCCAGCCGGTCCAGGCCCGGCGGGTCGGCCGGGGCCGGGTCGCCCTGGTGAACCGTCATCCTGACGGCCGCTCAGCCGGTCCGGCCGTCGGCCCACTCGGCCCGCACCACGGTGACCGGGCAGGGGGCGTGCTCGACCACGTGCCGGCTGATCGAGCCGAGCAGCACGCCGGTGAAGCCGCCCAGGCCCCGGCTGCCGACCACCAGCAGTTCGGCGCCCTCGGCCTGCCGGAGCAGCGCGGTGGCCGCGGGGCCCGGCAGCACCAGTTCGCTGACCGGGACGTCGGGCTTGTCCCCGAGGTTGGCGGACACCGCGTCCCGCAGCGCCCGGGCGCAGAGCATCTGCGGGTTGGCCTCGTCGGTGGCGGGCGGCACGGTGCCGGCCAGCGCGTAGTAGCTGGGGATCTCCCAGGCGCTGACGGCCTCCAGCACGTCCGCCCCGGTCATCGCGGCCTGCCGGGCGGCCCAGCGCAGCGCGGCGGCGGCCGCCGGCGAGCCGTCCACGCCGACCACGATCCGCCGGGTCACGCCTTCACCGCCGGGCGGGCCAGGGTGCAGGTCAGTTCGCCGTCCTGGACGCTCGCGAGCACGGTGTCGCCCTCCCGCACGGTGCCGTCCAGCAGCAGGTTGGCGACCCGGTTGTCCAGCTCGGCCTGGATCGTGCGGCGCAGCGGCCGGGCGCCGAACTCGGGCTGGTAGCCCCGGTTGGCCAGCCACTCCTTGGCCTCGCCGGTGACTTCCAGGTCGACGTCCTGGGCCTTGAGGCGGCGTCTGCTGCGGGCCAGCAGCAGGTCGACGATCCGCACCAGGTCGGCCCGGGTGAGCGCGTGGAAGACGATCACCTCGTCGATCCGGTTGAGGAACTCGGGGCGGAACTGCCGGCCGAGGTCCTTCATCAGGTCGCCGCGGATCGATTCCACGTCGCCGTGGTGGTCCAGGATCCGGCGCGAGCCGATGTTGCTGGTCATGATCACCACGGTGTTGCGGAAGTCCACGGTGCGTCCCTGGGCGTCGGTGAGCCGGCCGTCGTCCAGCACCTGGAGCAGCAGGTTGAAGACGTCCGGGTGGGCCTTCTCGACCTCGTCGAGCAGCAGCACGCTGTACGGCTTGCGGCGCACCGCCTCGGTGAGCTGGCCGGCCTCCTCGTAGCCGACGTAGCCGGGCGGCGAGCCGACCAGCCGGGAGACGGTGTGCTTCTCCTGGAACTCGCTCATGTCGAACCGGATCATCCGGTCCGGGTCGCCGAAGAGCAGTTCGGCCAGCGCCTTGGCCAGCTCGGTCTTGCCGACGCCGGTGGGGCCGAGGAAGAGGAAGGAGCCGGTCGGGCGGTCCGGGTCGCCCATCCCGGCCCGGCCGCGGCGGACCGCCTGGGAGACGGCGGTGACCGCCTCGTCCTGGCCGATCACCTTCTGGTGGAGGGTGTCCTCCAGCTTGAGCAGCCGGCTGCGCTCGGTCTCGGTGAGCTGGGCGACGGGGATGCCAGTGCGCCGGGAGAGCACCTCGGCGATGTCGTCGGCGGTCACGTTGACCACTCCCTCGCGCTGCTCGGCCACCTCGGCCAGCTCGTCCTCGGCCTGCCGCAGGTCCTGCTTGAGCTCGGCGGCCCGGCCGAACTCCTCCTCGTCCACCGCCTCGTCGAGCTCCCGGCGGAGCTTGGCGATCCGGTCCTTCACCTGCTGGCCCTCGGTGCTGGCCCCGAGGTCGCGCAGCCGCACCCGGGCGCCGGCCTGGTCGAGCAGGTCGATCGCCTTGTCGGGCAGGAAGCGGTCGCTGACGTAGCGGTCGGAGAGCGCGGCGGCGGCGTCCAGCGCCTCGTCGGTGAACCGCACCTGGTGGTGCGCCTCGTAGCGGTCGCGCAGGCCCTGGAGGATCTGCACGGTCTCGTCCACGCTCGGCTCGGGCACCAGCACCGGCTGGAAGCGGCGTTCCAGGGCCGCGTCCTTCTCCACGTAGCGGCGGTACTCGTCCAGCGTGGTCGCCCCGACCACGCTGAGCTCGCCGCGGGCCAGCGCGGGCTTGAGGATGTTGCCGGCGTCCATCGAGCCCTCGCCGCCGCCCCCGGCGCCGACCACGGTGTGCAGCTCGTCCAGGAACAGGATGACGCTCTGCTCGGCGGCGACCACCTCGTCGATCACCTTCTTCAGCCGCTCCTCGAACTCGCCCCGGTACTTGGAGCCGGCCACCAGCCCGGTGAGGTCCAGGGTGACCACCCGACGGTCCTTCAGGGTCTGCGGCACGTCGCCGGAGACGATCCGCTGGGCCAGGCCCTCGACGATCGCGGTCTTGCCGACGCCGGGCTCGCCGATCAGCACGGGGTTGTTCTTGGTGCGGCGGGAGAGGATCTCGACGGTCTGCTCGATCTCCTCGGCCCGGCCGACCACCGGGTCGAGGTTGCCCGCGCGGGCCTCGACGGTGAGGTCGCGGCCGTACTCGTCCAGGGTGGGGGTCTGGCTGGGGTGCTCGCCGGTGCTGCTGCGGTCCCCGCCGGTGCCGTAGCCGTCCAGCACCCGGCGCAGCGCGCCCTCGGACGGGGCAGCGCCGCGCAGTGCGGTGCCGGCCCCGGAGCGCTCCTGCTCCAGCAGCGCGCCGAGCAGGTGCTCGGGGCCGATGTAGGAGGCGCCGGCGGCCTGCGAACGGTTGTGCGCGGCGAGCAGCACGCGCTTGGCGGCCGGGGTGAGCGAGGGGTCCTCGGTGACACCTCCGACGGACGTGGGCAGCGCCTTGCGCAGGTCGTCGGCGAGTTCGTCGGGGTCGATGCCGGCCCGCTCCAGCATCCGGCGGGAGGACTCCACCTGGCTCGCGGCCCAGAGCAGGTGGGCGGTGTCCAGGTCCGTGCTGCCGTCCTCGGCCGCCCGTTGGGCGGCGGCCTCGATCAGCTCCTGCGCCGAGTCGCTGAGCAGCCGTCCGATCGGCACCCGCTGCACCGCCGGCGGCGAGGAGTGCGGGCTCATTCCGAAGAACCGGCTGAACAGGTCGGAGAACGGATCGGAGGAGCCGAAGGCGGAGGGCAGCGTCATGGGGCATCACCTGACTGCGGGGGGACGTGGTCCGTGTCCCACCCTCGCCCGGCAGTTGACGGACCGCCACCGGAGCGCCGCCGCCCGGTTTTCCGGCACGCGTGCGGCGCGGGGGACTCCCGTGACCGGCCCGCATCGCGCAGGATGCAGGCATGGAGAACGGGATCAGGCTGCACAGCGCACAGGGCCGGTGGGTGGTGCTGGCCGCCGCCCTCGGGTCCGGGATGGCGATGCTGGACGGCACCGTGGTGAACGTGGCGCTGCCCCACATCGGCGCCGAACTGGGCGCCTCGCTGGCCTCGCTGCAGTGGACGGTCAACGCCTACCTGCTCACCCTGGCCGGCCTGATCCTGCTCGGCGGCTCGCTGGGCGACCGGTACGGGCGGCGGCGGGTCTTCCTGATCGGCGTGGTCTGGTTCGCGGCCGCCTCCGGGCTGTGCGCGATCGCCCCGACCGTCGGCGTGCTGATCGCCGCCCGGGCGCTGCAGGGCATCGGCGGGGCGCTGCTCACCCCCGGGTCGCTGGCACTGCTCCAGGCCACCTTCCACCCGGACGACCGCTCGGCCGCCGTCGGCGCCTGGTCGGGCCTGGGCGGGGTGGCCACCGCCGTCGGGCCGCTGCTGGGCGGTTGGCTGGTCAGCGGGCCCGGCTGGCGGTGGATCTTCGTGCTGAACCTGCCGCTGGCCGTGGTGGTCGTCCTGCTGACGGTGCGCCACGTGCCGGAGAGCCGGGACGACGAGGCCACCGGGCGGTTCGACGTGCCCGGCGCGGTGCTGGCCGCGCTCGCGCTGGGCGGTGTGACCTACGCGCTGACCGATGCGGCCGAGGGCTTCTCCGCCGCGGTGGCCGTCTCGGCCCTGGCCGGGGTGCTCCTCGCGGTGGCCTTCGTGGTGGTGGAGCGGCGCGCCGCCGAGCCGATGCTGCCGCTGGGGCTCTTCTCCTCGCGGCTGTTCACCGTGGTCAACCTGGTCACCCTCGGCATCTACGGGGCGCTCGGCGGCATCTTCTTCTACCTGCAGGTCCAACTGCAGACGGTGGCGGGCTTCTCCCCGCTGGTCGCCGGAGTGGCGTTCGCGCCGGTGACCCTGCTGATGCTGCTCTTCTCGGCCGGCGCGGGTCGGCTGGCCACCCGGCTCGGTCCGCGGCTGCCGCTCACCCTCGGCCCGCTGATCGCCGCCGCCGGTGTGCTGCTGATGCTGCGGATCGGATCGCACGCCTCCTACTGGGCCGACGTGCTGCCGGCCGCCGTGCTCTTCGGAGTCGGGCTGACCCTGCTGGTGGCGCCGCTGACCGCGACGGTGCTGGCGGCGGTGGAGGTGCGCCGGGCCGGCATCGCCAGCGGGGTGAACAACGCGGCGGCCCGGGCCGCGGGCCTGATCGCGGTGGCCGCGCTGCCGCTGCTCACCGGGCTCAGCGGGGACCAGTACCGGGTGCCGTCGGCGGTGGACTCGGCGTTCCGGACGGCGGTGTGGATCTGCGCCGGGGTGCTGGCCGGGGCCGGGCTGCTGGCGCTGGCCACGGTGCCGGGCAAGGCCCCCGAGGCGGCGCCGGAGCCGGATGCCACCTGGTACTGCCAGACCACGGCACCGCCGGTGGACCCGGGGCACGAGTGCCCCGGGTCCACCGCGAACTGACGGTCCGTCAGAGGATGTCGCCCGGCGCGTACTTGGCGGCCTCCGGGTAGCGCGCGGCGACCTCGCCGATCCGCTCGACCAGCTCGGCCACCTGGGCCCCGGCCGCGCCGGTGAAGGAGAGCCGGTCGGCCAGCAGGGCGTCCAGCGCGGCCCGGTCCAGCGGGATCCGCTCGTCGGCGGCGAGGCGGTCCAGCAGCTCGTTCTCCCGGACGCCGGCCCGCATGGCCAGCGCCGAGGCGACCGCGTGCTCCTTGATCACCTCGTGGCCGGCCTCGCGGCCGACCCCGGCCCGCACCGCGCCCATCAGCACCTTGGTGGTGGCCAGGAACGGCAGGTAGCGGTCCAGCTCGGCCTCGATCACGGCCGGGAAGGCGCCGAACTCGTCGAGCACCGTCAGGAAGGTCTCCAGCAGGCCGTCGAAGGCGAAGAAGGCGTCCGGCAGCGCGACCCGGCGGACCACCGAGCAGGAGACGTCGCCCTCGTTCCACTGGTCGCCGGCCAGCTCGCCGGTCATCGAGGCGTAGCCGCGCAGGATCACCGCGAGGCCGTTGACCCGCTCGCAGGAGCGGGTGTTCATCTTGTGCGGCATCGCCGAGGAGCCGACCTGGCCCTCCTTGAAGCCCTCGGTCACCAGCTCGTGGCCGGCCATCAGGCGGATCGTCTTGGCCAGGCTGGACGGCGCGGCGGCCAGCTGGACCAGGGCGGTCAGCACCTCGAAGTCCAGCGAGCGCGGGTAGACCTGGCCGACGCTGGTGAAGACGTTCTCGAAGCCCAGGTGGCCCGCCACCCGACGCTCCAGCTCGGACAGCTTCGCGGCGTCGCCGCCCAGCAGGTCGAGCATGTCCTGGGCGGTGCCGACCGGGCCCTTGATCCCGCGCAGCGGGTAACGGGCGATCAGCTCCTCCAGCCGCGTGAAGGCGACCAGCAGCTCGTCGGCGATCGAGGCGAACCGCTTGCCGAGGGTGGTGGCCTGGGCGGCGACGTTGTGCGAGCGGCCGGCCATCACCAGCTCGGCGTGCTCGGCGGAGAGCCGGCCGAGGCGGACCAGCACGGCCACCGTGCGGTCGCGCACGTGCTCCAGCGACTGGCGGACCTGCAGCTGCTCGACGTTCTCGGTCAGGTCCCGGGAGGTCATCCCCTTGTGGATCTGCTCGTGGCCGGCGAGCTCGCTGAACTCCTCGATCCGGGCCTTCACGTCGTGCCGGGTGACCCGCTCACGGGCGGCGATCGAGGCCAGGTCGACCTGGTCGACGACCCGCTCGTAGTCGGCCACCGCGGTCGCGGGGACGTCGATGCCGAGGTCCTGCTGGGCCTTCAGGACGGCGAGCCACAGATGGCGTTCGAGGACCACCTTGTGCTCGGGGGACCACAGCTGGGCGAGGGTCGCCGAGGCGTACCGGGCGGCCAGGACATTGGGGATCTGGGGCTTCGCGCTCACGCTTCGCAAGCCTAACAGCCGAGGTCAGCGCGCCCGGATGGCGGGCCGCCGGTCACAGCATGCTCATGCCCTTGAGCAGTGTGGTCACCCCGCCGCCGAGGGCGAGCAGCAGCACGACCGTGCGGGCACCGCGCTCGGGCACCCGGTCGGCCGCCCAGTGGCCGATCACCGCGCCGAGCGCCAGCGCGACGGCCACCGCGAGCCAGGCGGGGCCGGCCAGCCGCGGGACGCCCTTGGCGAGCAGCGAGAAGAGGTTCACGGTCAGGCCGTAGAACTGCGCGTTCGGGACGAACTCGCGCACCGTCCAGCCCGCGTTGACGGCGTACAGGGACAGCGCCGGGCCGCCGACGCCGGCCGCCGAGTTCATGAAGCCGCTGGCCGCGCCCGCCGCCACCGCGCCGCCCCGCCCGCGCAGCGCGGCCACCCGGGCGCCGCGCAGCACCAGCAGCACGGCGACCGTGACCAGCGCGCCCATCACCGCGAACAGCTGCGCCTCGGGCAGCCGGGCCGCCACCCAGGCGCCGAGCGGCACGGTGCAGGCGGCCGCCGCGATCAGCGGGAGCATCGCGCCCGGACGCACCTGCCGCCAGGTGCTGGCCAGACCGATCGCGCTGATCGCGCCGGCCGCGCAGTTGGACAGCACCACGCCCTGTTCCGGGCCGAGCAGCAGGGCCAGCACGGGGGCGGTGACCAGGGCGAAGCCGATCCCCGCCATCCGCTGCACCGAGGCGCCGGCCAGCACCACCGCGCCCAGGGTCAGATCGCCCGCCAAGCCTGAGACCACCGCACCGCTCCTCGCCCCGCGTCCACCCGCTTGCGGGACGGCACGCTACCGGTGGAACGGCTCGGTGGCCGAGGTATTTCACCCAGCGGGACGGCCGCCGGCGCCGTCAGCTCTGCAGCAGCGGCAGCAGCTGGGCGCACATCGCCAGCAGGTCGGCGCGCTGCGCGTCGTCCAGCGACTCCAGGGCCCGGTGCGCGCGGGTCATGTCGGCGCGGATCCGCTGCAGCACCTCGGCGCCGGCCGGGGTGATGGTGACGATCTTGACCCGCCGGTCGGTGGCCGCCGCCGCGCGACTGGCCAGCCCCATGCCCTCCAGCCGGTCCACGATCCCGGTCACGTTCGAGGCGTCGCACCCGAGCTGCTCGGCCAGCGCCCGCATCGGCACCGGCTCGGTGACCACCCCGAGCGCCTTGGCCTGGGTCGAGCTCAGCCCGTGCCGCCCGGCGGCCGCCGCGAAGTCGATCCAGAACGCGGCGCTCACGCCGGACACCGCCTCCATCAGTTCGGCGGTGGAGATGCGGGGCGCGGCGGTATTCATGGCAGCCATGACATCACAGTAGGCATAAAAGCTTTATTAACTCCAGCTTTCACCACCAGAACGAACTGTGTGGTTAGGCAACCAGCTGGTCGAAGAGCCGGGTCAGATCGGCCCCGGGGTCGGCGGTCAGGCCGGTGTGCACCGGGCCGGGCTGGATGACGGCGCTGCGCGGGGCGGTGAGCCAGCGGAAGCGCTGCCCGGGGCTGTCCCCGGCGGCCGGACCGGCCGCGGGGCCGCCGGCGGCGACCGCCTCGATGCCGCGCAGCGCCCGGGCGACGCCGACCAGGTCGACGGCCGGGTCGAGCGCCAGCAGCTTGGCCTCCGGCAGCAGGGTGCGGGCCAGCAGCTGCTCCTGCCAGCGGCAGTACAGCAGCACGCCCAGGTTGACGCACTCCCCCCGCTCGACCCGCGGCACCGCCCGGATCAGCGCGTACTCGTACTCGCGCAGCTCGCTCATCGCCCCGCCTCCAGCTCCGGCAGCCAGTCCCGCGGCCCGGCCAGCCGCTCCCCCAGCTGCGCCGCGTAGGCCGCCCGCACCTCGTCCGGCCCGTCGAACCCCGGCTCGTCCACCAGGAACTCGTCCGGCACGGCGGCGGCCGCGGCGGCCAGCAGCCGCGGCGTGCAGCGCGCCGCGAGCTCCGCGTCGGCCTCGGCGAGCCCGCCGGCGAACCGCCGCAGCGCGTGGTCGTCCGCGTCGTAGGCGCGCCGGGCCCAGGCGGCGGCGCCGGGCCAGTTGTGGTGGAAGACCAGGCTCGCCCCGTGGTCGATCAGCACCAACTCGCCGTCGGCCACCAGCAGGTTGGGGTTGCGCCAGGAGCGGTCCACGTTGTTGATCAGCGCGTCGAACCAGAGCACCCGGGCGGCGAGCCCGGCCGGCACCTCGAAGCAGAGCGGGTCGAAGTTGAGCGCGCCGCTGACGAAGGCCAGGCCGATGTTGACCCCGCCGCTGGCCCGCATCTGCTCCTGGATCTGCTGCTCCGGCTCGCTGCGGGCGAGCACCGGGTCCAGCTCGATCCGCACCAGTTCGGGCACCGGCAGGCCGAGCCCGCGCCCGAGCTCCCCGGCCAGCACCTCGGCGACCAGCGCCTTGCGCCCCTGCGCCGCCCCGCTCCACTTGAGCGCGTACAAGCGGTGGTCGTCGCCCGCCACCAGGCCCGGCATCGAGCCGCCTTCTCGCAGTGGCGCCGCGTAGCGGACCGCCGTCACTTCACGAAGCACGGGCCAACCCTATCCATCCGCCCGCCAGCGGTGGCGCCGCCCCAGGGCCCGTGCGATGGTGGCCGGGAACTGGCGCCCCGTCAATCCCCGCGCCGGTGCGTCCCGCAACAGCAAGCCAGCGGCGAAGGAAGTGCCATGGAACGTCCTCGGATCCTGGTGGTCGGCGGCGGTTTCGCCGGTCTGGAGTGCGCCCGCCGGCTGGAGCGCAAGCTCGCTCCCTCGGAGGCGCAGATCACCCTGGTCGCGCCGTTCAGTTACCAGCTCTACCTGCCGCTGCTGCCGCACGTCGCGGCCGGGGTGCTGACCCCGCAGTCGGTGGCGGTGTCGCTGCGCCGCTCGCTGCGCCGCACCCGGATCGTGCCGGGCGGCGCGATCGGGGTGGACCCGCGGTCCAAGGTCTGCATCGTCCGCAAGATCACCGACCAGGAGGTCGTGGAGCCGTACGACTACCTGGTGCTGGCGCCCGGCAGCGTGACCCGCACCTTCGACATCCCGGGGCTGACCGACCACGCGCGCGGCATGAAGACGCTGGCCGAGGCGGCCTACGTGCGCGACCACGTGATCGCCCAGCTCGACCTGGCGGCGGACACCGACGACCAGGCCGAGCGGGAGTCCCGGCTGGGCTTCGTGGTGGTCGGCGGCGGCTACGCGGGCACCGAGACGGCGGCCTGCCTGCAGCGGCTGACCACCGCCGCGCTGGACCGCTACCCGCGGCTGGACCCGCGGCTGATCAAGTGGCACCTGATCGACATCGCCCCGAAGCTGATGCCCGAGCTGGGCGACCACCTGGGGTCGCGCGCCCTGCGGGTGCTGCGCGACCGGGGCATCGAGGTCTCGCTGGGCGTCTCGGTGGCCAAGGTGGACGACACCTCGGTGACCTTCACGGACGGCCGGGTGATCCCGTCGCGCACGCTGATCTGGACCGCCGGCGTCGCGGCCAGCCCGCTGATCGGCACCCTGGACGCGGAGACGGTGCGCGGCCGGATCGCGGTGACCGCCGAGATGCGGGTGCCGCAGTTCGAGGGCGTCTTCGCGCTGGGCGACGCGGCGGCCGTGCCGGACCTGGCCAAGGGCGACGGCGCGGTCTGCCCGCCCACCGCGCAGCACTCGGCCCGCCAGGGCCGCCGGGTGGCCGACAACCTGGTGGCCGCGCTGCGCAACCAGCCGCTGGAGCCCTACTACCACAAGGACCTGGGCCTGGTGGTGGACCTGGGCGGCAAGGACGCCGTCTCCAAGCCGGTGGGTGTGGAGATGTCCGGGGTGCCGGCCCAACTGGTGGCGCGCGGCTACCACTTGATGGCGATGCGGACCAACGTGGCGAAGTTCCGGGTCGGTTGCAACTGGCTGATCAACGCGACCGCCGGCGACGACTTCGTGCGGATCAACTTCCTGGCCCGCCAGCCGGCCCGGCTGCGGGACTTCGAGTACACCGGCGTCTACCTGTCGAAGGATCAGGTGCGCGAGCACGCCGAGGCCCTACGGGCCGAGCACTGAGACCGGGAGCCGCTCCGATCGGAGCGGCTCCCACGCTTTCCGGCGCTCACACCGCCCGCGACGCGCCGCCCACCGTGCCCAGGGCCTGCGCCAGGTCGGCGGCCAGCCGGGGGGCCTCGGCCGGGTCCAGCCGGGAGACGGTGATCCGGATGCCGGGCGGCGACTGGAGCCGGAACCGCGCGCCGGGCGTCACCGACCAGCCGCGCTGGAGCAGTCCGACCACCGCCGCGGTCTCCTCCGGCACCGGCACCCAGACGTTCAGCCCGCTGACCCCGTGGCCGCGCAGCCCGTGCCCGGCGAGCGCGTCGAGCAGCGCGTCCCGCCGCTCGCGGTAGGCGGCGGCCACGCCGGGGGGCGAGGCGCCGACGTCGCGCCAGAGCTCGACGACGGCGCGCTGGAGCAGGTGGCTGACCCAGCCGGCGTCGAGCCGCTGGCGGCCGAGCAGCCGGTCCACGGTCTGCCGGTCGCCGGTCGCGACGCCGACCCGCAGGTCGGGCCCGAAGTTCTTGGCGACCGAGCGGACCACCAGCCAGCGCGCGGTGACGGGCCGGCCGTCCGGGCCGCAGCCGATGGTGTGGAAGGGCTGCTCGGTGATGCCGTGGCCGTGGTCGTCCTCCAGCAGCAGCACCTCGGGGTGCCGGGCGAGCACGGTGCGCAGTTCGGCGGCCCGGGGGCCGGTGACCGCGGCCCCGCTGGGGTTCTGCGCCCGGCTGGTGACGACCACCGCGCGGGCGCCCTCGGCCAGCGCGGCGGCCAGCGATTCGGGGCGCATGCCCTGGTCGTCCAGGGCGACCGGGAGCGGGCGCAGGCCGTGCGCGGCGAGCAGGTCGAGCACGCTGGCCCAGCCCGGGTCCTCGACGGCCACCGCGTCGCCCGGGCGCAGCGTGACGGAGAAGGTGCGGTCGATGGCGTCCAGCGCGCCGCCGGTGACCGCGAAGCCGCCGTCCGGCACGCCGTCGGCGTGGAAGCCGGCGACGGCCAGTTCGATCAGTTCGGGGTCGGCGGCGGGGTGGCCGTAGAGCACCGGTGACCGGTCCGCGGCGGCGGCCGCCGCGGCGAGCGCGGGGCCGAGCGGGGGCAGCAGGGCGGGGTCGGGGTTGCCGGCGCCGAGGTCGCGCACGCCGGGCGGGACGGGCGGCGGGGTCTGGTCGCGGTGGGTGGTGACCGGGCGGGGCCGGATCCGGCTGCCCTTGCGGCCGGCCGTCTCGATCACGCCCCGGTCGCGCAGCAGCCGGTAGGCGGCGGCGACGGTGTTGGGGTTGACGCCGAGTTCGCCGGCCAGGTCGCGCAGCGGTGGCAGCGCCTGGCCCGGCTGGAGGGCGCCCTCGGCGACCGCGCGTTCGACGTCGGCGGCGATCTCCGTGGCACGCCGGCCCTGGATCCGATAGTCTCCTAGCACAAAGCCAAGTATGCACTAGTACAGAGGGGGCTGTCATGTCGGACCCGCAGGACGGCGCGACCCAGGACGACGCGACGCACTACGCCCGCACCGACCGCACCACGCCGACCCGCTACCGGGACCGGGCGACCTGGGAGAAGGCCGAGATCCACGCCGTCCTGGACAGCGCCTGGGTCTGCCACCTGGGCTTCGTCGCGGACGGCGCGCCGGTGGTGCTGCCGACGATCTTCGCCCGGGTCGACGACCGGCTCTACGTGCACGGCTCCACCGGCAGCCGTCCGATGCGCGCCGCCGGCGCCCCCCAGGGCCTGCCGGTCTGCGTGACCGTCACCCACGTCGACGCTCTGGTGCTGACCAAGTCCGCCTTCAACCACTCCGTCAACTTCCGCTCCGTGGTGGCCCACGGGGTGGCCGAGCAGGTCACCGACCCGGCCGAGCTGGCCGTCGCGCTGGACGCGCTGGTGGACCACGCGGTGCCCGGGCGCTCGGGCGACGTGCGCCGGCCCAACCCCAAGGAGCTGGCCAAGACGGCGGTGCTGCGGCTGGTGCTCGACGAGGTCTCGGCCAAGACCCGGGCCGACGGCGCGGACGACGACGAGGAGGACCTCGCCCTGCCGTACTGGTCCGGCGTGGTCCCGGTCCGCACCGTCTACGGCGCGCCCGTCCCCCACCCCGGCACCGAGCGCGAGCTGCCCGGGTACCTGGCGGACTTCCAGCCCGGCGGTGCGCCGTGCTGATCCGCAGCTGGGACCGGGGCGACGAGCAGGAGTGGCGGGACTGGCTGGCCGGGCGGGACTTCGGCCTGCTGTCCGCCAACAACCCGGACGGCGGGCCGGTGCTGGTGCCGACCCACTTCCTGCTGGACGGCGCCGAGATCCTGCTCCACCTGGCCGCGCCCAACCCGCTGTTCACCGCCGTCCGGGCCGACCCCCGGGTCACCCTGGCGGTGACGGACGACTACGCCTTCGCCCCCGGCACCTGGCGCGCCTCGGCGACGCCGACCAGCTACTACGCCTCGGTGCAGTTCGACTGCACCGCCGAGATCCTGGACGGCCCCGCGGAGAAGGCCGAGGTGTTGAACCGTCAGCTGGACCACTTCCAACCGGAGACCCCGGACGTGCGGGTGGTGCCGGGCGAGAAGCCCTACGGCCCGATGCTGAGCGGGATCCGCGGGCTGCGGCTGACGGTGCGCCAGGTCCGGGCCAAGTTCAAGTACGACGACAAGCTGCCGGTGGAGCAGCAGGCGGCCGCGGGCGACCGGCTGGCCGAGCGCGGCGCGCCCGGCGACGCGGCGGCCCGCGAGCAGTTGCTGCGCCGGCTCGGGCGGCGCGGCGGGTGCCCGGTGACGGAACCCGCCCGGGGCTGACTGCGCCGGAATAGCCTGAAAGAAGGTCAATCCGGGAATTCCGGGTAGGCGGCTGGTCTCATGGTCGGGTTCCGTCCGTCCGCTCCCGGGAGGTCAGCCGTGTCCAGGACCGCGCCATCCGCGCAACAGGCCGACAACGCGCACCTCGGCCACGTCGTCTTCATCTCGGCCGCGGCCGCGATGGGCGGCTTCCTGTTCGGCTACGACAGCGCCGTGATCAACGGCGCTGTCACCGGCATCCAGAAGCACTTCCACGTCGGCAGCGGCGAGACGGCCTTCGTGGTGGCGATCGCGCTGCTCGGCTCGGCCGCCGGTGCGGTGGCGGCCGGCTGGCTGGCCGACCGGCTGGGCCGGGTGCGCACCATGCTGCTGGCCGCCGTGCTCTTCGCGATCAGCGGGGTCGGCTCGATGTTCCCGCCGAGCGTGCAGCTGCTGGGCATGTGGCGGGTGCTGGGCGGCATCGCGATCGGCCTCGCCTCGGTGATCGCGCCCACCTACATCGCCGAGGTGGCGCCCACCGCCTACCGGGGCCGGCTGGCCTCCTTCCAGCAGATGGCGATCGTGCTCGGCATCACCATCTCCCAGCTGGCCAACTACGCGCTGAACAGCGCGGCCGGCGGCGAGTCCACCCACCACCTCGGGCCGGTGCAGGCCTGGCAGTGGATGCTCGGCGTGGAGACCATCCCGGCCCTGGTCTACGGGCTGATGGCGCTGTCCATCCCGGAGTCGCCGCGCTACCTGATCGCGGCCGGCAAGGAGCAGAAGGCCCGTCAGGTGCTCAGCGAGGTGGAGGGCACCGGGGTGGACCTGGACGCCCGGGTGGCCGAGATCCGGGCGGTGCTGCGGTCCACCCACAAGCCGAGGCTGCCCGATCTGACGGGCGGTCGGTTCGGCCTGCTGCCGATCGTCTGGGTGGGCATCGGCGCCTCGGTCTTCCAGCAGTTCGTCGGCATCAACGTGATCTTCTACTACTCCTCGGTGCTCTGGCAGTCGGTCGGCATCAACGAGAGCAACTCGCTGCTGATCAGCCTCTCCACCTCGATCGTCAACGTGATCGGCACGGTGATCGCGATGGCCCTGGTGGACCGGATCGGCCGCAAGCCGCTGGCGCTGGCCGGCTCGATCGGCATGGCGGTCGCGCTCGGCATGGCCGCCTGGGCGTTCTCCTACCGGACCGGCCACGGGGACAGTGCCACCCTGCCCAGCCTGCAGGGCACCGTGGCGCTGGTCGCGGCGCACGTCTTCGTGCTCTGCTTCGCCTTCTCCTGGGGCGTGGTGGTCTGGGTGCTGCTCGGCGAGATGTTCCCCAACAAGATCCGCGCGCTGGCCCTCTCGGTGGCCGCCTCCGCGCAGTGGCTGGCCAACTGGGCGATCACCGTGTCCTTCCCGAGCCTGTCGGACTGGAACCTCTCGGCCACCTACGTGATCTACGCCTGCTTCGCGCTGCTCTCGGTGCCGTTCGTCGCGTTCTGCATCAAGGAGACCCGGGGCAAGGCGCTGGAGGAGATGGGCTGAGCCGCGATCGGGCCGGCCACCGGCGCGACACGTGGATGACGGGCCGGGAAACTGCCGGACGGCCCGCCCGCCCCGCACTTACCATCGTCCCCGCGGGCCACCGGGGCCCCGTCCGGCGCGGCAGATGGAGCGTGGACACGTGGGAGCGCAGAACGTCACCTTCTCCAGCAACGGGGGGCTGGCGCACGGGTACCTGGCGCTGCCCCCGCAGGGGACCGGCCCCGGGCTGCTGCTGGTCCAGGAGCGGTGGGGCCTGACCGAGCACATCACCACCACGGCCGACCGGTTCGCCGCCGAGGGCTTCCTGGTGCTGGCCCCCGACCCGTTCGGCCGGGAGACCACGCACGACCCGGCGGCGGCCGCCGAGCGGCCGGCCGCGCTGCCGGTCCAGGACGCGGTGCGCGACCTCGCCGGCGCGGTGGACCTCCTGCTCAAGCACCCGGCGATCATCGGCGACGCGGTCGCGGTGGTCGGCTTCTGCGCGGGCGGCGACCTCGCGCTGCGCCTGGCCGTGCAGGAGGGCGACCGGGTGGCCGCGGTTGTGCCGTTCTACGGGCTGCCGCGCGAACCGGACTTCTCCTACCTGGGCCTGACCGCGCACGTGCTGGGCCACTTCGGCGAGCGCGACGCCGGCATCCCGGAGGCGCTGGTGGACGAGGCCGCGATGCTGATCGGCGAGGCCACCGACCGCCGCCCGGAGATCCACTTCTACCCGGCCGGGCACGCCTTCATGAACGAGGAGGACCCGCAGGGCGGCTACGACCCGCTGCAGGCCCGGGTCGCCTGGCGGCGCACCCTCAGCTTCCTGCGCGGTCACCTGAGCTGAGCCCGACCGACCGGAAGGCCGGGTAGTGCGGCAGGTCGGGCACCTGCCAGTCGTCGGAGAGGGCGAGCAGCTCGCGCATGGTCGCGGTCAGCGCCGGCAGCCCGGGCAGCTCGGCCGCCCGCGCCCAGCGGTGGCGCAGCAGCTGACGGCGGGTCGGCACCGGGCGGCGGCGCGGGTGCACCGGCGCGTCCCCGGTGAGCACCCGGGGCAGCTGACGGGCCGTGAGGTCGACCGTCCAGAGCGCGACGGCGGCGGCCAGCCCGGCGGTCCAGACCTCGTCGTCGGCCAGCTCCGGGTGGATCCGGACGACCCGCTCGCGGTAGGTCCGCTCCACCTGCGCGGCCAGCTCGGGCGGCAGGGTGAAGACGCACCAGCAGCTGGAGAACGGCATCCGGCAGTAGGCGGCGGTGAGGAAGACCGAGAGGTAGCAGGCGGCCTCGAAGTCGATCAGCCGCAGGCCGTCCGGGGTGATCAGGTTGTTGTCGGCGCAGGTGTCGCCGGGGGTGAAGGCCGGGTAGCGGTCGGTCAGCAGCTCGGCCACGCCCGCCAGTTCGGCGGCCAGGCCCGGGGCCGGCGCGACGCCGGCCCCGGCCAGCGCGGTGAGCAGCCCGGTGGCGTTCTCGGCGTGCCAGGGTTCCCGGTCCCAGGACGGCAGCCCCTGGTCGTAGCGGGCCCAGAGCGCGTCGAACTCGGCCCGGCGGGGCGCGGCGGCGACCGCGAGGTCGCCGAGGCCGGCCGCCCAGGCGAGCAGCGCGGCCGTCGCGGCCTCCGGGTCCTCGCCGAGCAGCAGGTCGGCCAGGGTGGGCAGGTCGCCGAGGTCGGTCTGGACCAGCAGGCGGCGGGCCGGGTCGGCGGCCAGCAGGTCGGCGCCGCCCACTCCGAGCGCCAGGCCGGCCGCCTCGCCGGTGAACGAGCGGCCCGCCTCGGGCGCCTGCGCGAAGGCCTTGACCACCACGTCGCGGCCGCTCGCGGTGCGGGCCCGGAGCACCGTGCTGCGGGTGCTGCCGCCGAGGTCGCGGGGATCGGTCAGCGGCTCGCCGAGCAGGTCGGCGGCCTCACGCAGGGTCTGCTCCATCCCGACATCGTTGCGTCGATCTGACACCAGATCAACCGATTATCGATCAGCAAATGGCCGTTTCCGATCAGGTGATGCCGGGTACCTCCATCAACCTGTCAACAGCTGTTCATCCCTGTCCACAGCGTGGACCACCGTCCATGCCAGCGTCATAGTCGGGCGAATGCCGAAACTGATCCACCGCCGCGCCCCCCACCACGAGTGGGCCGGGCGCGGGTACCTGATCCACACCGCCGCCACCGTGGTCAGCGGCCTCGGCAACGCCGGCGCGCCCATCGCCACCGCCTTCGCCGTGCTGCGCATGGGCGGCGGGGCCACCGGGATCGGCCTGGCCACCGGGGCCCGGCTGGCGGCCACCGTGCTCTTCCTGCTGATCGGCGGCGCACTGGCGGACCGGCTGCCCCGGCACCGGGTGATGGTCGCCGCCAACCTCGGCAACGCGCTCTCCCAGGCCCTGCTCGCCGTGCTCGTGCTGACCGGGCAGGCCCGGCTCTGGGAGGTCGTGCTGCTCTCGGTCGCCAACGGGATCGGGCTGGCGTTCTTCGCGCCCGCCTCCGAGGGCATGGTGATGGACTCGGTGGAGCAGCGGCACGCCTCCCGGGCCTTCGCGCTGTTCCGCACCGCGCTCAACTCCTCGCAGATCGTCGGCGCGGCGCTCGGCGGGGCGCTGGTGGCCGCCGTCGGACCCGGCTGGGTGCTGGCGCTGGACGCCACCGGGCTGGCCGCCGCCGGCGGACTGCGGATCTTCCTGCGGGCCGCCGCGCCGGCGCCGCGCGAGCCCGGGCCGGGGATGCTCGCCGAACTGCGCGAGGGCTGGCAGGAGTTCCGCTCGCGCCGCTGGCTGTGGGTGGTGGTCGTGCAGTACGGCGTGGTGAACGCCTGCCTGATCGCCGCCGAGTCGGTGCTCGGGCCGCTCGTCGCCGACCTGCGGCTCGGCGGGCCGCGCCCGTGGGGGCTGGCCAACGCGGCGATGGGCGCGGGGCTGGTCGCCGGCGGGCTGCTGATGGTCCGTTGGCAGCCGCGCCGGCTGCTGCTCGCCGGCACCTTCGGGGTGCTGGCGTTCGGCCTGCCGTCCGCCGCGCTGGCCGCCGGGGCCGGGCTGCCGCTGGTCGGCGCGGCGATGTTCGCCTCCGGGGTCGGCGGCACGGTGTACGGGGTCAGCTGGATGGTCGCGCTGCAGCAGGAGATCCCCGCCGCGCGGTTCTCCCGGGTCGCCGCCTACGACTGGTGCGGGTCGGTGGCGCTGGCCCCGGTCGGCACGGTGGCCGCCGCGCCGCTGGCCAACGGGCTCGGGCTGGACGGGGCGCTGTGGGCCTGCGCCGCCGTGATGACGGCGCTCTCGCTGCTGGTGCTCACGGTGCCAGAGGTGCGCTCGCTGGTCCGCGGCACGTCCGGCGCCGCGGAGCGGTCCAACCGGCTGGAGCCGGTCACCGTCTGACCCCCGCCGGCCGGCCGGCGGCGGCGCAGCACCGGGGCCAGCAGCGGCCCGGTCAGCGCCACCAGCCCGGCGCCGGCCAGGTAGGGCATCCGCAGCCCGTAGGCGTGGGCCAGTTGGCCGCCGAGTGCGGCCCCCACCGCCATGGCGCCGTTCGCCACCAGCTGGTACGCCATGCCGACCCGGCTGAGCAGGTGCTCCGGCACCAGGTCCTGCCGCAGCGAGACCGCGGTGATGACGAAGAGGTAGCTGAGCGCGCCGTAGCCGACGGTGCAGCAGAAGGCCGGCAGCCACCAGCCGGTGGCGGCTGCCCCGGCCAGGAACAGCCCGGCGCCCAGCGGTGCGAGCACCAGCACCCGGTGCACCCCGAAGCGGGCGCCGAGCCGCGCCGCCGCCAGTGAGCCGGCCACCCCGCCGACGGCCGAGCAGACCTCCAGCAGGCCGAAGCCGGTGGCGCCCAGGTGCAGCACGTCGCGGGCGTAGAGCACCAGCAGGGCCACCACCGCGCCGAGCACCAGGTTGCCCGCCGCCGTGGCCAGGCAGAGCGCCCGCACCACGGGCTGGCGGTACAGCCAGCGGATGCCCTCGGCCGTCCCGGCGAACGGCCCGCCGCGCCGGGCCGGCGCCGGGCCCGCCGCCGGCCGCGGCCCGCGCGGGAGGGCCAGCACCAGCAGCGCGGCGGCCGCGAAGCTGAGCGCGTCCACGCCGAACGGCACCAGCACGGCGATGCCGAAGAGCACGGTGCCGAGCGGGGCGCCCAGCAGGGAGTTGCTGATCAGCGCGGCGGCCTGCAGCCGGCCGTTCGCCCGGGGCCGCTGCCCGGGCGGGACCACGCTCGGCACCGCGCCGGTCCAGCCGGCGCTGTAGCAGGTCTGGCCGCAGCCGAGCAGGAAGCCGACCAGCGCGAGCAGCGGCACGTTCACCGCGTGCAGTGCGACGGCGAGGGCGAAGCCGCCGGCCAGCAGGGTGCGCAGCAGGTCGACGGTGGCGAGCAGTCGGCGCCGGTCCACCCGGTCGGCGAAGGCCCCGGCCGGCAGGCTGAGCAGCAGCCAGGGCAGTTGCTCGGCGGTGGCCACCAGGGCGAGGTCGCGCGGGTCGCCGGAGATCCGCGCGGCCAGCAGCGGCAGCGCGACCACCCGCATCCCGTCTCCCAGGCCGGAGACGGTCACCGCGGTCCAGAGCAGGTTGAAGGGTCTTCCCAGCGGCGCCTCGGCCGTTCCCCCGTTAGAAAACACGAACCAGACTTTCGTTCTTGTTTGACGAGCTGTCAAGATGGTTCACGCCAGCAGCCGAGCGGCGCACCCGAGAGGACCGGCCCGATGCCCGAGCCCGACGCCACCGCCCTCCCCGGCGTCCCCGCCCAGTCCGACACCCAGTCCGACGCCCCCGCCCTGCCCGGCGCGCTGCGCGCCCCGCAGCAGGCGCGCAGCCGGGAGAAGGTGGCCCGGATCCTCGCCGCCACCGCCCGGCTGCTGGCCGAACTGCCGTACGCGGAGCTGGGCACCAAGCGGATCGCCGCCGAGGCGGGCGTCTCGGTCGGCATGCTCTACCGGTTCTTCCCGGACAAGCACGCGATCGCCACCGCGCTGGCCGCCGACTGGCTCGACCGGTTCGTCGCGAGCACCGAGCGGGTGCTCGCCTCCTCCCCCGCCACCCCCGAGTTGCTGCTCGCCCGGCTGCTCGACGCCCAGGCCGAGTTCCGGCGCGCCCAGCCCGGCTTCCGCCGGCTCTGGTACGCCGGCCCGGCGCTCCCGGCGCTGCGCGAGCACGACGAGCGCACCGACCGCACGATCGCCGAACTGGTCCACCGCGCCCTGGTCCGGGACCACGGCTACCCCGACTCGGCGGAGTTCGCCCTGCGCACCCGGCTGGCCGTCCGGACCGCCGCCGGCCTGCTCAACCAGGCCTTCGAGCAGGACCCCGAGGGCGACCCCGCCGTCCTCACCGAGACCCGCCTGATGCTGGAGCGCTGGCTGCTGCACCGCCCGGACACGCCGAAGCGGAGTTGAGAATTCCCCCCGACGGCGCAACCTTTCGGCGCCGGCGCCGGTCCTACCCCCCGCGGGCGCACCACTGCGGGAGGGAGCACCATTGCCATCACCGACGGCCCATCCTGGCCTGCCTGACGAACCGTCAGGAACTGACGGCGGTTCGGCCTGCTGGCTGGTCGAGCTGGCGGGGGTGGACGGCTGCCGCTACGCCTACCGGGTCTACGCCGAGCGCACCGCCCGCCCCGGCGACCTCTTCTGGTCCGCCCTGCACCACCACGACGAGGGCCCCCACCCGCGCGCCTTCGACCTCTTCGACACCGCCTCGATCCGCCTGATCGGCTGACCGGTGCCGCGTGCCACGGACCGGGCCGGAACGCCGAGTTGGACGGCCCGCTCGGCGCGGGCCGTCCAACCGGAGCCGTGACCGGGCGCCGCTCAGGCGGTGCCCTGGGAGAAGCTCGCGACGGTCCGGCCGCCCCGGGCCGAGATCACCTCCCCTTCCCAGCGGTAGCCCTGCCGGAAGGTGTGCTCCGACCCGGCGCCGAGCCGGCTGAAGGTGACCACGATGCGATCACCCGGTTCGACCTGGACCGGGGTCTCGATCGGCAGGAAGCAGTGCTTCCAACTGTCCGAGGTGGTCCGCCGCCCGATCTCGTCCCCCGAGATGTCCAACGCCACCGTGTCGGCCAGCGTGGCGACGAAGTAGCCCTTGAACCCGGTGAATCGACCGGGCCGACGACAGGCGTACACCAGCGGGACCCGGTAGTCGGAGGGCTCCGGGGCGGCGGTCAGGTCGAAGGCCCGCAGGATCCTGGGCGCCGCCAGGTAGCCCGACAGCGGCAGGATGGTGTCGTAGTACAGGTCGAACGCGCTGCGCGAGCCGCGTCGGCCCAGCAGGGCCGCGAAGGCCTCGGCACCGCCCGCGTCGGCGGGCGAGCCCTCGCGCAGCCGGCGGTGCGCCCGTTCGGCGGCCACCGGCACCAGGTAGCTCTCCACCCGGCTGGGCAGCATGCGGCCCCCGGGGCGCAGGAAGCGCTGCCGGGCGTCGCCGAGGATCGCCGGCGCGTTCTCGTTGTCGGCGAGGTTGCCGAGGATCTCGGAGATCACCAGGTCCACCCGCTCGGGCAGTTCCAGGTCGAAGGAGAGCCCGTGCAGGGGGACGAACCTGTCGACCAGGCCGAGCACGGTCAGCCGCTCGACGGCGGTGTCCAGGATGGACTTGTTGAGGTCGATCCCGTACACCCGGGCGGCCCCGGCCTCCAGGGCCCAGCGGGCCAGGATGCCGGTGCCGGTGCCGAGGTCCAGTACGGTGTCGCCGGGCCTGACGGACTCGGCGACGGCCGCCCGGTAGGCGTCCATCCGCAACTGGTCGCCGAGCATCAGACGGTGGAAGTCGTCGCTCCAGTCGAGCAGTTGCTCGGAGGCGGGCAGCCAGGGCTGCTCCGGCTCGTACTCCATCTCAGTTCCCTCCGACCGGGCCGGCGTGGTGCACGGTGAGCCGCCCGGCGGCCGGACCCGCCATCACGCAGCCGGTGGCGAGGTCGAAGGAGGTCCGGTGCAGGGGGCAGGTGATCCGCAGGGTGCGGGGGTTCACGTAGCCGTGCGCCAGTCGCCCCCCGCGGTGCGGGCAGGCCGCGTCGATGACGAACTCCTGGTCGGCGACCGTGACCCGGACTAGGTCGCGGCCCAGTTCCTCCACCGTCGTCTCCTCGTGCCCGGTCATGCCGGCACCTCCGCCCGGGCCCGTTCGACGGCGGCCTCGAAGGCCGTGCCGAGCAGGTCGGAGAGCAGCAGCGCGCCGGCCCACAGCTTCGAGGCGTCCAGCCCGCGCGCCGCCTGGAGCTCCCGGATCGCGGTCTGCATCTCCTCCCGGTGGAAGGTGTCGATGTGCAGGTGCTCGGTGTAGTAGGCGCCGTGGGCCAGGCCCAGCCGCTCGCAGGCGCGCGCCTGCACGGTGAAGGCGTCCGGGATGCTGGCCTCCAGGTAGGCCAGCGCCCCGAGGAAGTACTCGACGGCGGGCGCGCGTTGGGCGAGCCAGTAGAAGACGTTCAGGAAGCCGTAGGTCTCGTCGGCGGTCGTCTCCAGGAAGCTCTCCAGGTCCTGCGGCAGGCCGAGTTCGGCCAGCAGGTCGAGGTACAGCCGGGAGTGCGCCCGGGCGATGTTGCCGCAGCCGAACTCGTCGATCAGCACCCGCATCACCGCCATCTGGGCCTTGATCGGCAACCGTGGGATCGCCGGGAAGAAGTTCTGCGCCTCGGTCAGCCCGTCGAGCGCGAACTCGCGGACCACGCGGGCGAACTGCTCCCGCGTGGCGGACTCGGCCAGGTAGTGCCCGGCCGGGCTGCCCGGCTTCTCCGCCGCCAGCAGCTGCGCGAGCGCGCCGAGCCACTGCTCCCGGCTGGTGACCTGCGCGGCGCGGGCGGCGAGCCCGTCCAGCTTCGGCGGCAGCCAGTTCTGCTCGATCTTCAGGATCCGGTCCAGCACGTCCCGGTCCGGCACCGCACGGTTGAGCAGGAACAACTCCTGCTGTTCGGTCATCCCGACACCGTCCGGGCGCTCGACAGCACACCGCGCCGGTGCAGTTCGTCCTTGACCGCCACGTACCAGTCCTCCCGGTCCAGGCCGTACCGCTTGCACATGGCCAGCAGCTCGGGCAGCTTCGCGGGTGCCGGATCCTGGAACAGCCCGGCGCAGAAGGCCGGTTCGACGCAGGACAGGGCGATCACGTAGCCGTCGACCGGCCCGGAGTCCAGCAGCAGTTCCTCCATGCCCTGGTACACCGCGACGCCGGGTTCCGCGGCGATCAGCTCCTTGATGAACTCCACGCTGTTGGAGGAGTCCTTGACCCCGACCACGCCGGGGATCCGGCAGATCTCCAGCAGTGTCGCCAACTCGGTTTTGTTACCGGACAGTTCGGATTCGTGGTAGACCAGCACCGGCAGCCCCGCCGCGGCGAGGGCCGCGAAGTGGCGGACCATCTCGGCCTGCTCGACCTCGGGCCCGTACGGCGTGGTGGCCACCACCGCCGCGGCCCCCAGCTCCCGGGCCCAGGCGATCCGCTCCACCACCTGCGCGGTGGTGGGCAGTTCGATGCCGGCCAGCACCGGTACGCCCTGGGCGTGCCGCACCGTCGCCGCGACCATGTCCCGCCACTGCTCGGGCGTGAGCGCCCAGCCCTCGCCGGTGCTCAGGGTCGCCAGCAGCGCCGCCACGTGGTCCCGCAGCGAACCGACCAACCGCGCGACGTCCGCCTCGGCCACCGCCCCGGCGGGGGTGAGCGGTGTCACCAGCGCCGCCGTCACTCCGCGATACATGTCCTCACCTCAGTTCCGGTCACAGTGCGTCAACAGGCAGTCGGAGCACCAGCGACTGCTGGTACAGGCCCTCCAGGGGTTCCGGGAAGGCGAGTTCGGGCCCGGCGGGCGGCGCGAGCACCTGGCCGTCCGGGCCGCCGAGCAGGCGGGGGCTGACCGTGCGCAGGGTGCCGCGCCGGTTGCGCACCATCGCGAGCAGCAGCCGCTCGTGCATCGGCAGGCCGGTCTCCTCCGCCAGCCCCCGGCTCAGGTCGGCGGCCTCGTACGGCACCCGGTCGATCGCCATGTCGGTGTGCAGCACGTCCATGAACGGGTAGTAGGCGTCCTGCACTTGGCGCGGGAACCGCCAGACCAGGTCGTCGCAGCGGCCGACCTGCTCCAGGCTCATGGTGACCCGCCCGGTCAGCCGGGCCGCGAAGTACGACTTGCAGGCGATCCGGGTCCGCTCGTCGGCGCTGTTCATCCCGAGGAACAGCGCCGCGTCCACGAACTCCGCCCCGGACTGCTCAGCCCGCATGGCCGTCGAGCAGTTGGCGGGTGAGGGCCATCGCGTCGGCGAACATCTGCGGGTCGCGGGCCAGCGCGATCCGGACGTAGGAGTCGCCCTTGCCGGGCTCGTTCCAGTAGAAGTACCGGCCGGGCAGCACGTAGACGCCCTGGGCGTACAGCAGCTTCTGCAGTTCGGTGGCGGACAGCTCGGGGTGGTCGACCCGGAACCAGGCCACGCTGACCTTGGCGACCGGCTCCTGGTACTCCAGGATCGAGCCGTCCAGCGCCTTGCGCGCCGTCTCGCGGTTGCGCTCCAGCACGTCGCGGACCGAGCGCATGCCCTCCTCGCGGGCGTCGTCCACGTACTCGGCGAGCATGTTGAGCACGAACGGCGAGACGTTCAGCAGCACGCTGGTGTGGATGTTGTAGACCGTCTCGGCGATGTCGTCGCTGGCGGTGATCATCGCGGCCTTGGCGTCCTGCACCGGCCAGGTCTTGCCGGTGTCCTCGATCGCCAGGTACGAGACACCGGAGCTCTCCAGCAGCTCGTAGATGTCGAAGCGGGCCAACTCGGGGTCGTCGAGCGTGAAGGAGGCGAAGCAGAAGTCGATCAGCAGCAGCTTGTCGTGGTCCTTGCAGTACCGGACGACCTCCTCGAAGCCGCGCCGGCCGTACTGCAGCAGCGTGAAGCCGGTCGGGTTGTTCGGGTCGACCAGGAACAGCGCGTCGGTCTTCACCCGGCGCTTGAGCTCGGCGTAGATCCGGTCCGGGTCGTGCAGCGCGACCTCGTCCAGCGGGTAGGTCGCCACCCCCAGGTTGGCCAGCACGTCGTGCAGGTTGTCGAAGCAGGGCTCGACGAGGGTGACCGCCATCCGCTGCTGCTTGAGGAACATGCCCGCCACCATGGTGGAGATGGAGGCGGCGTACGACAGCAGCGTCTTGTTCTTCGCCAGTGCGGTCGGCTGGCGGTGCAGGCGGAAGAAGGCCTCGATGAACTTCTGCTCGTAGCCGGCCTGCAGGCCCTCCTCCGCCTCGTACCAGAGGTCGGAGAGGCGGGAGACGATCTGCCGCTGGCGCTCGGACTGGCGCTGGTGCGTGTGGGCGTCGGCGAGGTTGTAGCGGGACTTCAGCGCTTGGATCTCATGCTGGGTCAGGTCGAGCAGACCGACCGGGTCGAGGGTGGTTCTGTCGTCGTCCTGGTGCTCGTTCATGCTGCCTCCAGTCACCCACAGGTCTGTGGTGACCTCCGTATCGGGCGCACGCCGGCCCGGCGTGCGGGGAAGGACATGATTTGGCGCAGGGCGAACCCCACTCGGATCGGCTCGGGGCGAGTGGGGTTCGGGGATTGGCTGAACGTGGTTGTCGCAGTGGACCCACCTGTAACCGGACTACAGTCCGGTAGCGCGACTATGGCATACGCTCCCGGACGTGAACAAGAATTGAGCCATGCTCAGGGGCGATGCGTGAGCCAATATCCCTTCTGTCTGTGCTCCGCCGCCGGCGGCGAAACGGACATCAGCTCACGTACCATCTCCCCAACCGACAACCCAGGACCAAGGTCTCAGCGAACCCGTGCCGAGTCGGATCCGTGACGTCAACGGGAGCGACACATGAGCGACTCCGCCGAACTGGACCTGATCGAGATCCGCCGGAGCCCGCCGAAGGAACGGGCGGACGCCTCGCGCAACCGGGTCCGGATCCTCGACGCGGCCGCCCGGCTGTTCGGCGAGCACGGAGTGGACGGGGTGTCGCTGGACGCGATCGCCGCGGCGGCGGGCGTCGGCAAGGGCACGCTGTTCCGCCGGTTCGGCAGCAAGGCCAACCTCGCCGCGGCCCTGCTCGACGCCCAGGACAGCGAGTTGCAGACCCGGATCCTGTTCGGCCCGCCACCGCTCGGCCCGGGCGCCCCGGCCGACCAGCGGATCATCGCCTTCGTCCAGGCCTACCTCGAACTCCTCTTCCGCAATCTGGAGTTGGTCAGGCTGTCGGAGACCGCGGCACCGAGCGCGCGCTACCAGGTCGGCTCCTACCAGTTCTGGCGGCGCCACCTCGCGCTGCTGGTCGCCGAGGCCCGCCCGGAGCTCGACGCGGAGATCGTGGCCCACGCCCTGCTGGCGCCGCTGGGCGCCGATCTCCAGCACTCGCTCGCCGTCTCGGGCCACTCCCCCGACCGCATCACGCCGACCCTGGTCCGCCTGGTCGCGGACCTGCTCGGCGCCCGGCCCACGCAGTAGCGGGCCCGGCACTGGCGCACCGGACCCGCTCACCCACGGCCGATCAGACCTGCCGCAGGGCCTCCAGGTCCAGCACCAGCTCGATCTCCTTGGAGACCAGGATGCCGCCGGACTCCAGGACCATGTTCCAGGTCAGGCCCCAGTCCTCACGGTTGATCTTGCCCTTGGCGGAGAACACGATCCGGTCGTTGTCCCACGGGTCCCGGGCGTAGCCGAGGTACTCGACGTCGAGCGTGACCGAGTGGGTCACCTCCTTGATCGTCAGGTCGCCGATCAGCTTCCCCTCGACACCGTCCCAGGTCACCGAGGTGGACTTGAAGGTGGCCTGGGGGAACTTCTCCGCGTCGAAGAAGTCGGCGGACTTGATGTGCTCGTCCCGGGCCTGGTCACCGGTCGCCAGGCTGGTGACGTCGATCACCGCGGTGACCTTGCTGTCCTCCGGGCGCTCGCCGATCTCGACGGTGGCCTCCACCGAGGTGAACCGGCCGCGGATCTTGGTGAGCATGAAGTGCCGGCCCACGAAGCCGACCTCGGCGTGGCCGGGGTCCAGCTTCCAGGTGCCGGCGGCCGGCAGCTCGACGCCGCCGACCGAGCGGGTGGGTGCAGAGGCGCTACTCATGGCAACTGGCCCTTCTTGTCGGGTACCGCTGTCGGACGGACGGGAGCTCAGGCGCGCGGGCCCGACTCGGTCGGCAGGCCGGCCTCGACCCAGTCCTTCTTGCCGTCCTCGTACTTGTGCACGTTGGTGTAGCCCAGCTCCACCAGGCGGTCGGCCGCGATGCCGGAGTTGGGACAGGTGCTGTCGCTGCAGTAGACGATGATGTCGGCGTCCTTGTCGGTCAGCAGCGTGCCGGCCAGCCGGTCCACGTCGTCCAGCGGGAAGCAGTGCGCACCGGGCAGGTGCTTGTCCTCGAAGTACTGCGCGGGCAGCGCCTCCAGCACGGTGGCGCCGTTCTCGATCCGCTTGCGAACCTCTTCGCGCCCGATGATCTCGGCCATGGGGATCCCCTCCTCTGGGTCGGTGACGCTCCATCAGGTCAATACCGTGCGTCCGCACACACTTTAACAAGTGCGTGCGGACGCACGCAAGCGCCGTTAGACTCGGCCCGTGAGCAATGGTGATACGAGCCTCGATGCCTGGCGGGCCCTGCTGATGGCGCACAACGCGGCCGTCCGCGCCATCGAGGCGGACGTGCAGCGAGCCGGGACCGTCCCCCTCACCTGGTACGACGTGCTCCTCGAACTCCGCGCCGGGGGGCCCGACGGCCTGCGCATGCAGGAGCTCTCCGACCGGGTCCTGCTCAGCCGCACCCGGGTCAGCCGACTGGTCGACGAGATGGCCCGGGTCGGCCTGGTCCGCAAGCAGCAGGACGCCACCGACAAGCGGGTGAACTGGGCGAGCATCACCGACCAGGGCACCCAGGCCCTGCGCGACACCGCACCGGTGTACATGCGCAGCATCCACCGGCACTTCTCCACCTACCTCACCGAGGACGAGGCGCACGTGCTGGCCGAGGCCCTGCTGCGGGTCGCCCACGGCGACCGGGCCGAGGTCGAGTGGCGGCTCCAGCCGTAGGGCCCGACGGATCCCCGCCACTCGGCTGGCTCATCTGGCCTGCGCCCCAAGAGGTTTGGCCCTACGTTTCCTGACAGGGGGTCAACCGGAGGAAAGGCGTCAACTGCGATGGCAGGCAAGTTCGAGCTCTACACCGACGAGGGCGGCATGTACCGGTTCCGGCTCAAGGCGAGCAACGGATCGGTGGTCGTGATCGGCGACGCGCACGAGACCCGCGAGGACCTGCTGAAGAACATCGAATCGCTGCGCAAGCTCGCGCCCTACGCCAAGCTGCAGGAGGCCGGCGCCCCGGCCTGACCCGGCGTCACGGTGCCCGGCAGGCCCCCGTGCCGCCGGGCACCCGCGCGTCCCGGGCGGGCAGCAGCGGCCGCGTGTCCCGGGCGGGCACCGGCAGCCGCGCGTCCCGAGCAGGCCACTGATGCCGAATTGGCCCTGGGCCCGCCGACCTGACGATCCGTACCCTCGGGCCATGCAGATCACCGTCATCGACGCGTTCACCGACCGCCCGTTCGCCGGGAACCCCGCCGCCGTCTGCCCGCTCCCGGCCGGCGACTGGCCCGCCGAGGAGTGGCTGCGCCGGGTCGCCCGGGAGCTGAACCTCTCCGAGACCGCGTTCGTCCGGCCGCTGCCCGACGGCGAGTGGGGGCTGCGCTGGTTCACCCCGGTCACCGAGGTGCGGCTCTGCGGCCACGCCACGCTGGCCACCGCCCACGCGCTGCGCGAGCAGGGGCTGGTGGGCGCCGAACCGGTGCGGTTCCACACGCTCAGCGGCGTGCTCACCGCCGAACCCCGCCCCGACGGCCGGATCGCCCTCGACCTGCCGACCGCCGCGCTCACCCCCACCGAGGTCCCCGAGGGCCTGGCCGAGGCGCTCGGCAGCCCGGTGCTCGGCTGCCGGGAGACCGGCGAGCTCGACATCCTGGTCGCCGAGCTCGGCAGCGAGCACGCGGTGCGCGCGCTCGCCCCGGACCTGGCCGCGCTGACCCGCGAGGTCGCGGTCACCGCGCCCGCCGAGGACCCGGCGAGCGGCTACGACTTCGTCTCCCGGTTCTTCGCGCCGACCATCGGGATCCCCGAGGACCCGGTGACCGGCAGCGCGCACACCGCGCTCGCCCCGTTCTGGGCCGAGCGGCTCGGCCGCACCGCCCTCACCGGCTACCAGGCCTCGCCGCGCGGCGGCCTGGTCGAGTGCGAGCTGGCCGGCGACCGGGTGGCCGTGGCCGGACACGCCGTCAGCGTGCTGACCGGCACCCTGCTCGCCACGCCGTGAGCCCGGTCCGGGCGCGGTCCGGGCCTGGGTCCTAAGGCTTGGGCCCTAAGGCTTGGGCTAAGGCTTGGGCAGCCAACCGACGTGCCCGACCAGCAGCACGTAGCCGACGAAGGCGGTGGTGTCGATCAGCGCGTGCGCGGCCACCATCGGCATCACCCGCCCCCAGCGCCGGTAGAGCAGCACGAAGACCACGCCCATCACGACGTTCCCGATGAACCCGCCGATCCCCTGGTAGAGGTGGTAGGAGCCGCGCACCACGGCACTGGTGATCAGCACGGCCCGCGGCGACCAGCCGAGCTGGTCCAGCCGGCGGACCAGGTAGCCGAGCACCACCACCTCCTCCAGCACCGCGTTCTGGCAGGCCGACAGCACCAGCACCGGGATCCGCCACCACACGTCCGGCAGCCCGGAGGGCACCACCGTCAGGTTGAACCCGGCGGCCCGGGAGCCGACGTAGAGCGCCAGCCCGGTGCCGCCGATCACCGCCGCGACCAGCGCGCCGCGCCCGAGGTCGGAGAGCTTGCGGCGCAGGTCGAAGCCGAGCACCCGCAGCGAGCTGCCCTCGCGCACCAGCAGGTAGCCGACCAGCACCACCGGCATCACGCCCTTGGTGACGTAGTAGAGCTGGTAGGCCAGGTCGATCCAGGGCCGCCCGGGCGCGGCGGAGGCGTTCAGCGACGCGTCCTGGTGCGAGAGCGCGACGTTGCGGGTGACCGAGTCGACGAAGCTGATCAACGCGTAGACCCCGCTGGCGCCCAGCGAGAGCGCCAGCACGATCAGCAGTTCGGCACCCAGCAGCCTGCGCCGCCGGTCGCCGGGCGGCAGCAGGTGGTCGGGCTCGGCGGGTGGTGCCATCGTCATGGCGGATCATCTTGTCACACGGCCCTGAGAGCCCCCCGGTGCGACGGACCGTCAGCCCACCGGCCAGGTGTGCACCGGCTCGCCCGCCCGCATCAGCTCCATGTAGCGGCGCGTCATGGTGGCCAGCGCGGTGGCCCGATCCGTCCCGTACCGCTCGCGCAGCTGGTGCACGGTGGCCGCCTGCCACGCCGCGCCGTTGGTGCGGCGCAGGCAGCGCTGCTCGATGATCCCCAGGTAGCGGTCCCGGTCGGCCGGCTGCACGCCCCACTCGTCCAACCCCTGGTGGGCCAGCGGCAGCAGCTCGCCGAGCACCAGGTCGACCAGCGGCACCTCGGCCGGCGCCCCCTTGGCCCCGCGGCCCGGCCTCGGCCAGCGCAGCACGGCGTCGATGCCGTGGCGGGCGGCGTCCTGGAAGTTCTGGTCGGCGGCGGCGAACGGCAGCCGGGACCAGACCGGGCGCGACTGCTCGGCCAGCACCCGGACCAGGCCGTAGTAGAAGGCGGCGTTGGCCAGCGTGTCGACCACCGTCGGGCCGGCCGGCAGGCAGCGGTTCTCCACCCGCAGGTGCGGCACCCCGTCGGAGACGTCGTAGATCGGGCGGTTCCAGCGGTAGATGGTGCCGTTGTGCAGCTTCATCTCGAACAGCCGCGGGATGCCGCCGGAGGCCAGCACCTTGGCCGGGTCCTCGTCGTCGCAGATCGGCAGCAGCGGCGGGAAGTACCGCAGGTTCTCCTCGAAGAGCTGCTCCACCGAGTCCACCCAGCGCTCGCCGAACCAGGTGATCGGGCGCACGCCCTGGGCCTTCAGCTCGGCCGAGCGGGTGTCGCAGGCCTGCTGGAAGAGCACCGGGCGGGTCTCCCGCCACAGCTCCCGGCCGAACAGGAACGGCGAGTTGGCGCCTAGCCCGACCTGGACCGCGGCGATCGCCTGGGCGGCGTTCCAGACCGGGGCGAACCGGTCGGGGGTGACCTGGAGGTGCAGTTGGAGCGAGGTGGCGGCGGCCTCGGCGACCATGCTGACCGAGTCCAGCTGGAGGTGCTCGACCCCCTCGATGTCCAGCCTGATGTCCTCGCCGCGGGCGGCCAGGATCTGGTCGCTGAGCAGGCTGTAGCGGTTGACCGGACTCATCGCGTCCAGCCCGGTGTGCCGCACGTCCAGGGTGGGCAGCACGCCGACCATGATGATCCGGGCGCCGGCCTCGGCGGCCCGCCGGTCGGCGTAGCGCAGGCCGGTGTCCAGCTCCTCGCGCAGCTCCTCGAAGACGTGGCCGCTGAGTGCGTGCGGGGCGATGTTGACCTCGATGTTGAACCGGCCCAGCTCGGTCTGGAAGTCGGCCGAGCCGATCGACTCCAGCACCTGCTGGTTGCTCATCAGCGGCAGCCCCTGGTCGTCCGCCAGGTTGAGCTCGATCTCCAGGCCGAGCACGGCCCGCGGCCGGTCGAACCGGCCGTCTCGCAGCATCCGTTCCAGGGCCTCCTGACAGGACTGCAGTTTTCGGCGGTACTGCTGCCGGTCCGACAGCTCCGCCCGGGTCGTGGTGACCTTCTCCCCCATCGGTTGCCCCCTTCGCCCGCTCGACAGTGCCCTGCATCATGCCCATCCGGAAGATCGATACCCGATCCGGCGCAATGCCTTGCGCCACAAGGGATCTGACGGATTCTCACCCCGCCTGCCGACTTGCCGACCAGCACCGAAGGTGATAAACAGGTCACCCTGCGCACTTGTTCGAGTGGGCTTACCGACACCTCCGCCGGCACCGGACACGATCCGGTGCGGCCGACTGCTGCCGTGCAGCCCACCCGCGCGCACAGCCACGCGATCACGCCCAACCGGACCCGGCCCTGTCGCGCCACGCCGGTATGCCGCTTTTTCGCACGCCGATCTCGCACGGAGAGGCGACCCGCCATGACCCTGCAGACCCCCCAGCCACCGCCGAGCGCACTACGCGCCGTGCTGGCTGCCCTGAATGCGGAGACCGCACTGCGCCAACCCGGCGCCGCGGCCCTGCGAAGTACCCCGGGGCAGCTCCAGCCGGCCCATCCGCTGGCCGTCCACCAGCTGCCGCCCGGCACCGCCACGGCCCGGGCGCTGGCCTCGGCGCCGCGCACGGGCTGGCGGTTCCTGATCAAGCACGGCACGGCGGTGCTGGCCGCGGCCGAGGTGGCCAAGTCCACCGAGGGGCACAGCTTCGCGCACTTCGCGGCCGGCCCGTACCTGGACTCCACGGTGCGCGCACTGGCCGAGGCCTGGCAGTTGGTGCAGCCGCTGCCCACCACCTACCAGGCCAGGCTGCTCTCCATCCCGGGCCACTACGCGACCGCGCTGTGGCTGCACGCGGCGGAGGCCGACCCGGCCACCGACCTGCTGCTGCCACTGGCGCCGGCCCCGCTGGGCATCACCGCGCACCACGGCTACCCGGCGGACGAGCTGCTCTCCCGACTGGCCCTGCGCTCGGTGCGGGCCGCCGCCCGCCCGCTGAGCGGCACCGCTGCCTGACGGGTACACCTCACGGAACGTCAGCCCCACCCGCACGGACTACCCGAGGGCCACCCGGCCGAGCCATAGCCGGGTGGCCCTCGGGCTGCCCCGCGCCCTCCCGGGCCATCTGAATGGGTGATCTCTGCCCCGCAGTTGTGGCGTGAGTCACCAAAAGGGCTGCGCAACGCGGGCCGGACGCGGACACTGGAGGCAGCGTGGCAGGACCACCTGTCCTACCCACAGAAGCGCTGGTTCACACCCGCGCTGCGCTGCGGGGGGCGTGAAGCGTGAGTGAAGTGAGGTACCACGATGTGCCAGCACCGACCTGAGTGTCCGTCGGCCGATTCCCCCGACCGCGAGGCCGCGGTCTCCGTCGCCCGCCACCCCGAGCAGGGCTGGAGCCTGCTCTGCAACGGGGTGCTGCTCTTCGAGGACACCGGCGAACTCCTGCCGGACGGCCGGGTGATCGCGCCCCGCCGCCCGCTGGCGGTCGCGGCCTGAGGCCCGTCCGGAAAGGCGGAAGGTCCCCCCGCGGCGAGCCGCGGGGGGACCTTCGTCACTCGGTCACCCGGTTCAGACGCCGTACTCGTCCAGCGGCGGGCAGGAGCAGACCAGGTTGCGGTCGCCGTAGGCGCCGTCGATCCGGCTCACCGGCGGCCAGTACTTGTCGGCCGGGTTGACGCCGGCCGGGAAGACGGCCTCCTGGCGCGAGTAGCCGTGCGTCCAGTCGCCGGCCAGCACGCCCGCGGTGTGCGGGGCGTTGTGCAGCGGGTTGTCCTCCGCCGCCCACTCGCCCGAGCCGACCTTGTCGATCTCCGCACGGATCTCGATCATGGCCGCGCAGAAGCGGTCGATCTCGTACAGGTCCTCGGACTCGGTGGGCTCGATCATCAGCGTGCCGGCCACCGGGAAGGACATGGTCGGGGCGTGGAAGCCGTAGTCGATCAGGCGCTTGGCGATGTCGTCCACGGTCACCCCCGTCTCCTTGGTCAGCGGGCGCAGGTCGATGATGCACTCGTGCGCCACCAGGCCGCCGGGGCCGGTGTAGAGCACCGGGAAGTGCGGGGCCAGCCGCTTGGCGATGTAGTTGGCGTTCAGCACGGCCACCTGGGTGGCCCGCTTCAGGCCCTCGCCGCCCATCAGCCGGACGTACGCCCAGGAGATCGGCAGGATCGCCGCCGAGCCCCAGGGCGCGGCCGAGATCGGACCGACGCCGGTGGCCGGGCCGGCCTCCTCCTGCAGCGGGTGGTTCGGCAGGTACGGCGCCAGGTGCGCGCGGACCGCGACCGGGCCGACGCCCGGGCCGCCACCGCCGTGCGGGATGCAGAAGGTCTTGTGCAGGTTCAGGTGCGACACGTCCGCGCCGAACTTGCCCGGCTTGGCCAGGCCGACCAGCGCGTTCAGGTTGGCGCCGTCCACGTACACCTGGCCGCCCGCCTCGTGCACCAGGCCGCAGATCTCGGTGATCCGGGTCTCGTACACGCCGTGGGTGGACGGGTAGGTGACCATCAGCACGGCGAGCTGCTCGCGGTGCTGCTCGATCTTGGCCTTCAGGTCCTCGACGTCCACGTCGCCGTCGGCCAGGGTCTTCACCACGACCACCCGCATGCCGGCCATCACCGCGGAGGCGGCGTTGGTGCCGTGCGCCGAGGACGGGATCAGGCAGACGTCGCGCTGGGTGTCGCCGTTGGCCTGGTGGTAGGCGCGCACGGCCAGCAGGCCGGCGAACTCGCCCTGGGAGCCGGCGTTCGGCTGGATCGACACCGCGTCGTAGCCGGTCACCTCGACCAGCTGCTGCTCCAGCTGGCGGATCAGGGTCAGGTAGCCCTGGGCCTGCTCGATCGGCGCGAACGGGTGCAGCTGGCCGAACTCCGGCCAGGTGACCGCCTCCATCTCGGTGGTGGCGTTGAGCTTCATGGTGCAGGAGCCGAGCGGGATCATGCCGCGGTCCAGCGCGTAGTCCCGGTCGGAGAGGCGGCGCAGGTAGCGCAGCATCGCGGTCTCCGAGCGGTGGCTGTGGAAGACCGGGTGGGTCAGGTACTCGTCGGTGCGCAGCAGGCCGACCGGCAGCGTCTCGGCGGCCTCGGCCACCTCGGCGCCGACCACTCCGAAGGCGGCCCAGACGGTCTGCAGGTGCTCCCGGGTGGTGGTCTCGTCGCAGGAGATCGAGACGGTGTCGGCGTCCGCGAGGAAGAGGTTCACGCCCTCGGCACGGGCGGCGGCGACCACCTCGGCGGCCCGGCCCGGCACCTTCGCGGTGACGGTGTCGAAGAACTCGCCGTGCGCGAGCTCGACCCCGCCGGCCCGCAGGCCCTCGGCCAGCGCGGCCGCATAGCGGTGGGTGCGGCGGGCGATGTCGGCCAGGCCGTCGGGGCCGTGGTAGACGGCGTACATCGAGGCCATCACGGCGAGCAGCACCTGGGCGGTGCAGATGTTGCTGGTGGCCTTCTCGCGGCGGATGTGCTGCTCGCGGGTCTGCAGGGCGAGCCGGTAGGCGCGGTTGCCGTCGGCGTCCACCGAGACGCCGACCAGGCGGCCGGGCAGCGAGCGGGCGTACTCGGCGCGCACCGACAGGTAGCCGGCGTGCGGGCCGCCGAAGCCCATCGGCACGCCGAAGCGCTGCGAGGTGCCGCAGGCGATGTCGGCGCCCAGCTCGCCGGGCGACTTGAGCAGGGTGAGCGCCAGCAGGTCGGCGGCGACCGCGACGATCGCGCCCAGGCCGTGCGCCTGCTCGATCACCGGGGTGAGGTCGCGGACCGCACCGGAGGCGCCCGGGTACTGCAGCAGCACGCCGAAGACACCGCGCTCGGCGATCTCGGCCGGGATGCCGGCGGACAGGTCGGCGACGACCACCTCGACGCCGGTCGGCAGCGCGCGGGTGTTGATCACCGCGATGGTCTGCGGCAGGGTGTCGGCGTCCACCAGGAAGACGCCGCCCTTGACCTTGCCGACCCGGCGGGCCAGCGCCATCGCCTCGGCGGCGGCGGTGCCCTCGTCGAGCAGCGAGGAGCCGGAGGTGGGCAGGCCGGTCAGGTCGGAGACCAGGGTCTGGAAGTTGAGCAGCGCCTCCAGGCGGCCCTGCGAGATCTCCGGCTGGTACGGGGTGTAGGCGGTGTACCAGGCCGGGTTCTCCATGACGTTGCGCAGGATCACCGGCGGGGTGAAGGTGCCGTAGTACCCGAGGCCGATCATCGGGGTGAGCACCTGGTTGCTGCTCGCCAGCTCGCGCAGCTCGGCCAGCACCTGGGCCTCGCTGCGGCCGGCCGGCAGGCCCAGCGCGGTGATGCTGCGGATCGCCTCGGGGACGGCCGCGGTGGACAGGTCGGCCAGCGAGGCGTAGCCCACCTGGGCCAGCATCTTGGCCTGGGCGGCGGCGTCGGGGCCGATGTGGCGCGACTCGAAGGGGCTGGCCGCTTCGAGCTCGGCAAGGGTGGCGTTGCTGCTGGAACGACCGGCGGTCGGCTGGGCAGTCATGGTGGTCGAGGCCTCCTGGTCACGGACCGGCGGGGGCGCGCACGCACGGCCCTCGCCGCCTGGGGAGCGGAGCGGCCGGTGCGGACGGGCCCGACAGGCCTCCCCCTCTGTCATCGGGACCTGAGAGCTTCGCCCGCACGGGGCCGCGGGCCCCGCCGGCTTGCACCGTCGGTGAGGGTGGTCGCCTCCGGTTCCCTCACCGGTGGTCCTGCCCTGCTTTCCAGAGTGACCTATCCCACACGGTACGGATGCCTGAGAGATTCCGGGGAGGGTTTGCTCCTTCGGCGTCCCAGAGCCCTCGGATTCGAAGGCTGGGAACTCTCCCGTGCGGGTTCGGCGGTCGGGGCCCAGGGTACCAGCGGAGGCCTTGGTGAACACCGGTCAGGTAGCCGTTCCCGGTCCCCCGAATGGCCCGATGGCCTGCACCGATGGCCGATTCCGACTGGCCGCGCTCCGTTATGTGCCTTTTGGTGTGAATCGAAAGCGGTACCACCAGGAGGAACAGCGTGCAGACCGACATCGATCCCCGAGACCTGATCGGGCACAAGGCCGTCGACCGGAATGGCGACAAGATCGGCACGGTGGACGAGGTCTACCTCGACGACGCGACGGGTGAGCCCGAATGGGCGGCCGTCCGCACCGGGATCTTCGGCCGGGACGCCTTCGTCCCGTTGACCACGAGCGAGTTCTCCGGCGAGGAACTGCGCGTGCCCTACGACAAGTCGCTGATCAAGGAGTCGCCGGACTTCGGGGTCGGCCAGCACCTCTCACCCGCCCAGGAGCTCCAGCTCTACCGCTACTACGGGCTGGACTCCCCCGCCGACGGCGTGCCCACCGCCGACCGCGACTTCCCCACGAAGGCACCGGATCCCACTGTGACGACCACCACCGCCGCCCACCCGACCACCACGACCGCCGCGATGCCCGCGCCGTCCCCGGCCACCATCGGCCTGGACAAGCCGGTCGAGCCGGTGCCCGCGCCGCCGGCCCCCGAACCCGGGCAGGCCGCGGCCAAGGCCGCGCCCGACCAGGACCCCGGCAGCATGCCGCCGCCCGGCCCGATCGAGCTGACGCTGCGTGAGGAGCGGCTGGAGATCACCAACGAGTGGCATGTGCTCGGCACCGCCCGGATGCGCAAGTACGTGGTCACCGAGCCGGTGGAGCGCCGGGTCCAGGTGGTCAAGGAGCGGGTCCGGGTGGAGCGGGTGCCGGTGGGCGAGGCCGAGCGGGCCGCGCTCTCCGGGCAGGAGATCGCCGAGGCGGTGGAGGAGGTGACGCTGCGGGAGGAGCGCCCGGCCGTGCGCAAGTACCTGGCGCCGCTGGAGCGGGTCCGGCTGGTGGTGGAGCGGTACACCGAGGAGCAGGTGATCAAGGACGAGCTGCGCCGCGAGCAGGTGGAGATCCACGACGACACCGCACCGGCCGCGGCCGCGCAGCCGCCCCACGGGCAGAACGGCCAGCTCCAGCAGCCGGCCCCGTCGCACACGGTGCAGGCCCAGCCGCAGCACGCCGAGCCGATGGGCGGCGCCACGCACTGAGCCGCCCGACGGCCGTCGGCCCGGATCCGCTCCTGCGGGTCCGGGCCGACGGCCGTTGACGGGCCCTCAATCCCCGGGCCCCGAAGGTTCAGCACTCGATATTTGACAAAATGAAGCACTTCGCGGATTGTTACTTCAGTCGATTAACTGTCGTCTGCCTGAAGCAGTACCCACACTGCCGGGCCGACCCGTCGAAGGAGCCCATCCGTGAGTGAGGCCGCACAGCCCGCCGCCACGGCCGTGAAACCGAGCAGCGCCCGGGTGCTGCCCGCGCTGGTGCTGGCGATGCTGGCGTACAGCGTGATCCAGACCGCGGTCGTGCCGATCCTTCCGTCGCTCGCCAAGGAGCTGAAGGTCTCCGGCTCGGACATCACCTGGCTGATGACCGCCAACCTGCTCTCCGCCGCCGTGCTCACCCCGCTGCTCGGCCGCTTCGGCGACCTGCGCGGCCGCAAGCCGATGCTGCTGATCTCGCTGGGCGGCCTGGTGCTCGGTTCCGGCCTGGCGGTGGCCACCCACTCGTTCACGCTGCTGGTGGTGGCCCGCGTGCTGCAGGGCGCCGGCGGTGGCGTGCTGCCGCTGGCGATCAGCATCGTCCGCGACGAGCTGCCCAAGGAGAAGGTCACCGGCGGCGTCGCCGCGATCAGCGCCTCGATGGGTGTCGGCTCCGGCCTCGGCCTGGTCGCCACCGGCCTGCTGCTGGAGCACTGGGACTACAAGTCCATCTTCTGGATGGGCCTGATCGCCGCCCTGCTGGCGATGGCCCTGGTGATCTTCCGGGTGCCCAAGGACCCGGTGGTCGACCGGGCCGGCGGCGCCGACCCGCTGGGTGCGATCACCCTGGCCGGCTGGCTCTCCGCGCTGCTGGTCGCGGTCAGCCGCGGCAACGAGTGGGGCTGGACCTCCACCAAGACCCTGGGCCTGTTCGCCATCGCCGCCGTGGTCGCGCTGATCTGGGGCGTCATCGAGGTCAAGGTGGCCCACCCGCTGGTGGACATGAAGATGATGGCCCGTCCGGCCGTCGCCTTCACCAACCTGGCCGGCCTGATGATCGGCTTCGGCATGTACGGCTCGTTCCTGGTGATCAGCAACTTCACCCAGACCCCGCAGCAGCTGGCCCACTACGGCTTCACCGCGAGCGTGCTGCACGCCGGTGTGCTGCTGCTGCCCTCCGCGCTCGGCTCGATGGTCGCCGCCCCGGTCGGCGCCAAGCTGATCGGCCTGCGCGGCCCGCGCCTGCCGCTGGTGCTCGGCGGCGTCTTCGGCGCCGTGTCGATGGCCTACCTGGCCCTGCGGCACAGCGCCGAGGGTGACATCTACTTCGCCGCCGGCCTGTTCGGCCTGGGCGTCGGCCTGGCCTACGCGGCGATGCCCGCCTACATCAACGGCGCCGTCCCGGCCGAGCAGAGCGGCATCGCCAACGGCATGAACGCCGTGCTGCGCACCGTCGGTGGCGCGATCGGCACCGCGGTGATGGGCTCGATCCTGACCAGCGACACGATCAAGTTCCCGCCGCAGATCGCCGCCATGATCCCGGTGCAGATCCCGACCCTGGACGCCTACAAGCACGCCTACTGGGTCGCCGCCGTGATGTGCCTGGTGGCCGCCGTGGTGCCGTTCGCGATCCGCTCCGCCCGCCGGCCGTCCACCCCGGTGGCCGGCTCCCCCACCCAGGCCTCCGAGCCTGCCAGGACCGGCGCCTGACGAGGCAGCCGTAGCCGGGGAACGTCAAGGGATCGGCGCCCCCGGCCGACAGTGAGCCCCCGCCCGGCGACCCCGGGCGGGGGCTCACTGCTGTTCGACGGGCGGCCGCAGCGGCAGCGGGTCGGCAGGGGCCAGCGCCGGGTCGTCCACCTTGAAGGTGCGCACCCGCCCGGGCGGCGAGTCCGGCGTCTCGAACCGCACCGTCACCCGGCCCACCCCGCTGCCCTGCACCCAGCCCGCCCCGAGCTCCTCGTGCACCACGTCCTGGCCCGGCAGCCAGACCTGGGCGCGCACCGGCTGCCGGGACGAGGCGGTCGGCGCCGAGCCCTCCTGCTCGCCGCCGGCCTCCTCCTCGTCCTCGGCCAGCTCGGCGGCGGCCTGGGCGAACAGGTCCTCCTGGGTGTACTCGGCGAGCTGCGAGACGCCCACCCCGAGCAGCCGGATGCCGCCGGCCAGGCTCACCTGGTCGGCCAACCGGCGCGCGGTGGCGGCGATCACCCGGCCGTCGTCGGTCGGCCCGGCGAGCGTCTCCGAGCGGGTCAGCGTGGAGAAGTCGAAACGGCGGATCTTGATCACCACGGTCCGCCCTGAGCGCCCGGCCGCCTTCAGCCGCCGCACGCAGCGCACGGCCAGCCGGTCCAGCTCGAACAGCACCTGGTCGCGCTCCATCAGGTCCACCTCGTAGGTGTCCTCCACCGAGACCGACTTGGTGTCCCGGTCCGGCACCACCGGCCGGTCGTCCAGCCCGCGGGCCATCAGCGCGACGCCCGTGCCGTGCGCCCGGCCGAGCAGCCGGACCAGCTCCCCCTCGGACTGCTCGGCCACCTCGGCCACCGTCACCAGCCCCGCCCGGCGCAGCGCCTGCTCGGTGGCCGGCCCCACCCCCGGCAGCGCCCGCACCGCCATCGGCCCGAGCACCGCGCGCTCCTGACCCGGCGTCACCAGCACCAGCCCGTTCGGCTTGGCCTGCTCGGAGGCGATCTTCGCCATCAGCTTGGAGGAGGCGGCGCCGACCGAGGCGGTCAGACCGGTGCGCCGCTCGATGTCGGCCCGCAGGTCCTCGGCGATCGCCCGGACCAGCTCGGCCCCCTCGGCCGGCGCCACCCCGTCCAGCGCCGGCGCGAACTGGCCGGCCGTCAGGTCCACGTAGGCCTCGTCCACGCTGAGCTGCTCGACCAGCGGCGAGACCTCCCGGACCAGCGCCATCACCTGCTCGCTGAGGTCCCGGTAGGCCACGAACCGGGGCCACAGGTAGGCCGCGTTCGGGCAGAGCCGGCGGGCCACCGCGGTGGCCATCGCCGAGCGCACGCCGAACACCCGCGCCTCGTACGAGCAGGTGGAGACCACGCCCCGGTTGCCGAGCCCGCCGACGATCACCGGCTTCCCCCGCAGGCTCGGCTTGGCCGCCTGCTCCACCGAGGCGAAGAAGGCGTCCATGTCGAGGTGCAGGATGCTCGGCAGGGTGCGCACGCTCCGATCATCGCGCACCGCTGTGACAGGCGGGCCTCAGCGCCGCCCGGCCGCGTCCGCCAGTGCCTCGGCCACTCCGGGGTCGGTGGGGCCGAGCAGTGTCGGGTCGGGGTGGAAGGCCGCGCTGAGCATCGCCTTCCCGGCCCCCGGCAGCTCGCGGACCGTCCCCGCGTACCAGGTGGCGTCGTGCGGCTCGGCGGCGCCGACCGCGTAGGAGTCGATCCCGGCGGCCCGGCACAGGGCCAGCGCCCGGCGCACGTGGTAGTCCTGGCTGACCAGCACCGCGTGGTCCACCCCGAAGATCCGGTGCGCCCTGGTGCAGGAGTCCCAGGTGTTGAAGCCCGCGTAGTCGCGCACCACCCGGTCCGCGGGCACCCCGTGGTCCACCAGGTAGCTGTACATCACGCCGGGCTCGTTGTAGTTCGGGGTGCTGTTGTCGCCGGTCACCAGGATCGCCCGCACCTTGTCCGCCCGGTAGAGCGCCAGCGCGGTGTCCAGCCGGTGTGCCAGGTAGGCCGAGGGCTCGCCGTTCTCCACCCCCGCGCCGAAGACCACCGCGACCGGCTCGCTCGGCACGTCCGCCACGGTGCGGATCCGGGAGCTCTCCGCCAGGAACTCCCAGCCGCTGGGCACCAGGGCCAGCAGGGTGCCCAGCACCACCGCCTGGAACACCCGCCGCTGCCTGCGCCGCCCCCGCAACAGCCCGGACACCCGCATGATCGATCCCCTCCGCGGACCCCCCTGGCCCGTACATCCGTGCGGACGTGATCAGGCGGCCGATCGGTTCCGGGAGGCGGCCGGACGCGGCCTGAGGGGCCGTCAGGCGGACGGACGGGCACCGCCGGCGACGGGTCGTCAGACGGCGCGGTTGCGGCGCCGGGCGAGCTCGTCGCCCGGGTCCTCGCCGAGCAGCGTCTCGCCGGTGTCGGTGCGCTCGGCGTGCAACCGGCCGAGCGTGGTCTCCAGCTCCTGCCACACCGCGCCCACCGCGATGCCGAACACGCCCTGCCCGCCCTGCAGCAGGTCGACCACCTGCTGCGCGGAGGTGCACTCGTAGACGGTCGCGCCGTCGCTCATCAGGGTCAGCCCGGCCAGCTCGGAGAGCTCCATGGACTGCAGATGGGTGACCGCCACCCGGATGTTCTGCAGCGAGACCCCGGCGTCCAGCAGCCGCTTGACGATCTTCAGCACCAGCACGTCGCGGAAGCTGTAGAGCCGCTGAGTGCCGGCCGGGTAGGCGGTCCGCACGCTCGGTTCCAGCAGCCCGGTGCGGGCCCAGTAATCCAGCTGGCGGTAGGTGATGCCGGCCGCCGCACAGGCCGTCGGGCCGCGGTAGCCGAGCAGTTCGGAGGACGGCCCGATCCGCTCGATCGCGGGCTGGCCGGGCTGCACGGCCGGGAACCGGCCCACCCGGGGCAGTTCGGCCGGCGGTTCGGCGACCGGGAACTGCCGGGTGCCGGCCGGTCCGCGGCGCTCACGCGGCAGGTGGAGGGCGCACGGGCCCGTCATGGGAGCCTTGTCGTCGCTGCTCATGCCTGCCTCCGTCCGTCCCGTGCCCCGATTCCGGGATCGGGCGTCCCGGCTGCCAACCATGACGGTAGGCAGTCGTCCGAGACGCGTCAACGATCGCCACGCCGGGCCGACGAAACGACATCACCCCGTCGAGTGGTTTCGCGTGCCCCTAGTGTGGGTAGGACCGAACACTTTGGCAAAACAGCTGATCGAGTGCGGAGCGATCGGGACCGAACCACGGCCCCTGACCAGCCCGCCCGCCCTACTGGGCGTTGCCCCCGAAGTCCTCCGGCGAGACCTGGTCGAGGAACTCGCGGAACTTCTCCACCTCGTCCTCCTGCTCGTCCGGGATCGCGATGCCGGCCTCCGCCAGCACCGCCTCGGCGCCGTAGATCGGCGTCCCGGTGCGCAGCGCCAGCGCTATCGCGTCGGACGGACGGGCACTCACCTCGACCCCGCCGGAGAACACCAGCTCGGCGTAGAAGACGCCCTCCCGCAGGTCGGTGATCCGCACCTGGGTCAGCTGCTGCCCGAGCGCGTCGAGCACGTCCTTGAAGAGGTCGTGGGTGAGCGGGCGCACCGGAGTCATGCCCTGCTGGGCGAAGGCGATCGCGGTCGCCTCGCCGGGGCCGATCCAGATCGGCAAGTACCGGTCGCCCCCCACTTCGCGCAGCAGGACGATCGGCTGACTGGAGGGCATCTCCACCCGGACACCCACGACGTCGAGCTCATTCACAAGGCAACCCTATGACCCTGGACGCGGATAGGAAAGCGCGGCCCCACCGGGGCGCTACCGGGCCTGGCCACGCAGCCCCGCCTGGACCATGGTCGCGTGCAGCCGCACGGCCAGGGTGGCCAGTTCGCGTGCGGTGGTCTCGGCGTGCGCCCGGGTCTGCGGATTGCGGTGCCGGCGCAGCGGCGCGACCACCTGGTCCACCAGTGCGACCTCGCGTTCGGCGGCCGCCTTCACCTGGCGCAGGTGGCGCGGCTCCAGGCCGAACCGGCCGAGTTCGGCGACCAGCCGGGCGATCTGCAGGGTGTCCGCGTCGTAGCCGCCGTCCGGCCCCGCCACCACCAGGCCGTACGACTCCCACTCGGCCAGCTCGCGCTCCTCGGCGCCGGCCGCGGCGAGCAGCTCGGCCCGGCCCAGCCGGACCCCGCCGGGGGCGGGGGTGTCCAGCTCCCGGTCGGCCTGCTCCAGGGGCCCCGGCCGCTCACCCGCGGGGGGCAGCGCGGGTGGGGCTTCGCCGCGCTCGATCGCGTCCAGGTGCTCGCGGATGACTCGCAGCGGCAGGTAGTGGTCGCGCTGCATCCGCAGCACGTAGGCCAGCCGCTCGACGTCGGCCGGGCCGAACTTGCGGTAGCCGGACGGGGTCCGCTGGGGCTCGACCAGCCCCTCCGCCTCCAGGAAGCGGATCTTCGAGATGGTCACCTCGGGGAAGTCCTCGCGCAGGTAGGCGAGCACCGCACCGATGCTGAGCAGGTCACCGCCGCGCCGGTCGCCGGCCCGCTGCTGCGGGCCGACCGGGCGGCGGGGGGTCACGATCTGATTCGAGGTCATTCGAGCTCTCCTGCCGTCGTCCTGTGGAAACCCCCACCCGCCCGTGCCGGAGCCCGTCCCGTGCTCGGCGGCCGGTCCGACCTGGGTCGGACCGGCGGCGCCCAGCCGGTGCAGCTGCCTCAGTACCGCTGCGGTCCGGCGAAGAACACCAGGCGGTACTTGCCGATCTGCACCTCGTCACCGTTGTTCAGCGCGACCTCGTCGATCGCCTCCCGGTTGACGTAGGTGCCGTTCAGGCTGCCCACGTCGGCGACCGAGAAGCCGCCGGCCGGCTGCCGGCGGAACTCCACGTGCCGACGGGAGACGGTGACGTCGTCCAGGAAGATGTCGCCCTGCGGGTGGCGGCCGGCCGTGGTCACGTCGGCGTCCAGCAGGAACCGGCTGCCCGAGTTCGGACCGCGCAGCACGATCAGCAGCGCCGAGCCCGGGGGCAGCGCGTCGATCGCGGCGAGCACCTCGGGCGAGAGCGTCGGGGTGGCGCCGGTGCTGGTGGCGTTCGGGTCGTACGACTCCAGACCGGAGATCGAGATGGTCGAGGTGGTCTCGACCGAGCTCTCCGGACCCGCGACCCGCAGCGGCGTCCCGCAGTTGTTGCAGAACCGCGCGGTAGCCGGGTTGTGGTTGCCGCACCGCGGGCAGACGATCTGGCCGTGCATGTTCGCTGCCTCCTGGCGCGGCACTCCCCCTGGGACGTGCCCGGCGTAGGGATCCGGGGCAAACCCTCCACCAGAGGTTGAGGGTCCTGACGGGAAACCTATGCGCGGCGAACCCGAGGGGTCAACCGACGCGCCGTAGCCGCCGTCGCGGAAGAGCGGCCGGTCACCGGCGGTCTGGTAGCCGTCCTGGGGCGCCGAGCGCATCCCGGGGACCTGGCCCGTCTCCTCCTCCCGGCGGTGGCGCGCGGTGGGCGCCTCGACCGCCGCGGCGCGGCGGTTGTTGCGGCCGAACAGCTTCGAGAACAGACTCACGGGCGAATCCCCTTGCGTGAAACAGACCCGCCCGCGGGGCAGGGTGAGAACCTCGGACAGGCTGCGTGCCCGGCTGACGGCCGGAACATCGACAGTGGTGGTACTTCACAGTGTGGCCGACGCCGTTCCCGGTGCTCGCACCGGGGTTCGTCTGACGGCGCAGGTGAGGAGCGGTGCGGCCGACGGAGCGTCAGCGCGGGACCCCGGCGGAGCGGCGGGCGGCCCGTCACTTCGCCGCCGGCTTGGCGAACTGCTGTGGGGCGGGCGCCACGAGCGCGTCCACCGTCACCTTCTGCTGCTCCGAGATGTTGGTGGCCACCTGCTCTTTCTCCAGAGTACGGACGATGCCCCCCGGAATGTTCAGAGCAGGCGTCAGGTCCTGCGGGTCGCCGATCACCGTGAACCGGTACGGCTGCGCGACGGTCCTGCCGTCGATCTGCTCACCGCCCGATGGCAGGTCGGTGAAGTACGTGTGGGCCACCACGCGGACATCGTTGATCTGAATCGCCTCCGCCCCCGCCGCTCGGAGTTCCTGCAGGGTGTCCAGCAGCATATCGGCCTTGACCTGCCCCTGGGGGTCATCGACCGTCAGTACGATCCCCGGACCGGTGGCCTTCACCGTACCCGCCAGAACGCCGAGTTCCAGTGCCTTCTGCTTGGTCTGTTCCTCGGCCTCCTTCGCCTGGTTCGAGCTGGTCTGCAGCTGGGTCAGCGACTGGTCCAGCTGGGACTTCTCCTGCTGCAGGCGCTGCTGCCGGCTGTCCAGCTCGTCCAGGATCCGCACCAGGTCCTCCTGGCGGGCACCGCGCAGCGCGCTGTGGTCGTTGGTCGAGCGCACCTGGATCGCCAGGCCCAGACCGAGCGCGAAGAGCAGCAGGGCGACCACCAGCTGGCCCCGGGAGGCCCGGGGCGGCCAGAGCGCGCTGCGCAGGCGCTTGCGACCGTCCGACGACGGCTGGACGGGGTCGGCGGGCTCGGCGAGCCCCTCCTCCGGTTCCCCGGACTCGGCGGACTCCACGGACTCAGCGACCTCAGCGGGCTCGTCCGACTCACCGGACTCGACGGACTCAACGGACTCAACGGCACCGTCCGGCTCCGTGGACCCCACGGGCTCGTCGGACTCCGTCCCGGGCTGTATCTCTTCGGCCCCGGCCGGTACGGGCTCGGTCTCCGGATCCGCCGGCCCGGGCCGCTCCTGCTCGCTCGTCACCGCGCCGCCCTCAAGCCCGGAACACGTGGCGTCGGATCGCCGCCGCGTTGGAGAAGATCCGGACCCCGAGCACCACCACCACGCCGGTGGAGAGCTGCGAGCCCACGCCCAGCTGGTCACCGAGGAAGACGATCAGCGCGGCCACCATCACGTTGAAGAGGAAGGAGACCACGAAGACCTTGTCGTCGAAGACTCCGTCCAGCATCGCCCGCACCCCGCCGAAGACCGCGTCCAGCGCGGCCACCACGGCGATCGGCAGGTACGGCACCACGGCCGACGGCACCGAGGGCTGCACGAACAGCCCGACGACGACGCCTACCACCAGGCCCACTACGGCGATCACGGCTTGGATGCTCCTGTCCTGGAGGGCTTGGCCCCGGCCGACGGCGCGGCGCCGGCGGGCGTGGAGGAGGAAGGTGACGGGGGCGTCGAAGGTGAAGGGGGCGCGGGACTGTCCGGCGCGACCGGCACGGCCAGCCGCAGGGTGAACCCGACCGCCGCCGGCAGGTCCAGCGAGTGCTGCGGGCTGCTGGTCTCCTTGATGCCGAAGCTCTCCTGGAGGATCCGCAGGTAGCGTCCGCCCATGCTGTCCTGGAAGGCGCCGGGCAGCCGCTTCTCGTCCCCGATCGCCAGCAGGGTGTACGGCGGCACCAGCGGCCGGTTGTCCACCAGGATGGCGTCCCCGGCGGCCCGGATCGGCGAGAGCGCGGTGAGCCGCTGGCCGTTGATCGAGACCGCCTCGGCCCCGGCCTCCCAGAGGCCGTTGACGACCAGTTGGAGGTCCCGGTCGCGCAGCCGGCCACCGGTGAAGCCGTCGGCGGTGCGCGGGTCCACCGCGCTGCCGGAGCCGCTGTCGCCCGCGTCGTCGATCACCAGCTTCATGCCCGGCCCGGAGACCGCGCCGGTGCCGACGGCACCGTTCAGCGCCGTCAGTCCGCCGTCACCGCCGTTGCCGATCGCCCGCTGCTGCTCCTGCTCCACCTGGGTGCGGGCCGCCTCGACCTGCTTCTGCAGCTTGTCCGCCGCCGCGGTCGAGTCGTTGACCCGCTGCACTAGGGCGTCGTGCTCCTTGGCCAGCACCGGTTCGTCGTTCTGCGCGGTCACCCCACTGACCGTCACCACCACGGCCGCCAGCGCCAGGCCGAGCGCGAGCACCAGCTTGCCGCGGGTGCTGACGGGCAGCCGACTGCGCCCCTCCGCTCCCCTGGCCCGGGCGGCGGCCGCGTAGCCCTCGTCCAGGCTCTGGTCCATCACCATGGTCAGCAGCGTCATCGAGGCGTCGGGGCGGATGTACCGGCCGTCCCGTCGGTTCGGTGATCGCGTCGCTGGCATGCCGGACATCGTCGCACGGCACGGCACCGCCGGGCGAACGCCCTCCGTTCGGGTGAACGTCCGTCCGACGGTGTTTCACCGTGCCGCTACAGGCTGCGCTTGTACACGATTACCGCCCGGCGCCGTCGACCACCGCCGCCCACTCGTCCAGCAGGCCCTGGGTGGCCTCGTCGTCCGGGCCCTCGGCCCACAGGTGGGTGACCGCCTCGGCCGGGTCCGGCAGCACCAGGGTCCACCGGCCGTCCGCCTCGACCACCCGCACGCCGTCGGTGGTGTCCAGCCTGCGGTTGCCCGCCGCCTCGACCACCGACCGCATCACCATGCCCTTGGCCGCCCATGGAGTGGCGATGTCCCGCCGGCCCATGTGGGCCTGCGGGATCCGGGCGTCGATCTGACTGAGGGTCAGCTGAGTGCGGGCCACCAGGCCGACCAGCCGGACGAAGGCCGCCGCACCGTCCAGCAGACCGCCGCTGAACTCCGGCACCACGTAGCCGCCGCGCCCGTCGCCGCCGAAGATCGTGCCCTCGGCCGCGGCCGCCTTGGCCAGGTCGTCCAACGAGGTGCTGGTCCACCGCACCTGGGTGCCGTGGTAGGCCGCCACCTGCTCGGCGATCCGGGTGGTTGTCACCGGCAGGGCCACCTGGCCGCTGCGCCGTTCGGCGGCGACAAGGTCGAGCAGCACCAGCAGTGCCCGGTCGTCGTCGATCACCCGGCCCAGCTCGTCGACGAAGGAGACCCGCTCGCCGACCGTGTCGAAGCGCACCCCGAAGGCCGCGCGGGAGGAGGCGACCAGCGCACCCAGCCGGGCCAGGCCGGCCCGGCGCTCCTCGGCGTCCTCGGTCGGCCGGGCCTCGTCCAGACCGCTGTTGACGCTCAGCGCCTCGACCCCGAGTCGGCCGAGGATGCTCGGCAGCACCAGGCCGGCGCTGCCGTGCGCGGTGTCCACCACCACCTTGAGCCCGGCCTCCCGGACCCCGCTGGTGTCGATGGTCCGCAACAGGTTGCCCGCGTACGAGTCGAAGACGCTGGACGGGAAGGTCAGGTCGCCGATCTCGCCCGGGAACGCGCGGCGGAACTCCTGCCGGGCGTAGACCCGGTCGAGCTTGCGCTGCCCGGCCTGCGACAGGTCGGCGCCGCGCTCGTCGAAGAACAGGATGTCCAGCGAGTCCGACACGCCCGGGGTGGTGCGCAGGAAGATCCCGCCCGCGCTGCCGCGCGCCGTGTGCTGCCGGGCCACCGGCATCGGCACGTTCTCCAGGTCGCGGACGTCGATCGCACTGGTCTGCAGCGCGGAGATCATCGCCCGCTTGAGCGCCCGCGCACCACGCGAGTGGTCACGGGCGATGGTGACGGTGGCGCCCTTCTTCAGCGTGGTCGCGTAGGCGCCGGCCAGCCGGACCGCGAGCTCCGGGGTGATCTCCACGTTGAGGATCCCGGAGACGCCGCGGGTGCCGAACAGGTGCTCCTGGCCCCGCGACTCCCAGATCACCGAGGTGTTGACGAAGGCCCCGGCCTCGATGGTCTTGAACGGGTAGACCCGGACGCCGGTCGCGATGATCGACTCCTCGCCGATCAGGCACTCGTCGCCGATCACCGCACCGTCGTCGATCCGGGCCGCGCGCATCACGTCGGTGTTCTTGCCCACCACGCAGCCGCGCAGGTTGGTCTGCGGGCCGATGTACACGTTGTCGTGCACCACGGCCTTGTGCAGGAACGCACCGCGCTTCACCACGACGTTGCTGCCGAGCACGGTGTGCTCGCGCAGCTCCACGCCGGCCTCGACCTTGGCGTAGTCACCGATGTAGAGCGGGCCGCGCAGGATCGCCTCCGGGTCCACCTCCGCACCCTCGGCCACCCAGACACCCGGAGAGATCTCGAACCCGTCGAGCTCGACCTCGACCTTGCCCTCCAGCACGTCGGCCTGGGCCTTGCCGTAGCTCTCGTGGGTGCCCACGTCCTCCCAGTAGCCCTCGGCGACGTAGCCGTAGACCGGCTTGCCCTCCTTGAGCAGCTGCGGGAAGACGTCACTCGACCAGTCCACCGAGGTGCCGGCCGCGACGTAGTCGAAGACCTCCGGCTCCATCACGTAGATACCGGTGTTGACGGTGTCCGAGAAGACCTGACCCCATGTCGGCTTCTCCAGGAACCGCTCCACCCGACCCTCGTCGTCGACGATGGTGATTCCGAATTCAAGTGGATTGGGCACCCTGGTGAGGCACACGGTGACCAGTGCGCCCTTCTCCCGGTGAAAGGCGATCAGCTCGGAAAGATCGAAATCCGTCAGTGCGTCACCGGAGATCACCAGGAACGAGTCGTCGCGGAGCGCGTCCTCCGCGTTCTTGACGCTCCCGGCAGTGCCCAGTGGAATCTCCTCGTTCGCGTAGGTGAGGTTCATGCCAAGATCCTCACCGTCCCCGAAGTAGTTCTTCACCAGCGAGGCGAGGAACTGGACGGTGACCACCGTGTCGGTGAGGCCGTGCCGCTTGAGCAGCCTGAGCACGTGCTCCATGATCGGACGATTGGCGACCGGCAGGAGCGGCTTCGGCATGCTGGAAGTCATCGGTCGGAGACGAGTTCCCTCGCCTCCTGCCATCACAACGGCTTTCATTGCGGGTGCGTCCTCCTTCGCGGCAATGGACTCCTCGTCCATCAAACCGTTCCAGGACTCATCTACCCGGATGAAATGATCCGACGCGCGGGTCCGACGATTAACTCGGCCCGATTAGCCGCGCGCTAGCCGGACGTTACCCCGGCGGCCTTGACGATCTGTCGCGTCTGCATCGCGTAGAGGATCGCGGCCCACCAGTAGAGCACCGTCCCCCACCCGATGAATGCCCAGCTGACCACCGCCGCGGTGCTGTGGATCCACCCGCTTCCGTGCCCCAGCAGCAGAAGCGGAAAGGCGTACATCAGATTGAAGGTCGCCGCCTTGCCCAGAAAACTCACCTGCAACGGCCCGTAGCCGTGCCGGTTCAGAATCGGCAGCAGCGTGCTGATGAAGACGTCGCGGGCCAGCAGGATCGCGGTCAGCCACCACGGCAGGATGCCGCGCCAGGTGAGGCCCAGCAGGGTGGAGAAGATGTAGAGGCGGTCGGCCAGCGGGTCCAGCAGCTGGCCGAGCCGGCTGATCTGCCCCCAGCGCCGGGCCAGCTTTCCGTCGAGGTAGTCGCTCACCCCGCTGAACAGCAAGATCAGCAACGCCCAGCCGTCGTTCTTCGGGCCCCCGAACTCCGGCCAGAGAATGAGCCAGAGGAAGACCGGCACCCCGACCAGCCGGGCCATGCTCAGCAGGTTCGGGATGGTGAGGACGCGGTCGGTCTGGACTCGCGTCTCCTGGACCTCCACTCGGGGGCCTCCTCTGTACGGTACGGCGACGGTGCTGGGCCGACTTTACCCGGCCCCATCCGGAAACGCGAAGAAGCCCCCATCACCAAGTGATGGGGGCTTCTTCTGAAAGATTGTTCGGCGGCGTCCTACTCTCCCACAGGGTCCCCCCTGCAGTACCATCGGCGCTGTAAGGCTTAGCTTCCGGGTTCGGAATGTAACCGGGCGTTTCCCTCACGCTATGACCACCGAAACACTATGAAACTGTCAACCGCACCCACCCAACACTAACGGTGGGGGTCGTTGTTTCAGAACAACACAGTGGACGCGAGCAACTGAGGACAAGCCCTCGGCCTATTAGTACCGGTCAGCTCCACCCCTTACAGGGCTTCCACATCCGGCCTATCAACCCAGTCGTCTACTGGGAGCCTTACCCTCTCAAGGAGGTGGGAGTGCTCATCTCGAAGCAGGCTTCCCGCTTAGATGCTTTCAGCGGTTATCCCTCCCGAACGTAGCCAACCAGCCATGCCCTTGGCAGGACAACTGGCACACCAGAGGTTCGTCCGTCCCGGTCCTCTCGTACTAGGGACAGCCCTTCTCAACACTCCTACGCGCACAGCGGATAGGGACCGAACTGTCTCACGACGTTCTAAACCCAGCTCGCGTACCGCTTTAATGGGCGAACAGCCCAACCCTTGGGACCTACTCCAGCCCCAGGATGCGACGAGCCGACATCGAGGTGCCAAACCATCCCGTCGATATGGACTCTTGGGGAAGATCAGCCTGTTATCCCCGGGGTACCTTTTATCCGTTGAGCGACGGCGCTTCCACAAGCCACCGCCGGATCACTAGTCCCTGCTTTCGCACCTGCTCGACCCGTCGGTCTCACAGTCAAGCTCCCTTGTGCACTTACACTCAACACCTGATTGCCAACCAGGCTGAGGGAACCTTTGGGCGCCTCCGTTACTCTTTAGGAGGCAACCGCCCCAGTTAAACTACCCACCAGACACTGTCCCTGATCCGGATCACGGACCCAGGTTAGACATCCAGCACGACCAGAGTGGTATTTCAACGGCGACTCCACAATGACTGGCGTCACTGCTTCAAAGTCTCCCACCTATCCTACACAAGCCGAACCGAACACCAATATCAAGCTATAGTAAAGGTCCCGGGGTCTTTCCGTCCTGCTGCGCGAAACGAGCATCTTTACTCGTAATGCAATTTCACCGGGCCTATGGTTGAGACAGTCGAGAAGTCGTTACGCCATTCGTGCAGGTCGGAACTTACCCGACAAGGAATTTCGCTACCTTAGGATGGTTATAGTTACCACCGCCGTTTACTGGCGCTTAAGTTCTCAGCTTCGCCCCATCGAAACAGAGCTAACCGGTCCCCTTAACGTTCCAGCACCGGGCAGGCGTCAGTCCGTATACATCGCCTTACGGCTTCGCACGGACCTGTGTTTTTAGTAAACAGTCGCTTCTCGCTGGTCTCTGCGGCCGGCCCCAGCTCAAGCAGCAAGTGCCATCACCAGTTCCGGCCCCCCTTCTCCCGAAGTTACGGGGGCATTTTGCCGAGTTCCTTAACCATAGTTCACCCGAACGCCTCGGTATTCTCTACCTGACCACCTGAGTCGGTTTGGGGTACGGGCCGCCATGAAACTCGCTAGAGGCTTTTCTCGACAGCATAGGATCATCCACTTCACCACAATCGGCTCGGCATCAGGTCTCAGACTATATGTCGTGCGGATTTGCCTACACGACGTCCTACACCCTTACCCCGGGACAACCACCGCCCGGGCTGGACTACCTTCCTGCGTCACCCCATCGCTCACCTACTACCCTGTTGGATCAGCGGCTCCACCACGTCCCTTCGTCCGAAGACTCCAGGCCGGCTTCACGGCTTTAGCATTCAGAGGTTCAGCGTTGGCGCTTCAAAGCGGGTACGGGAATATCAACCCGTTGTCCATCGACTACGCCTGTCGGCCTCGCCTTAGGTCCCGACTTACCCTGGGCAGATCAGCTTGACCCAGGAACCCTTGGTCAATCGGCGCAAGAGTTTCCCACTCTTGTATCGCTACTCATGCCTGCATTCTCACTCGTATACCGTCCACGACTCGATTCCTCGGCCGCTTCACCCGGCACACGACGCTCCCCTACCCATCACAGCGGGCGTTGGCCCTCATGCTGCAATGACACGACTTCGGTGGTGTACTTGAGCCCCGCTACATTGTCGGCGCGGAATCACTTGACCAGTGAGCTATTACGCACTCTTTCAAGGGTGGCTGCTTCTAAGCCAACCTCCTGGTTGTCTCTGCGACTCCACATCCTTTCCCACTTAGCACACGCTTAGGGACCTTAGTCGGTGTTCTGGGCTGTTTCCCTCTCGACCATGGAGCTTATCCCCCACAGTCTCACTGCCGCGCTCTCACTTACCGGCATTCGGAGTTTGGCTAAGGTCAGTAACCCGGTGAGGCCCATCGCCTATCCAGTGCTCTACCTCCGGCAAGAAACACGCGACGCTGCACCTAAATGCATTTCGGGGAGAACCAGCTATCACGGAGTTTGATTGGCCTTTCACCCCTAACCACAGGTCATCCCCCAGGTTTTCAACCCTGGTGGGTTCGGTCCTCCACACGGTCTTACCCGCGCTTCAACCTGCCCATGGCTAGATCACTCCGCTTCGGGTCTTGGGCATGCAACTCAACCGCCCTATTCGGACTCGCTTTCGCTACGGCTACCCCACACGGGTTAACCTCGCTACACACCGCAAACTCGCAGGCTCATTCTTCAAAAGGCACGCAGTCACGGCCCGCCAGCAAGCTGACGAACGACGCTCCCACGGCTTGTAGGCACACGGTTTCAGGTACTATTTCACTCCGCTCCCGCGGTACTTTTCACCATTCCCTCACGGTACTATCCGCTATCGGTCACCAGGGAATATTTAGGCTTAGCGGGTGGTCCCGCCAGATTCACACGGAATTTCTCGGGCTCCGTGCTACTTGGGAGAAGCTCAAGTGAGCCGTACAGATTTCGCCTACGGGGGTCTTACCCTCTACGCCGGACCTTTCGCATGTCCTTCGACTATCCATACGGTTTCTGACTCACCCAGCCGCCGGCAGACGACTGAAGAACTTTCCCACGACCCCGAAGTGGCAACCCCTGCCGGGTCTCACACCACTACGGTTTAGCCTCATCCGGTTTCGCTCGCCACTACTCCCGGAATCACGGTTGTTTTCTCTTCCTGCGGGTACTGAGATGTTTCACTTCCCCGCGTTCCCTCCACATACCCTATGTGTTCAGGTATGGGTGACAGCCCATGACGACTGCCGGGTTTCCCCATTCGGACACCCCCGGATCAAAGCTCGGTTGACAGCTCCCCGGGGCCTATCGCGGCCTCCCACGTCCTTCATCGGTTCCTGGTGCCAAGGCATCCACCGTGCGCCCTTAAAAACTTGGCCACAGATGCTCGCGTCCACTGTGCAGTTCTCAAACAACGACCAGACACCCACACTCGACACCCGAAGGCACCTCACATGGGACCGGCACTGAGACAACGTTTCCGTTCCCTCAGGACCCAACAACGTGCCCGACACACCAGCATCAACATCCGCGTTCCACGCCCCGAAGAGCAGTACTGACGAACCATCAACCA